>NZ_CP054044.1:2781797-3090885 GCF_013282745.1 Yersinia bercovieri ATCC 43970
CAAGGATGGCGCGGCTCGAGCCTCCATGGATGGATTTACGGCGTCTTTACGATCTATCTGTCCTCTCCGCCGCTGACACTTTGTCATTAACCTCAGAGCGCCAACTGGCACTCTTTTGCTTTATTGCTGCGGGTGGATGAGAGGCGGCAAACTCTCTTCCAGACTGTGCAGGTTTTGCGGCTTCACGCGAATAATCCCACCGCGTGGGCTATCAATATCGGCGATTAACATAAAAGAGAACGAAATCACCAGCGGCAATATCAAGGTCATGATCTTGCCATTTTTGCCCTGTTTGGAACCATATCCCACCAGCGTACAGCTACAAACCGCAATAATCAGCATCAACAACCAGGCGGCGTGTGGAATTCTATTCCACCAAGCGGCCTGCGTGTAACCCGCTGAATTTAAAACATCATTCATCCCAGAAACCACCAAAGCTCTGACGGGATCAGGGCGCTGATTCACCGGTTCTAGCAACTCAACCCACAGGGCGCTCTCCAGTTGATTAGTTTGGTTATTAATCGCTGTTAGATGGGTTTCATTGCGTGTGGTATAGAAAAGTATCCGTTGATCAAGATAATGCACTAATAGCGCTTTGGTGGTGGCGCTAGATGCCGCAGGCAGATAATCGGTACGCAGATATTCAGTGCCGATCGCATTGGCTTCCGCCTCCTCATAATTCTTACGCTGATCGTAGCGATTGATGGCCATCGAAAAACTGAAACCAATAATCAGGCCCAGCAGGGTGAGTGTCGCCCCTTGAATAACGGTAAAATTTTCGCGGATATTATCGTCCAGATCTCGCCCGCGTCGAAAGAAAGCCTGACCGATATAGGCGGCGCTATACAACAGCCCACATGACAGCAGAAAAAGGACAATCGGATAATCTGTAATATTAATCATTCACTGCTCCCGCCCAGAGGATCCAATGACTGCTCGCCATTGACTATTATCAGTATAGTCAGTCGGTTAAATGCCCCTGAATATCTGAATGTTTCAGTGACATTTTTTTTACTGGTGAATAGTGCATCACAAATTGATGAGTGTTTTTTCTGAAAAAAAGTACGATTAATAGACTTATTGAGTGGTAAGCTCATAAATTAGCAGGTCATTATTGATCTTGGACAGCGGTCGCTGCTGAATTTAATGCTTTACTGCCAAAACCGGAAATTTCCCTTCACTTTTTGCCAACGAGGCCATTTTGAACAGCGAACTATTGTGGGTGTTGACGCTACTGCTGATAGCTATTGTGCTGTTTACCACCAATAAATTGCGAATGGATGTCGTGGCGTTGTTGGTGATTATCGCCTTTGTGATGAGTGGCACCTTGTCTCTTGCTGAGGCCACCAGCGGATTCAGCGACCCCAATGTGATATTGATCGCGGCGCTGTTTGTTATTGGTGATGGGTTAGTTAGAACCGGTGTTGCCTATCAGGTCGGGGATTGGCTGGTGAAAGTCGCGGGCCACAGTGAAACCAAAATGCTGGCGTTATTGATGGTGACCGTCGCCGGTTTGGGCGCTTTTATGAGCTCGACCGGTGTGGTGGCGATATTTATCCCTGTGGTACTGAGTGTTGCCAGCCGGATGAAAATCTCGCCGGGGCGATTAATGATGCCCCTGAGTTTTGCTGGCCTGATTAGCGGCATGATGACACTGGTCGCGACGCCACCAAACATGGTAGTCAACAGCGAATTGCTGCGGGAAGGGATTAAAGGATTTGGTTTCTTCGGCGTCACCCCGATAGGCATCATCATTTTACTGATGGGGGTCGCTTATATGTTAGTGGCCCGCCGCTGGCTGGGGGGCAAACAAGAGCACTCAGAAAAAGATCAGTGGAAGCGCCGCACCTTTCGCGATCTTATCCGCGATTATAAGCTGACTGGCCGCGCTCGCCGCCTGGCTATCCGCCACAACTCCCCGTTGATTGGCCGCTCACTCGATGAGCTGCATCTGCGCGCTCGCTATGGTGCCAATGTGGTGGGGATCGAACGTTGGAAGCGCTTTCGGCGTGTGATGGTCAGCGCCACCAGTTCATCGGAGCTGCACGAAAACGATGTGCTGCTCATTGATATGTCCGATTGCGACGTCGATTTGCGGCAATTTTGTACTGAGCAGATGCTAGAACCACTGGTGCTGCGCGGTGAATATTTCTCCGAGCAGGCCCGCAACGTCGGGATGGCTGAAGTGTCGCTTATTCCTGATTCCGCCTTATTGGGCAATAGCTTACGTGAGGTCACCTTCCGCACCCGCTATGGCCTCAATGTGGTGGGTATCCGTCGCAATGGTAAGACTTTGGAGGGCAAACTGGTCGATGAAAAATTACATTTTGGCGATATCTTACTGGTGATTGGCGATTGGAAACTGATCCGCCAGTTGCAGCAAAAAACGCGCGATTTTATCGTGCTGAATCTGCCTGCTGAAGTTGACGAAGTGGCACCTGCCATCTCCCAAGCGCCCCATGCGCTGTTCTGCTTGGCGCTGATGGTCGCGATGATGCTGACTGATGAAGTGCCAAATGTGATTGCGGCATTGGTGGCCTGTCTGTTGATGGGGCAGTTCCGTTGTATTGATATGGAGAGTGCTTACCGCTCGATCCATTGGCCGAGCTTAATTCTGATTATTGGGATGATGCCCTTTGCGCAGGCCCTCCAGAAAACCGGTGGGGTAGATTTGATTGTGCAGGGGCTAATGGATGTGGCCGGCGGGATGGGGCCGCGGGTGATGTTGCTGTGTTTGTTTGTGCTCTGTGCCACGATTGGTTTATTTATCTCCAATACCGCAACGGCGGTATTGATGGCCCCAATCGCGATTGCGGCGGCCCGTGAGATGTCACTTTCCCCGTATCCATTCGCCATGATTATTGGTATCGCCGCGTCGGCTGCATTTATGACACCGGTCTCCTCGCCGGTAAATACACTGGTTTTAGGCCCTGGCGGCTATAAATTTGGTGATTTTGTCCGCATGGGGGTGCCATTTACGATATTAGTGATGATTGTGAGTGTGATGGTGGTGCCGGTGCTATTTCCGTTTTAATTTGAACGATAATTCACTTAATTAAATTAATAGCTATTAAATAATATTCTTTTTATTAGCTAGGTTTGATAATTTAAATATTCTATGTAATATGATTGCATTCAATTAATATTGATTTAATTTATTATATCACATGAAAATTATTTAATTTGATTAAGGATTTTTATGAAATTACCATTATTTTCAGTGTGTTGTGCCATATTTTTTTCTGGTGTCATGCCGATTGGATATGCTCATGCAATGACTGTTGAAGAAATTATTGCCCAAAATAAAAAACTGGTGCAGGACAGGAATCGTGTCGAATGTATGAGGAAAGCAATAAAAACCAGAAGTGGTTTTATAGGTTCGATGAGTATTACCCATCCTATATATATTCTGAAAGAGCACATTGCTAGAAAAAACTGTTAATTGTTTTTTATAAAAAATAGCCTGCATAAACAGGCTATAACGATCAATCCAGTGAGTCGAGGCTGATTTCATCGAGTGAGAGGCTGAAGCTAGGGACGAAGACTTCCATAAAGTAATCCATCTCTGGGCTTTGGCGCATGGCGAGGGTTTTCTCTAACCGTGCTTTGGCTTGAATGAATTCGTTGTTGCCTGCGGATAGCTCCTCCAGACATTTGAGGTAAGCGCACAGGGCATCGGCTTGTTTAACCAGTGCTTTTTCTTCTTCGCTGTAGTAGTGCTCATCAAGCAGACAGCGAAAATCGTGCTGCAACTCTGCCGGCAGCATTTCGATCAGTTTTTGCTGTGCGACTTTTTCTATCTTCTTGTATTCATGGGCAATTTGTGGGTTGTAATACTTGATAGGTGTAGGTAAATCCCCGGTGATCACTTCGCTGGCATCGTGGTACATCGCCAGCAGCGCGATACGATCAGCATTGAGATTGCCATTAAATTTACGATTTTTAATGATGGCTAACGCATGAGCGACGAATGCCACCTGCAAGCTGTGCTCTGACACATTTTCAGTGCGGACATTGCGCATCAACGGCCAACGGTTGATAAGTTTCAGGCGGGATAGATGGGCAAAAAAGTGGCTCATATTAATCTCAATTCTCTATCGGCAACTAAGGATGCCGAGATGGCTCTGTAGCGACATTATATACCCATCGTGCTTGAAGTTGCAGTGCGGTGGCTGTGCGCATCTAAACCAATTGACTGATTGTTTAAGTTCACTTGCTGACACTCTTAACCGATAATACTAATTAATTATTAAATTTTTAGTATTATATAACTGATTATTCCTACGCCGTTATTTCTAAGTATGTAATTAAATTCTATTGCGACTTATATTACCGATCGTTTTTTTGGAAAAAGTTATAACTTTTAAAACTATAAATAGAAATAGACTTGAATAGATGTTAACCCCTGAGAGGTTATGACTTACTTAGTCGCATTAGCGATTAAATATGCTTGTCACATGAGCGATTAAATATAATCAAAAAACCTCTAAGGGGGGCCATAAGAATATCATGTAAATTCCATTTATGTATCGGTTTAGTACAAAATTCAGGTGCCGGTATATGATCAGGTTTCAGTAGTTGGGCCTGCCCTGTAATGGGAGCCATTACAAGGAGAGCCGAGAGTAAACAACCACATAGCGATATCGATTTTATATATTTCATAATAGTCACCTTTTCTATATTTTATATGCATTGTGTTCATGTTGCGTTCACATTCTAAATATAAAATCCATAGGATTTTTATTAATTCCACTCAAGTCTATTAGGCTCATTTCTGGATGAGCCTAATTAGGTTAGATGAATTTCTTAGCTATTCCACACCCAATGATGGGTATATTCCAAGATGATATAAAATGTATATTCAGCTAGATAGGTGTTTATGACAAATAATATTTTTATTAAATTATTTGTCATAAACACCTATAATAATAGCAATTATTGGTGATAGGTTTCCAGGAAGCGTCCCAGTTTGCCAACCGCCATTTCCAGTTCGTCCACGCGGGGTAAGGTTACAATCCGCACATGATCCGGGTATGGCCAGTTAAAGGCGCTGCCTTGTACCAGCAACACTTTCTCTTGTAACAGCAGATCCAATACCAGCTTCTGGTCATCTTTCAGGTTAAAACGCTTCTGATCAATACGCGGGAACATATAGAGCGCCCCCTGAGGTTTCACGCAGGAAACGCCAGGGATTTGGTTGATTAACTCCCAGGCGCGATCGCGCTGTTCGTACAAACGCCCACCCGGCTGAATAAACTCGCTGATGCTCTGATAGCCGCCCAGTGCCGTTTGAATCGCATGTTGCATCGGCACGTTGGCACACAGCCGCATTGACGCCAGCATTTCCAAGCCTTCGATATAACCTTTGGCGTGCTTCTTCGGCCCATTCAACACCATCCAGCCCTGACGGAAACCGGCAACACGGTAAGTCTTGGACAAACCATTGAAGGTGACGGTCAGTAAATCAGGTGCCAGCGCCGCAATAGAGTGATGCTGCGCTTCGTCATATAAAATCTTATCGTAGATCTCATCGGCGAAAATAATCAGGTCGTTCTGGCGGGCGATTTCGACAATCTCCAGTAACAACTCTTTGCTGTATACCGCGCCGGTCGGGTTGTTCGGGTTGATAATCACAATCCCACGGGTGCGCGGGGTGATTTTGCTGCGGATATCATCCAAATCAGGGAACCAGCCTGACTCTTCATCACACATATAGTGCACGGCTTTACCGCTTGAAAGCGAAACCGCCGCTGTCCATAACGGGTAGTCCGGTGCTGGCACTAACATTTCATCGCCGATGTTCAACAATGCCTGCATGGATTGCACGATCAGCTCAGAAACACCGTTCCCAATGTAGATATCCTCGACTGTCAGGTCGCGCACATCACGGGCCTGATAGTGCTGCATAATGGCTTTGCGCGCCGAAAATAGGCCTTTGGAGTCGCAATAGCCTTGTGCTGTTGGCAAATTACGGATCACATCCACCAGAATTTCATCTGGTGCATCGAAACCAAACGGGGCAGGGTTGCCGATGTTCAGTTTCAGAACCTTATTACCCTCCTCTTCAAGACGCTTAGCTTCTTTTAGCACGGGGCCACGAATGTCGTAACAAACGTTGTCCAGTTTGTTGGATTTCTCAATAGGGGACATAAAAAATTGAGCCTTTTTCTGGTAAAAGCGTGTCCTCAGCGTGGAACACTGCAAGGCATTTAATGTACTCCGACGCCGCTGCTTTTTGAAGTTCTATGCACATCTTTAGTGCGAATGGCTGTTTTTATTTCAAATGAGGGTTGGCCGAAAGCGGGGAGTGACATTAATGGTGTTTTACCGTTATACCCTTGCCAGTTATGCGTGATTGATGAATTTATCTGAAGTTTTATCCTGGCCGATTTGGATACACACAATAGTTAACAAAAAAATAGCTTTTACAGGGTAAAGGGGATTCTCTTCGCGACAAAGCGTTGTCGTTATAGTGGTTAATCCTCTTCATTGATGTTGCCTTTTAAAGGCAAGAGTCTCAATTCAACAGTTTATATCATCATACATATTCTTACAGTGTGGGTTAGCATAAATTTGTAAATAGGAAAACTATTAAGAATAATTAATGTTAACTTTGAGATTCTTAATGGTTATCAAACGTTATTGCTTGAATTTCCTCAGTTAGATAAAAAAAGCACAGAGTAATACATTGAGATTTTTTGATATTATTTCAGTTTTAGGGCCTTGGTCTTTTAATTAAAATGGGTTTCTAACTCTTATAATCAATCTTGAATAGTGAGATTACTGAAGCAGAAAAATCTTCAGTAATCGAAGATTTAGTGGTTTTTTATGAGCCTATTCACAAACAACTGCATAACTTAGCCAATAGTTTTTTTTAAAAAGAGATAGCGGTAACGAAATATAAGTAAATTTTTTGCCCTACTCTAATGAGTGGGGTACTGTCATACTTAGCGTTGTCCCTTATTGATGGCGCTAATACTTAAACACCAGGGTAGTTTGTAATTAGAATTCAAAAAAGTGAAGAATACACTATGACAAATGCAAATCGTCCGATAATTAATCTCGACCTCGATCTGCTTAGAACCTTTGTAGCTGTTGCTGACTTGAATACTTTCGCCTCTGCTGCTGCAGCGGTTTGTCGAACTCAGTCAGCGGTTAGCCAACAAATGCAACGGTTAGAACAGTTAGTTGGTAAGGAGTTATTTGCCCGTCATGGGCGTAACAAATTACTCACTGAACATGGTCTCCAGTTACTCGGCTATGCCAGAAAAATTTTACGTTTTAACGATGAAGCCTGTACGTCACTCATGTACAGCAATATAGAAGGGTCGCTCGTTATTGGTGCATCTGATGATACTGCCGATACGCTGTTACCCTTTTTGCTGAACCGGGTGGCGACGCTATATCCTCGGTTGGCGATAGATGTGCGGGTAAAACGCAGCCCGCTTATCGCCGATATGCTAAATACTAGCGAGGTGAATCTGGCTATTACGACGGCTAAGGTTGACACTCATCCTCATGTAATTTTGAGAACATCACCGACACTTTGGTACTGTTCCGCCGACTATCAGTTTCAGCCCGGCGAGTCAGTTCCCTTAGTGGTGATGGATGAGCCAAGCCCTTTCCGTGATATGGCAATAGAGCATCTCACCAAAGCGGGTATTGCATGGCGGATAGCCTATGTTGCCTCTTCGCTTTCTGCCATTCGAGCGGCAGTTAGGGCAGGGCTGGGGGTGACCGCCAGACCGATAGAGATGATGAGTCCTGATTTACGGGTGCTGGGTGAAACAGAAGGGCTACCTCGCCTGCCTGAAACTCACTATTCACTTTGTAAAAGTAGTCAGTGTGACAATGAATTGGCATTAGCCATTTTCGATGCCATGCAGACGGGCCATCAACATGGTTTACAGTCTGACTCAGATCGGGTTCTGGATTCTGATTATCTAATAGACGATATAAGTTAAGAGTTCAACACAAACATTATATTATAAGCCCCTAATTTTAGGGGCTTTTTAATTTTATTGATAATAAAAATCAGATTTATTCCTGTCTCATATTAATTTCATGCTCAGAACGTCGTTTTATTTACTTATGGCTGTTTATTGGCATCAGAAAAATGGCGTTAACGAAAGATAAATGTAATTAATATTCATTCTCATTTATTGGCGAATTAATTTAATCGGAACGCTGTTTCATTATTAATAAATATTAAAGTGCAACTTTTCATAGTGAATATTTATTAAATAACACTTAAAACGTGTTCTGGATCAAAAAAATACCCCTAGCTAGTGAGTGGAAGAACCGGTTATTCCTGAGACAATGGTATAGTTAATGTGAACTATACTGGTTGGCTTATATGTGTATGTTCTGGTTTAACAAATTACTGACTCGATTTAGCTTACAAGTCCGCACCAAATGTTAACTAAGATCGTGCAATTGTAAATTAATCTGTAGTTACTTTTGTCTAAGTTGACAAAAGGTTACTGAAAGGAGTAAAAAGCCCACAGTAAAACACTGGCTAAACAGTTGTAAAGACAGTGTGTTTTGTGTGGTTTTTATCCTTCCCTTTGAATCGATGTGGTGCACTAACTGCCAATACAAGAGCAGGATGTCCGACACCACTTTTGATGAGTAAGCAATGCGTATGTCAACAACCACTGAAGTTATCGCTCATCATTGGGCGTTCGCTGTATTCCTGATTGGCGCAATCGGACTGTGCGGTTTGATGCTGTTGGGTGCGTTCTTCCTGGGTGGGAGAGCTCGGGCCCGCGCCAAAAACGTCCCCTATGAGTCTGGTATTGACTCGGTAGGTTCAGCGCGGATGCGCTTATCTGCCAAGTTTTACCTGGTCGCCATGTTTTTCGTTATTTTCGATGTTGAAGCCCTGTACCTGTATGCGTGGTCAATCTCAATTCGTGAGAGCGGCTGGGTAGGCTTTATCGAAGCAACCATTTTCATTTTGGTGCTTTTGGCTGGTTTGGTTTATCTGGTGCGTATCGGCGCTCTAGATTGGACTCCTGTGCGCTCTAATCGCCGCGTGAGCAAACCGAGCATAGTCAAATACGCCAGCAGTCATCCAGATATACGCCAATAAATACAGCGAGGCATTAACATGGACTATACGCTCACCCGCATAGACCCTAACGGTGAGAACGACCGTTACCCCCTGCAAACTCAGGAAACCGTCAGCGGCGATCCTCTCGAGCAACATGTCCACCGTAGTGTTTACATGGGTAAACTTGAGAACGCCATGCATGACATGGTGAACTGGGGGCGTAAGAACTCTCTTTGGCCATATAACTTCGGCCTCTCTTGCTGTTATGTCGAGATGGTGACCTCGTTCACTGCGGTACATGACGTGGCACGTTTTGGTGCCGAAGTCCTGCGTGCTTCTCCGCGTCAGGCCGACTTCATGGTGGTGGCCGGTACGTGCTTCACCAAAATGGCCCCAGTTATCCAGCGTCTGTATGAACAGATGCTCGAGCCAAAATGGGTTATCTCCATGGGGGCCTGTGCCAACTCAGGCGGCATGTACGATATCTACTCCGTGGTACAAGGCGTGGATAAATTCCTACCCGTAGACGTCTATATTCCTGGTTGTCCACCGCGCCCGGAAGCTTATATGCAAGCACTGTTATTGCTACAGGAGTCTATTGGTAAAGAGCGCCGTCCTCTCTCTTGGGTTGTGGGTGATCAAGGTGTTTACCGCGCCAATATGCAGCCAGAAAGAGAACGTAAGCATGCTGAACGAATTGCAGTAACTAACTTGCGTACACCTGACGAGATCTAACCCGACTTTCGGTGTTGGATTTTTTGTGCGTAAGTGATTTGTTTTTGGATGGAACCGTTTTTATCCAGAACATGTGTGCGGCAAATGACCACAAAATGACACATTCAGTGTGGTGAAAAAACAGTGTGGTGAATAAATAATGACCGATTTAACGACGTCCGACAGCACCCAGCCAGCATGGCAGACCAGCTCACATCTTGATGATCCGGTGATTGGTGAACTGTCGAACCGTTTTGGGCCTGAGGCCTTTGTTGTTCAAGCGACCCGTACCGGTATGCCCGTGGTATGGGTGAAGCGTGAACAATTGCTGGAAATAATGTCGTTCTTAAGAAAACAGCCTAAACCCTATGTCATGCTGTTTGACTTACATGGTGTGGATGAGCGCCTGCGTACTCACCGCCAGGGTCTTCCTGAAGCGGATTTTTCTGTTTTCTATCATCTGCTCTCCATCGAACGCAACCGCGACATTATGTTGAAAGTGGCACTGTCTGAAAAAGAGTTACACGTGCCCACAGCGACCAAAATTTTTCCTAATGCCAACTGGTATGAGCGGGAAACTTGGGAAATGTTCGGTATTACCTTTGATGGCCATCCACATCTGACGCGCATCATGATGCCGCAGAGCTGGGAAGGTCACCCGCTACGTAAAGATTATCCAGCTCGTGCTACCGAGTTCGATCCCTTTGTGCTGACTAAGCAGAAAGAGGATCTGGAGATGGAGTCACTGACCTTCAAACCGGAAGATTGGGGTATGAAGCGCGGGACCGAAAATGAGGACTTTATGTTCCTTAACCTTGGCCCGAACCACCCCTCTTCACACGGTGCGTTCCGTATCGTGTTGCAGCTTGATGGTGAAGAAATTGTCGATTGCGTGCCGGATGTGGGCTATCACCACCGTGGCGCGGAAAAGATGGGCGAGCGCCAATCATGGCACAGCTATATTCCGTACACCGACCGCATCGAGTACCTCGGCGGCTGCGTCAACGAAATGCCATACGTATTGGCAGTGGAAAAACTGGCGGGTATCAAAGTGCCAGAGCGGGTCGACACCATTCGCGTGATGTTATCCGAACTCTTCCGCATCAACAGTCACTTACTCTACATCAGTACCTTTATCCAAGACGTTGGCGCCATGACGCCGGTGTTCTTCGCCTTTACCGACCGTCAGAAAGTGTACGATTTGGTGGAAGCGATTACCGGTTTCCGTATGCATCCGGCCTGGTTCCGGATTGGTGGCGTGGCACATGACCTGCCGCGTGGCTGGGATCGTCTGCTACGTGACTTCCTCGACTGGATGCCAAAACGTCTGGACTCCTACGTCAAAGCGGCGTTGCAGAACAGCATCCTGAAAGGGCGTTCTGTAGGTGTCGCTGCCTATAATTCTAAAGAGGCGTTGGAGTGGGGCGTTACCGGTGCTGGTTTGCGGGCGACGGGTGTTGAGTTTGACGTGCGTAAATGGCGTCCATATTCCGGTTATGAAAACTTCGATTTTGAAGTGCCGATCGGTAATAACGGCGACTGCTATGACCGCGTGATGTTGAAAGTGGAGGAGTTGCGTCAAAGCCTGCGCATTCTCGAGCAGTGTTATAAAAACATGCCAGAGGGGCCATTCAAGGCTGACCACCCACTGACCACACCGCCGCCGAAAGAGCGCACGCTTCAACATATCGAAACGCTGATCACCCACTTCCTGCAAGTATCATGGGGCCCGGTGATGCCAGCCAACGAATCATTCCAGATGGTTGAAGCGACCAAAGGGATCAACAGCTACTATCTGACCAGTGACGCCAGCACCATGAGCTATCGCACCCGGATACGTACACCAAGCTATGCCCATTTGCAGCAGATCCCATCGGTTATCCGTGGCAGCCTGGTATCTGACTTGATTGTCTATCTGGGCAGTATCGATTTTGTAATGTCTGATGTGGACCGCTAATTATGAGTGACCAAAAAGATACTCAGGTGAGTAACGAAAGCCAAAATGTGGTGGATCAGGCAGTCAATGCGGCTGAACCGGCGACCACCACTGACGTTTTCGAGTTGAGTGCTGAAGAACGTGATGCTATCGAACATGAAAAGCACCATTACGAAGATGCCCGCGCCGCGTCAATCGAAGCACTGAAAATCGTGCAGAAAGGGCGTGGCTGGGTGCCGGATGGGGCGATTCACGCCATTGCTGAAGTGCTGGGTATCCCGGCCAGTGATGTTGAAGGGGTCGCCACATTCTACAGCCAGATCTTCCGCCAACCGGTAGGGCGTCATGTGATCCGCTACTGTGACAGTGTGGTGTGCCATATCACCGGTTATCAGGGGATTCAGGCCGCGATTTCGAAGAAACTCAGCATTCAGCCGGGCCAAACCACCTTTGATGGCCGTTTTACACTGCTGCCAACCTGCTGTTTAGGTAACTGCGATCGTGGCCCCACCATGATGATTGACGACGATACCCACAGCTACCTGAAACCTGAAGATATCGAGAAGTTACTGGAGCAATATCCATGACAGCTAACTCAGGTATTACCAAAGCCACGGGGTTTAATAAAGAGATTATCCGGACACCGGAGATGCACCCGCTGACCTGGCGTTTGCGTGATGACAAACAGCCAGTGTGGCTGGATGAATATCGCAGCAAAACCGGTTACCTGGGCGCTGAAAAAGCCTTAAAAGGCATGGCACCACCTGATGTTGTTAACTTAGTCAAAGACGCGGGTTTGAAAGGCCGTGGCGGTGCAGGTTTCTCCACAGGTTTGAAGTGGAGCTTGATGCCGAAAGACGAAAGCATGAACATCCGCTATCTGCTGTGCAATGCCGATGAGATGGAGCCGGGCACCTATAAAGACCGCTTGCTGATGGAGCAATTGCCGCATCTGCTGGTGGAGGGGATGCTGATCAGCGCCTTTGCGCTGAAAGCCTATCGTGGCTACATCTTCCTGCGTGGCGAATATATCGAAGCGGCGGTGAATTTGCGCCGCGCTATTGCCGAGGCAACCGAAGCCGGCTTGCTGGGTAAAAACATCATGGGCAGCGGCTTTGATTTTGAGCTGATAGTCCATACCGGTGCTGGCCGCTATATCTGCGGTGAAGAGACCGCGCTGATTAACTCGCTGGAAGGCCGCCGCGCCAACCCACGTTCCAAGCCACCGTTCCCCGCTTCTTCGGGTGTTTGGGGTAAGCCGACGTGCGTGAATAACGTGGAAACCCTGTGTAACGTGCCCGCCATTCTTGAGCATGGTGTTGAGTGGTATCAGGGGATCACTGCCGGTAAGAGTAACGATGCCGGGACCAAACTGATGGGCTTCTCTGGCCGGGTGAAAAACCCAGGTCTGTGGGAGCTACCCTTTGGTATCACCGCCCGTGAAATTCTGGAAGATTACGCCGGTGGCATGCGCGATGGCTTGAAATTCAAAGCCTGGCAGCCGGGCGGGGCGGGCACTGACTTCCTGACCGCCGACCATCTGGATCTGCCGATGGACTTCGAGAATATCGCCAAAGCAGGTAGCCGTTTAGGCACCGCGCTGGCGATGGCGGTAGACCACGAAATTGGCATGGTGCCACTGGTGCGCAATCTGGAAGAGTTCTTTGCCCGCGAATCCTGTGGCTGGTGTACCCCTTGCCGCGATGGTTTGCCATGGAGCGTGAAGATCCTGCGCGCACTGGAGCGCGGCGAAGGTCAGCCGGGCGATATTGAGACACTAGAGCAGCTGTGCCGCTTCTTAGGGCCAGGCAAAACTTTCTGTGCTCACGCGCCGGGCGCGGTTGAACCACTACAAAGCGCGATCAAATATTTCCGGGAAGAGTTCGAAGCCGGGATCGCAGCTAAGGACTATGGCAACACCCGAGCCATAGCCGGTATTCAACCGAACCTACTTAAAGCGCGCTGGTAGCATAGATGCCCTTGCGGTTTGCCGTAGGGGCCAGAATTTTTGATTAACGCTTGTAAATGAACCGCCTTAATGTCGTCGTGCAGACATTAAATCGGCTTATGCACAAGTCACTTGGAAGCATGCATATGGCTACGATTCATGTAGACGGCAAAGAATACGACGTAAACGGGGCCGACAACCTGTTACAAGCTTGTCTCTCCCTGGGACTCGATATTCCTTACTTTTGCTGGCATCCGGCGCTGGGAAGCGTCGGCGCTTGCCGCCAATGTGCGGTAAAGCAATACCAAAACGCCGATGATACCCGTGGGCGTTTGGTCATGTCCTGTATGACCCCGGCCACTGATGGAACCTTTATTTCCATTGATGACGGCGAAGCCAAAGCGTTCCGTGAGAGTGTGGTTGAATGGTTGATGACTAACCACCCGCACGATTGCCCGGTCTGTGAAGAGGGGGGTAACTGTCACCTGCAAGATATGACAGTGATGACCGGACACAGTTTCCGCCGCTATCGCTTCAGTAAACGTACTCACCAGAATCAGGATCTCGGCCCATTCATCTCCCATGAAATGAACCGCTGTATCGCCTGTTATCGCTGTGTGCGCTACTACAAAGATTATGCTGATGGCACAGACCTAGGTGTCTACGGTGCCCATGATAACGTCTACTTTGGTCGTACTGAGAGCGGCACGCTGGAAAGCGAGTTCTCCGGTAACCTGGTAGAGGTGTGCCCGACCGGCGTATTTACCGATAAAACCCACTCCGAGCGCTATAACCGTAAATGGGATATGCAGTTCGCGCCCAGTATCTGCCAGCAGTGCAGTGTGGGGTGTAACACCAGCCCAGGCGAACGCTATGGTGAATTGCGCCGTATTGAAAACCGCTATAACGGCAGCGTGAACCACTACTTTATGTGTGACCGCGGCCGCTTTGGTTACGGCTACGTCAACCGCAAAGACCGCCCACGTCAGCCGCAGCAACTGCGTGGCAATGACTGGATCCACCTCAACGCCGAACAGGCGATGCAGGGGGCGGCGGATATTCTGCGTCAGGCGAAAAAAACCATCGGTATCGGTTCACCACGCGCCAGTTTGGAAAGCAACTTCGCGCTACGTGAGTTGGTGGGTGCGGAGAACTTCTACACCGGTATCGCCGCAGGTGAGCAACAGCGCCTGCAATTGATGCTTAAAGTGCTGCGCGAAGGTGGAGTTTACACGCCGTCACTGCGTGAGATTGAGAGCTACGATGCGGTGCTGATTCTGGGTGAAGACCTGACCCAGACTGGCGCGCGTATTGCGCTCTCAGTTCGTCAAGCGGTGAAAGGCAAAGCCCGCGAAATGGCGGCGGCACAAAAAGTGGCCGACTGGCAGATTGCCGCCATCATGAATATTGGTCAGCACGCGAAACATCCGCTGTTTATCACCAATGTGGATAACACCCGCATGGATGATATCGCGGCATGGAACTATCGTGCGCCCGTGGACGATCAAGCCCGTTTAGGCTTCGCCATCGCCCACGCGCTGGATGACTCTGCGCCTGCGGTTGATGATTTGGCGAAAGAGCTGAAAGGCAAAGTGGATATTATTGTGCAGGCGCTGGCCGGGGCGAGAAAACCACTCATCATTACCGGTAGCAGTGCAGGTAGTGATGCCATCATTGAAGCGGCAGCCAACGTGGCGAAAGCCCTGAAAGGCCGTGGCGCTGATGTCGGCATCACCTTTGTTGCCAGTGCCGCTAACAGCATGGGTTTGACCATGATGGGGGGCGGTTCACTGGATCAAGCACTGGCGCAGTTGTCCAGCGGTGAAGCCGATACCGCCATCGTGATGGAGAATGACCTCTATCGCCATGGGGCGAAAGATAAAGTGGACGCCGCGCTGGAGAAAACCACCAATCTGATTGTGGTGGATCATCAACGCACCGCGATTATGGATAGAGCCAGCTTGATTCTGTCTGCCGCCAGCTTCGCTGAAAGCGACGGTACACTGGTCAATCAGGAGGGCCGCGCTCAGCGCTTCTTCCAGGTTTATGATCCCACCTATTACGACGACCCGAAAAAACCAGAAAGCCGCAGCATCATGCTGGAGAGCTGGCGTTGGCTGCACTCGCTGCACTCAACCTATACCAGCCGTCATGTGGACTGGACCCAGTTGGATCACGTGATCCAAGCTTGTGTGGCGGCATTGCCACAGCTGGAAGGGATGGTTGCCGCCGCACCGGATGCGACTTTCCGCATTCGTGGGCAGAAACTGGCCCGTTCACCTATCCGTTACAGTGGCCGTACCGCGATGCGCGCAGATATCAGTGTGCACGAACCGCGTCAGCCGCAGGATATCGACACGCCGTTTGCCTTCTCAATGGAGGGGAACAACAGCCCACTGGCTGATCGTCAGCAGATCCCATTTGCCTGGGCGCCGGGCTGGAACTCACCGCAAGCATGGAACAAATTCCAGGCGGAAGTGGGTGGCAACCTGCGCTTTGGTGATCCGGGTGTGCGTCTGATTGAAGCAGGGGAGGGTACACTCGGCTACTTTGATTCCGTGCCGGCGGCCTTTACTGCCGATGCCGAAAGCTGGCAGATTGCCCCTTATTACCATCTGTTTGGTAGTGAAGAGATGTCCCAACGCGCGGATGTGATTCAACAACGGATGCCAGAGCCTTATGTGATGGTCAATCCAGCCGATGCGGCGCAGTTAGGGGTTAACCTCGGTACGCTGGTGGAGTTCAACTGTGCGGGCCAAACTTTGCGCTTGCCAGTGCGCTTGAGTGAAACCTTGGCTCAAGGTCAGGTCGGCTTGCCGCTTGGCTTACCGGGTATTCCGCCAATTATGGTGGGTGCGCGCGTTGAGAATCTGCGGGAGGCAGGATTATGAGCTGGTTTACCCCTGAATTGATTGAGATTTTAATCTCTGTCCTGAAAGCGGTGGTGATTCTGTTGGTGGTAGTGACCTGTGGCGCATTTATGAGCTTCGGTGAACGCCGTCTGCTGGGCCTGTTCCAGAACCGTTACGGGCCAAACCGTGTCGGTTGGGGCGGGTCACTGCAACTGGTCGCTGACATGATCAAAATGTTCTTCAAAGAGGACTGGGTACCGAAGTTCTCCGACCGGGCTATCTTTACTCTGGCACCGGTGATTGCTTTTACTTCGCTGCTACTCTCTTTCGCCATCGTCCCGGTCAGCCCGACCTGGGCGGTTGCGGATCTCAATATCGGCATTTTATTCTTCCTGATGATGGCGGGGCTGGCGGTTTACGCCGTGCTGTTCGCCGGTTGGTCTAGTAATAACAAATACTCTCTGTTAGGGGCGATGCGTGCTTCGGCGCAGACCCTGAGCTATGAAGTGTTCCTCGGCTTATCCTTGATGGGTGTCGTGGCACAGGCTGGCTCGTTTAACATGCAGGATATTGTTAACTCTCAGGAGCAGGTCTGGAATGTGATCCCGCAATTCTTTGGTTTCCTGACCTTTGCCATTGCAGGTGTTGCCGTCTGTCACCGTCATCCCTTTGACCAGCCAGAAGCGGAACAAGAGTTGGCTGATGGTTACCACATTGAATATTCCGGCATGAAATTCGGTCTGTTCTTCGTCGGTGAATACATTGGTATCGTGACCGTCTCTGCGCTAATCGTCACCTTGTTCTTCGGGGGGTGGCAAGGCCCGTTCTTGCCGCCATTTATCTGGTTTGCGCTGAAAACGGCCTTCTTCATGGTGATGTTCATTCTGATCCGTGCCTCCTTGCCGCGCCCACGTTATGACCAGGTGATGTCATTCGGCTGGAAAGTTTGCCTGCCGTTGACCCTGCTGAATCTGCTGGCGACTGCCGCGGTCATTTTGTACAACGCTCAATAAGGGGTGAATGAACCATGACGTTGAAAGAGTTAGTGGTTGGTTTCGGCACCCAAGTGCGCAGCCTGTGGATGATTGGCCTTCATGCCTTCCACAAGCGCGAAACCCAAATGTATCCGGAAGAGCCGGTTTATCTGCCACCGCGCTACCGTGGCCGCATTGTGCTGACGCGCGATCCGGACGGTGAAGAGCGCTGCGTGGCCTGTAACTTGTGCGCCGTCGCCTGCCCTGTGGGCTGTATCTCTTTGCAAAAAGCAGAGCATAAAGATGGCCGCTGGTATCCGGAGTTCTTCCGCATCAACTTCTCCCGCTGCATTTTCTGTGGTTTGTGTGAAGAGGCTTGCCCGACAACCGCTATCCAGCTGACGCCGGATTTCGAAATGGGCGAGTTTAAGCGTCAGGATCTGGTGTATGAGAAAGAGGATTTGTTGATCTCGGGTCCGGGTAAGTATCCGGAATATAACTTCTACCGGATGTCCGGTATGGCGGTTGACGGTAAGCCGAAAGGCGAAGCCGAAAATGAAGCCAAACCGATCGACGTTAAAGGTCTGATGCCTTAGGAGCCAGCTTCCATGGAATTTGCATTTTATATTGCAGCATTGGTGGCAGTGGTGGCGACTATTCGCGTTATCACTCATACCAACCCGGTACATGCGCTGCTGTACCTGATTATTTCGTTACTGGCTATCTCAGCGGTGTTCTTCTCGCTGGGAGCTTACTTTGCTGGTGCGCTGGAGATCATTGTTTACGCGGGGGCCATTATGGTGCTGTTCGTGTTTGTGGTGATGATGCTGAACCTGGGCAATGTCGAGCAACAAGAGCGCGACTGGCTGAAACCGACCCTATGGATAGGCCCCGGCTTACTGGCGCTGGTGCTGCTGTCGGTATTGATCTATGCCATTAGCTCGGTCACAGACTCCGGTATCAGCGGCGAAATGGTCGATGCCAAAGCGGTGGGTATCAGCCTGTTTGGCCCTTATGTGTTGGCGGTTGAACTGGCGTCAATGCTGCTATTGGCCGGTCTGGTGGTTGCTTTCCATATCGGACGTGAGCATAAGCCGGGCGAAGTGCTGGGCGCGAGCGAATCAGCGAAAAGAAAAACGGAGGAACAAGCATGATCCCTCTACAACATGGCCTGATTCTGGCGGCCATCCTGTTTGTGCTAGGGCTAACGGGGTTGCTGATCCGTCGCAACCTGCTGTTTATGCTGATAAGCCTTGAAGTGATGATCAATGCCGCCGCGCTCGCTTTCGTGGTGGCGGGCAGTTATTGGGGGCAGGCTGACGGTCAGGTGATGTATATCCTGGCGATCACGCTGGCGGCAGCGGAGGCCAGTATTGGTCTGGCACTGCTGCTACAGCTGTATCGTCGCCGTCATACTCTGAATATCGATACAGTCAGTGAGATGCGCGGATGAACCTACTATTTTTAACAATTCTGCTGCCACTGCTGGGCTTCTTGCTGCTGGCATTCTCCCGTGGGCGCTGGTCTGAAAATACCTCGGCCACTGTCGGGGTGGGTTCGATTGGTCTGACGGCGCTGGTGACACTCTATGTGGCGGTGGACTTCCTCAGCCAAAAGGCCACTGGGGTACAGGTGTTTAACCAAACACTGTGGAACTGGATGTCGGTCGGCACCTTCAACATTCCGTTGACCCTGACGCTGGATGGCTTGTCGCTCACCATGTTGTCGGTGGTGACTGGCGTGGGCTTCCTGATCCACATGTATGCCTCCTGGTATATGCGTGGGGAGGAGGGCTACTCCCGCTTCTTCGCCTACACCAACCTGTTTATCGCGAGCATGGTAGTGCTGGTGCTGGCGGATAACCTGATGCTGATGTATCTGGGCTGGGAAGGCGTGGGGCTGTGCAGTTACCTGCTGATTGGTTTCTACTACACCAATCCGGCTAACGGCGCGGCGGCGATGAAAGCCTTTATCGTGACCCGCGTGGGTGACGTGTTCCTGGCTATCGCGCTGTTCATTCTGTACCAAGAGCTGGGCACGCTGAACATTCGTGAGCTGATGATTCTGGCGCCGCAAAAACTGGAGATGGGCGGAACCGCCATTACCTGGGCGACGCTAATGCTGCTCGGTGGTGCGGTCGGTAAATCGGCGCAGTTGCCGTTACAAACCTGGCTGGCAGATGCAATGGCTGGCCCGACACCGGTTTCCGCGCTGATCCATGCGGCCACCATGGTCACTGCGGGTGTGTATCTGATTGCCCGTACCCACGGTCTGTTCCTGATGGCACCCGAAGTGCTACATCTGGTGGGGATTATCGGGGCGGTCACCTTAGTGCTGGCGGGTTTCGCGGCACTGGTACAAACCGATATCAAACGGGTGCTGGCCTACTCCACCATGAGCCAAATTGGCTACATGTTCCTGGCGCTGGGCGTGCAGGCGTGGGATGCGGCTATCTTCCATCTGATGACCCATGCTTTCTTTAAAGCACTGCTGTTCCTCTCTTCCGGTTCAGTGATTCTGGCCTGTCACCACGAGCAAAATATTTTCAAAATGGGTGGGTTACGTAAAACCATTCCATTGGTCTATATCTGCTTCCTGGTGGGCGGCGCGGCGCTGGCAGCACTGCCAATCGTCACCGCCGGCTTCTACAGTAAAGACGAAATTCTGTGGGGCGCATTGGCCAGTGGCCATATCAATCTGATGGTCGCCGGGCTGGTTGGGGCACTCCTCACGGCGCTCTACACCTTCCGTATGATCTTCATTGTGTTCCACGGCGAGCCAAAAACCAAAGCGCATCCGGTCAAAGGGATCACCCACAACCTGCCGCTGATAGTGTTGCTGGTGCTGTCGACCTTTGTTGGCGCGCTGATAACACCACCGCTGGCGGGCGTGTTGCCAGAGCTTCACTTTGGTGAAGAGGGCAAAATGCCGCTGGAAATCTTCTCCGGTGTGCTGGTGGTGGTGGGTATTGCGTTGGCAGCAATGCTGTATCTGGGCAAACGTCAGTTGGTCAATAGCATCGCGCAAAGTGCGCCGGGCCGCTTCTTTACGCTCTGGTGGTTCCACGCGTGGGGCTTCGACTGGTTGTACCATAATGTATTTGTTCGCCCGTATCTGTGGATTGCAAAACTGCTACAACGTGATCCGCTGAACTCACTGATGAATACCCCGGCGATACTTTCGCGCTGGAGTAATCGTGGTCTGACCGTCAGTGAAAATGGACAGGTGCGTTGGTATGTCGCGTCTATGGGTTTGGGTGCAGTCGTCGTACTGGCTCTGTTGCTTTTCGTTTAATTAGGGACACAAAACGCCATGCTATTACCTTGGCTAATTCTTCTCCCCTTTATCGGCGGTCTGCTGTCTTGGCAGTGTGAGCGCTTCGGGACTAAAGTACCGCGTTGGATAGCGCTGTTCGCGATGGGGCTGACATTGGTGCTCTCCCTGCTATTGTGGGGGCAGGGCAACTATTCGCTGGTTAATCCAGCGGGTATCCCGCAGTGGCAGTCGGAGTTCACCCTGCCGTGGATCCCACGGTTCGGCATTGAGTTCCATCTGGCACTGGATGGCCTATCACTGCTGATGGTGGTGCTGACGGGGTTGCTCGGTGCTTTGGCTATCCTCTGTTCGTGGCGTGAAATTCAGCGCAATCAGGGCTTCTTCTACCTGAATCTATTGTGGATCCTGGGTGGGGTTATCGGCGTGTTCCTCGCCATCGACATGTTCCTATTCTTCTTCTTC
Source organism: Yersinia bercovieri ATCC 43970 (assembly GCF_013282745.1). Classification (NCBI taxonomy): domain Bacteria; kingdom Pseudomonadati; phylum Pseudomonadota; class Gammaproteobacteria; order Enterobacterales; family Yersiniaceae; genus Yersinia; species Yersinia bercovieri. The sequence continues at coordinate 2,803,015 of NZ_CP054044.1, forward strand.
TGGGAGATGATGTTGGTGCCGATGTACTTCCTGATCGCCTTGTGGGGCCACAAAGCATCAGACGGTAAAACTCGCATCGCGGCGGCAACCAAATTCTTCATCTATACCCAAGCCAGCGGCCTGATTATGTTGATTGCCATTCTGGGGCTGGTGTTTGTGCACTACAAAGCCACGGGTGTCTGGACATTCAACTACGAAAATCTGCTGAAAACGCCGATGTCCCATAATGTGGAATATCTGCTGATGCTGGGCTTCTTTATCGCCTTCGCGGTCAAAATGCCGGTAGTACCACTGCATGGCTGGTTGCCTGATGCGCACAGTCAGGCCCCAACAGCGGGTTCTGTTGACTTAGCCGGGATTTTGCTGAAAACGGCGGCCTACGGTTTGCTGCGTTTCAGCTTGCCACTGTTCCCGAATGCATCCGCTGAGTTCGCGCCGATTGCCATGTGGTTAGGTGTTGTCGGCATCTTCTACGGTGCATGGATGGCCTTCTGCCAGACCGACATCAAGCGCCTGATTGCTTACACCAGCGTGTCACACATGGGCTTTGTGTTGATTGCCATCTACACCGGCAGCCAACTGGCCTATCAGGGGGCGGTTATCCAGATGATTGCTCACGGCCTATCAGCCGCCGGTATGTTCATCATCTGTGGCCAGTTGTATGAGCGCCTGCATACCCGTGATATGCGCCAGATGGGCGGCCTGTGGGGGCGGATTAAATATTTGCCAGCACTGTCGCTGTTCTTCGCGGTAGCCACTCTGGGGATGCCGGGTACTGGTAACTTCGTCGGCGAATTTATGATTCTGTTCGGCAGCTTCCAGGTCGTTCCGGTGATCACCGTGATCTCTACTTTTGGGCTGGTTTTTGCTTCGGTTTACGCGCTTATCATGATGCAACGTGCCTATTACGGTGCGCCAAAATCAGAAGAGGCGTTACCGGGTATGAGTGCAAGGGAACTCTCTATCATCCTGCTGTTAGTGGTGTTACTGGTGCTGCTCGGGGTTTACCCGCAGCCGATTCTCGACACCTCCCATGCTGCGATGAGCAATGTACAGCAGTGGTTCAATGCTTCATCAATTACAACTACAAGGCCGTAATTCGCCATGACAATAACTCCTCAACAACTGATCGCAATGCTACCGCTGTTGATCGTCGGATTGACGGTGGTGGTTGTGATGCTCTCCATTGCGTGGCGACGCGATCACTTTATCAACGCCACCCTGACGGTCATCGGGCTAAACCTGGCGCTGCTCTCCCTCTATTTCGTCGGGCAGGTAGGGCCAATGGATGTCACTCCGCTGATGCGGGTTGACGGCTATGCCATGTTCTATACCGGGTTGGTGATTGTTGCCAGTCTGGCGACCAGCACCTTTGCCTATCCGTGGCTAAATGGCTATCCGGATAACCGCGAAGAGTTCTACCTGCTGGTGCTAATTGCCACCATGGGGGGCATTCTGCTGGCGAGTGCTAACCATTTGGCGTCGCTATTTTTGGGTATTGAACTTATCTCGCTGCCGCTGTTCGGGCTGATTGGTTATGCCTATCGCCAGAAGCGTTCACTGGAAGCCAGCATCAAATATATGCTGCTCTCTGCGGCGGCGTCGTCATTCCTGCTGTTTGGTATGGCGCTGCTATATGCTGAGTCTGGTAGCTTATCTTTCGCCGGTTTGGGCAAGAGCCTGAGTGACTCCACTATCCACCAGCCGCTGATCCTGGCAGGCCTCGGGATGATGATTGTTGGTCTTGGCTTTAAGCTATCACTGGTGCCGTTCCAACTCTGGACGCCAGATGTTTATCAGGGTGCACCTGCTCCGGTATCCACCTTCCTGGCCACCGCCAGCAAGATTGCCATCTTTGCGGTGGTGATGCGCCTGTTCCTGTATGCGCCAGCCGCCGACAGTGAAGCGGTGCGCTTAGTGCTCTCCTTGATTGCCGTGGCGTCGATTCTGTTTGGTAACTTGATGGCAATCAGCCAGACCAACATCAAGCGCCTGCTGGGTTACTCCTCTATCGCGCACCTTGGCTACTTGCTGATTGCGCTGGTGGCGGTGCAGACCCATCAGCTGGCACTGGAAACCGTCGGCGTCTATCTGGCCGGTTACCTGTTCAGCAGCCTGGGTGCCTTTGGTGTCGTCAGCCTGATGTCCAGCCCGTACAAAGGCCCGGATGCGGAGTCCCTGTTCTCTTATCGCGGGTTGTTCTGGCATAAGCCCATTCTCTCTGCGGTGATGACAGTGATGATGCTGTCACTGGCGGGTATCCCCATGACACTGGGCTTTATCGGCAAATTCTTTGTGGTGGCAATGGGTGTCAGCGCCAACCTGTGGTGGTTGACCGGTGCCGTGGTTTTGGGCAGTGCCATTGGTCTGTACTACTATCTGCGCGTGACGGTGAGTTTGTACCTCAGTGCGCCGGAAAAATTGGTGCGTGATACACCAAACAACTGGGCATTGACTGCCGGTGGTGTGGTGGTGCTGATTTCCGCGATTTTGGTGCTGTTCCTGGGTATCTACCCGCAGCCATTGATTTCGCTGGTGCAGTTGGCGCAACCGCTAATGTAACCATCGTTAACTCGGTAATTCCAACCCCCTGTCAGCAAAACTGGCAGGGGGTTTTGTTTTATATGGGTTTCTAAGTTGATAAAAGGTGGAATAAACAATAGAGCAATCCGTGTTCTATTTTTCTGTATTCATTGGTGATTTAAGTCACGTTTTTGATGAAACTATAGTAATAACTTGGTTGTTAATGTGATCTGAGTTGATAAAAAAGGTATGAATTCAGGTAAACTGCGCGACTTTCGCTCAATACACGTTTCGTTTAACACTTTCGCGCAGGTAAATGCTGATGAACATTATTCTGATGATTGCCATTACCACCGGCATTCTCTCAGGTATCTGGGGTTGGGTTGCGGTCAGCCTGGGGCTTATCAGTTGGGCCGGTTTTCTGGGCTGTACCGCCTATTTCGCCTGCCCGCAAGGTGGCTTGAAAGGGTTGCTGATTACCCTGTTAACCTGCCTGAGTGGGGTATTTTGGGCGATGATGATTATTCAGGGTAGTGCCTTGCAGCCAGAGTGGGCGATCCTCGGCTATGTGCTGACCGGTATGGTGGCGTTTTTGATGTGCATTCAGGCTTGCCAACAGTGGCTATCTTTCGTCCCCGGCACCTTTATCGGTGCTTGCGCGACCTTTGCCGGTAATGGCAATTGGAAGTTAGTGACAGCTTCACTGTTGGTTGGCGTGGTGTTTGGTTATGGGATGAAGAACAGTGGCTTGTGGCTGGCGGCGAGAAGAGAGCGCCAAGGGAGCAGCCCCTTGGAACCCTCGGTGAGCATAGATGCTGATTAGGGCGGTAGCGAAACTTCCGCCTCCAATCACAACAACACCAAATCAGATAAGGTGATTCGCCACTTTAACCACAATCTTGCGCAGTGGTGCAACTTCCCCCAGCGTCCCCATTGGGCGATGCAACTCGCCGGGGAACAATAGGGCGATATCACCGGGGGCCAGTGTTAACAAGGTTTCTGTACTGATCCTCTCAAACAGACCGAAATCCCGCTCACTATCAAAATCCATGGTCGGGCGCTGGCCTTGAGCAGAGGGCGAAGCACCAATCACCTCGCTACCCTCCAGCAGAATATGAATATCAATATAGTAGCGATGCAATTCAGGTGCCTGTTCATACAGTGGTTTGGATGCCGCAATAATATGATTTAGGTAAATTTCACGCCCCTCAATCTCTTGCTCGCCCGCAGGCAGATTAGCTAAATCCATCTGGCTGATGGTTGCCAATGTCCGGCGGATTGCATCCGGATAGAGCGGGTTATTCACCGCGCTTTTCAGTTCATCAAGTATCATAACTACTCCTCTAGGCTTCGGTGGCCCGCGCTTATGCGCAATGACTCACGCTATTTTCATCTGCCAGCGCGGCAATACAGAGTTCAACCACCCCAGCTACATCAGGCGAAATATCGATTTGGATGACATCTGGTTCGCTGGCCCCAGGGGCTTCCAATGTCGCGAACTGGCTCTTTAACAGGCTCTCTGGCATAAAATGCCCGGCGCGTTGCTGCATTCTGTGCAGCACTAAATCGTAATCACCGGTCAGCCACAAAAAACGGATGCCGTGGTTCCCTTCGCGCAGACGGTCACGATACTGTTTTTTCAGTGCCGAACAGACCAAAAAACCCACTTCATTCTTTTGTTGCAAGCTATAGGCCACGTCACTTAGCCGCTCCAGCCAGGGGGCGCGGTCTTGATCATTTAGCGGCTGCCCTGATGCCATTTTTTGAATATTGGCGCGGGGATGCAGGTCATCGCCATCAATAAATTTGGCGTTAAGGGCCTGCGCCAGCGCCTGACCCACACAGGATTTACCTGTGCCGGAGACACCCATGACAATAATGCATTTACCAGACATATCTTTCCTCTGTGCCTATCAGACTGCGACTAACATGCCGCCATCAACAAACAGTAGATGACCATTAACGAAATCAGAGGCTTTGGATGACAGATACACCGCAGCACCAATTAGCTCTTCCGGGTTCCCCCAGCGGGCCGCTGGCGTACGTTTGCACAACCAATCAGTAAAGGCTTGATCGTCGACTAGCGCTTTTGTCATCTCGGTTTTGAAATAACCAGGGGCGATACCATTGACCTGAATGTTGTAACGGGCCAGCTCGACACACATACCGCGAGTCAGCATTTTGACCGCGCCTTTAGAGGCGGCATAAGGTGTGATAGTGTCGCGACCTAATTCACTTTGCATGGAGCAAATATTGATAATTTTGCCACGTTGGCGCTTAACCATATAACGGGAGACCGCTTGTGAAACCAAAAATACTGATTTCTGGTTTACGGCAATAACATCATCCCAATCTTTTTCTGGGAATTCAGTAAAAGCATGGCGGCGTTGAATACCGGCATTATTAATTAAAATATCAATAGCGCCAATACTGCTCTCTATTTGTGCGATGGCCTCATTAACTGCATCATGATCAGTTACATTAAAGGCCGCTGCATGAGCAACAAATCCACTAGCACGTAATTCTGCAACGGCTTTTTCTGCCCGCTCGGCGGTGATATCATTAATAATGATTTCCGCACCAAATTCGGCCAACCCTTTTGCCAATAAAAATCCGATGCCTTGTGCTGAACCTGTAATCAATACTTTGCGTTTTTCTAACGAAAATAGATTTTTCATTTTAATTCCTAATGGCGCTAATCAAGCGACATGTAAAATAGATGTCACGAGTGATGACTGCTGAGTGAATACAGTAATAAATTCAATTTCGGCAATAAGATCACAAATAATAAAGTTGTTATTATTCCCTAATATTGCTTTAAGCTGATGGAAATCCAATTAGCGGTATTCCCAATTAAATTGACCGTCTGAAAACATGTCTCTATCAGAACGTTTTCTGCTGTAGCAAACTGTGATGCAGATCACTTTAAATCATGTTACGACAACTTGTTACCGCTTACGTGAGCAATATCGCCTTGAGGATAGAAAAAGAGCGCCGTTAGCAGAGGCTTTGCCCATTTCATTAACAGCTTGCAGATTAACTTATTGATAATAAAATAACTTAATAATGATCAGCATGGTTGTTATGGCATATTTAACCGGTAACATGCTTTTCATTACACCAGCTAACAGTGCATAATCACGTTACCCATCCCGCACCTTTGCTCCAGGTATTTGCCATGAAAAACCAGCGTGTTACGTTACAGGATATCGCGTTACTTGCCGGCGTGACCAAAATGACCGTCAGTCGCTATTTGCGTACGCCGGAAAAAGTGGCAGCAGAAACCGGTGAGCGCATTGCCCAGGTGATGGCTGAAGTTAACTACAGTGCTGATTCTGAAGGGGAAACGGCTGTTAATCAAAAAAGTCCACGGATAGGAATCTTGGTGCCCTCCTTTAATAACCAGATTTTCTCCGATTTATTAGCCGGTATTGAGTCAGTGACGGCCGCCAGTGGTTACCAGACACTGGTGGTTAACTATAACTACAGTAAAGAGCGTGAAGAGGAGCAGATTATTAATCTACTCTCCTGCCAGATTTCCGGCTTAATACTCACGGACTCGGAACATACCTTACGCGCTGATAAATATCTGAATGCTTCAGAAATTCCAATTGCACAAGTGATGGATCTGGAGCCACAATTTAATCGCATCACCGTCGGGTTCAATAATTATCAGGCCGCCTACGATATGACCGCAACACTGCTCGCCAGTGGAAAACAGAATATTGTCTATTTCGGTTCCATGTCTGATATGCGTGATCGCAAGCGTTATCAAGGTTATAGCCAGGCAATGAGTGATGCAGGTTTCACGCCATTACATATTACCCCCAATAAAGTCTCTTCGGTCTCCATTGGGGCCGGGATGTTGGCATTGGCACGACAAATGTATCCGCAGATCGATGCTATTTTCTGTACCAATGATGATATGGCGGTGGGGGTGTTACAAGAGTGCTTAAAATTGGGCATGGCGATACCTGCGGCAATGGCAATTTCCGGTTTTCATGGGTTAGATATTGGTCAGGCAACCACGCCGGTGCTGGCCAGTGTCACCACGCCACGTTTTGAAATGGGTAAAGTTGCCGCTGAGATTTTGATTAAAAAAATTAAGAAAATCCCGACAATTGAACAGGTTGACCTGCATTATCGGATTTCCCTTGGTGGCACTATTTAAGCTTTCAGCTATCTCTGCACGGATGGTCACCCCTCATTTGCTGCTATTGTTTGCTGCAATGGCAGTCACTCACTCCCCATACTCTCCCTTGCTGTTACCTGATTCCCGCCATAACAAATTACCGCAGCTGATAACATTTCAGTAAATGCCTTACATAAATGATTAACGCTCATTTGATTAGCTGAAACAATTCAGCTCGAACAATGATAGCTGGCTCACGTTACCGGTAACATGTTTTCTTAACATGATTTACAGTGACCCACATCACAAAATAAAACATTGAAAACAGGTCTCATAACGACATTCGCTGAATGGCTGCATCATCCGATGATGACCTCTCGCCATTCTGGTTTCTTTGATTTATTGACAGGTCAGGTACTCGTAATGAAAAACAGCACGCAATCCAGCTCGAAACAAGCCGTATTAATCATCGCCCCAGTAATGGACTATCTGACGGAAAAATTGGAACAAAACTTCACTGTTCACAAACTCTTCCAGATGGCGGATCACGCGCAGTTCCTGGCTGAGCAGGGCAAGAATATTAAAGGTATTGTGACCCGTGGTGATATTGGCGTGACCAACGAAGTTCTGGCGTTATTACCTGAAGTGGAGATTATCTCAATCTTCGGTGTCGGAACTGATGCGGTTGATCTGGATTATACCCGTGAGCGCAAAATCATTGTGACCACCACGCCGGGTGTGCTGACAGATGATGTGGCTGACACCGCACTGGGGCTGATTATTGCTACCTCGCGCCGCTTATGTCAGGCCGATAAATTCCTGCGCGCGGGTCAGTGGCCACACAGCAGTTTGCCATTAGCATCCAAAGTGACCGGTAAACGCCTGGGGATATTTGGTATGGGGCGTATTGGTCAAGCTATTGCCCGCCGTGCCGCTGGCTTCGATATGCCAATTGCCTATACCGATAGGGTACAGATTGAGAGTCTGCCATATCAATATGTGCCAGATTTAATCACCCTGGCGCAACAGAGCGATATTCTGGTAGTGGCAATATCGGGTGGGAAAGAGAGTGCCGGTCTGGTCGATAAAGCTATTTTTGCGGCGATGCCCAATGATGGGATGCTGATCAATATTGCCCGTGGCAGCATGGTTAATCAGGATGATTTAATTCATGCGCTGCAACAGCAAGATATTGGTGGTGCGGGTCTGGATGTATTTGCCGATGAGCCAAATGTGCCACAGGCATTAATTGAGATGGATAATGTCGTATTACTGCCCCATATCGCCAGCGCCACAAAAGAGACGCGCATTCAAATGAGCGATATTGTGTTCTCTAATATTCATGCTCATTTCTCGGGTCAACCAGCACCAACGGCCATCACTTATTAAAAATTAAGTCATAGCAATAATAACAACATTTTGTGAAGTTTAATTAACAGCTGCAAATATTCCTTATTTGCTTTCGATATTCCCTGCGTCTTTATGCGCGATGCAGGGTAATGCTTAGCTATTATCATGAGGCGTGTTTATATGGACAGTAAGATCCCTAATGCCCGTTGGTTCCGCGTTATTGTGCCAATAATGATTGCTTGTATTATTTCTTTTATGGACCGGGTCAATATTAGTTTTGCGCTACCTGGCGGTATGGAGAGTGATCTGGCGATTACCAGCCAAATGGCCGGCTTAGCGGGCGGTATTTTCTTTATTGGTTATCTATTTTTACAAGTGCCGGGTGGCCGTATTGCGGTACATGGCAGCGGCAGAAAATTCATTGCCTATTCTCTGGCGGTCTGGGCTGTTGTTTCGATTCTGACCGGTTTTGTCACCAACCATTATCAACTGTTATTCCTGCGCTTTGTGCTGGGGGTCTCTGAGGGCGGTATGCTACCGGTGGTCCTGACCATGGTGAGTAACTGGTTCCCGGAGCGTGAAATTGGCCGCGCCAATGCTTTCGTCATGATGTTCGCCCCCATCGGTGGCATGTTCACCGCGCCACTGTCCGGCTTTATTATCAATGCACTCGACTGGCGCTGGCTGTTCTTCCTTGAAGGCTCCCTGTCCGCCATCGTGCTGGTGATGTGGTGGTTTGTTATCAGTGACCGCCCTGAAGAGGCGAAATGGCTATCGGCAAAAGAGCGCGACTATCTGGTCACTGAGTTGTCACGGGAACGCGCAGAGCGGATGCTTGATGCGCCGGTGACCAATGCCCCATTAAAAGCCGTGTTCCTGAATAAAGGGCTGATGAAACTGGTGGCGCTGAACTTCTTTTATCAAACCGGGGATTATGGCTACACCCTGTGGCTGCCAACTATTTTGAAAAATCTGACCGGCGGTAATATGGCCTCGGTCGGTATTCTGGCGATTCTGCCGTTTATTGCCACTACCGCTGGGATTTATGCCATCTCCACCCTGTCGGATAGAACCGGTAAACGCCGCCTGCTGATTATGATTTCACTGTTCTGCTTCGCCGCCGGTCTGGTGACCTCGGTGATTTTCCGCCATAACGTGTTGATCTCCTATCTGGCGCTGGTGGTGTGTGGTTTCTTCCTCAAAGCCGCAACCAGCCCATTCTGGTCTATCCCAGGGCGCATTGCCGTGCCAGAAGTGGCCGGTGGCGCACGGGGTGTCATCAATGGCTTAGGTAATCTCGGCGGATTTTGCGGCCCCTATCTGGTCGGCGTGATGATCTTCTTCTATGGCCAGAGTGCGGCGGTTTGCATGTTAGCAGGCTCCTTGATTATTGCCGGGTTGATTACCCTGACATTGCCAAAAGAGTGCGATGTTGAAGTTAAAACGCAGGGCAAGGCTATCGCGGGTAAAGGGCTGGTCAAGGCTAAACGCGCTTAAATCCGCCAGGCGGTATCGGCTGGATACCCTGCTACCGCCTGCGGTCTATCACCGGAGAGTGTCATGAATTTACAGCAGCAACTCATTGCCTGCCAACAGCATCAGCAACAATTACAACTGATGCATTTCGATCACGAAATCGCCTGGCAGTTAGGTGAGAAAATAAAGCGGCAAGCGGAACGGCAAGGTGCGGCATTGGCTATCGATATCACCGTCAATCGCCAAACCTTATTCAGCTATGCCATGCCCGGCACCAGCGCCGAGAATCATGACTGGTTGCGGCGTAAGCGCAATGTGGTGGAGCTGCTGAATACCAGCTCCTATGCCGCAGGATTGATGCTACAACAGCGCCAAACCTCGCTGGAAGCTCGCTATGGGGTTAGCCTGCGGGACTATGCCGCGCTGGGCGGTGGTTTTCCGCTACAGGTTAAACCGGCGGGAATTATTGGCAGCGTTAATGTTTCCGGCGCGCCACATTTGGATGATCACAATTTACTGTTACAGGTACTGGCGGAGTTTATCGGCTTGCCTGCGGGCAGTATTGAGCTTTTGGCTCCCCTGAGCGAATAAGGAGTGGCGATGAACCCGACTCTCACCCGTGTCACGCAGCGTATTACTGCACGATCTGCACCGACCCGCACGGCCTATCTGCAACGTATCAGCGCGGCAAAAGAGAATACAGTCCACCGCTCACAGCTGGCCTGCGGCAACCTGGCTCACGGCTTCGCCGCCTGTCAGCCGGAAGATAAAGCGGCGCTAAAGAGCATGGTGCGCAGCGATATTGCCATTATTACTTCCTATAACGATATGTTATCTGCTCATCAGCCTTATGAATATTACCCGCAACAACTGAAAGAGGCACTGCATGAGGTCGGTGCCGTCGGGCAGGTGGCGGGTGGTGTCCCGGCGATGTGTGACGGCGTGACACAAGGGCAGGATGGTATGGAGCTGTCGCTGATGAGCCGCGATGTTATCGCCATGTCAGCGGCCATCGGCCTGTCACACAATATGTTTGATGGCGCACTCTATCTCGGGGTGTGCGACAAAATTGTGCCAGGATTGCTGATGGCCGCCTTGTCATTTGGCCACTTACCGGCAGTTTTTGTCCCCGCCGGGCCAATGGCTACGGGGCTGTCCAATAAAGAGAAAGTGCGGGTTCGCCAGCTGTTTGCGGAGGGTAAAGTGGACAGACACGCCTTGCTGGAGGCGGAATCCGCCTCTTATCATAGCGCTGGCACCTGTACTTTTTACGGCACCGCCAACTCCAATCAGATGGTGATGGAGGTGATGGGGCTACATTTGCCCGGCTCCTCTTTTATCCAACCCAACACCCCACTGCGCGATGCGCTCACTGCCGCCGCGGCGCGGCAAGTGACACGACTGACTGAAAGCAGTGGTAATTATCTGCCAGTGGGGCAATTGGTGGATGAAAAAGTGGTGGTCAACGGCATGGTGGCGCTATTGGCTACCGGTGGTTCGACCAACCACACCATGCATCTGGTGGCGATGGCGCGCTCGGCGGGCATTATTATTGATTGGGATGATTTCTCCGAGTTATCGGAGGTGGTGCCACAGTTATGCCGGATCTACCCCAATGGCCCGGCGGATATCAACTATTTCCAAGCCGCCGGCGGGGTTGCCCTACTGATAAAAGAGCTGCTGCAAGGCGGTTTAGTGCATGAGGATGTCCACACCGTGGCGGGGTTTGGTCTACATCGTTATACGCAGGAACCATATCTGGATAATGGGCAGTTGCAATGGCGCAGCGGGCCGCAGCACTCACTGGATGACTCGGTTATTGCCAGTATCGCCCAGCCGTTCTCGGCCCACGGTGGCACCAAAGTATTAAGCGGTAATCTGGGGCGGGCAGTGATGAAAACCTCGGCGGTTCCTTGTGATCATCAGATTATTGAGGGGCCGGCGGTGGTGTTTGACAGTCAACATGATGTCGGGGCCGCCTTTGAATCCGGCGAGTTGAACCGCGACTGTGTGGTGGTGGTGCGCTATCAAGGGCCACGGGCCATTGGTATGCCGGAGCTACATAAACTGATGCCCCCCTTAGGGGTGTTGTTGGATCGCGGCTTTAAGGTAGCGCTGGTCACTGATGGCCGACTGTCCGGTGCCTCAGGTAAAGTGCCGTCAGCCATTCATGTGACTCCTGAAGCCTATTGTGGTGGCCTCTTGGCAAAAATCCGTAATGGTGATCGAGTGCGGGTAGATGGTGTCAGTGGCGAGCTTGCTTTGCTGGTGAATGAAGCTGAATTGGCAGCACGCCACCCAACACTGCCGGATATCTCGGCGTTCCATGTGGGATGTGGCCGTGAGCTATTTGGCGCGCTACGGGAACAAGTGACTGGGGCAGAACAGGGGGCGTGCTGCATTCGTTTTTAGTCATTTCGACTATACTGATGAGATGCCCTTTTTTCACTCATGGAGTACGCATATGAATCGAGATAAAGAACAGCAAACCTCGCTGGATGATGATCTGACGATGCTGACTGATACCCTGGAGGAGGTGCTGCGCGCCTCGGGCGATGCCGCAGATGAGAGCTATCAGGAGATCAAGGCCAGAGCGGAGAGAGCATTAAAGGAGGTAAAGAGCCGTTTGAGTGGCCGCAATGAATGCTATATCAAACGGGCGAAAGCACTGGCGTGCTGTACTGATGATTATGTCCACGAAAAACCCTGGTGTAGCGTGGGAATTGGCGCGACTGTCGGCTTGGTTGTCGGGCTATTACTGGCGCGGCGCTAAAATATTTTCGAGGAGTTACTATTTTAGCGAAATAACTATTTTCGTAACGACTTAATTAAAATTATTTCAATTTTATTATCGGCCCTTAAATGGGTCGTTTTTATTTTGTAAAAGATAAACTGCAAGGTAAGTGAATAAAAATAATATAATGGCGGCAAGTGTTAGGAATACGCTAAGAAGTGTAAAGTTATTTAAATAAACGATTGCGCGTAATTGACATGGTGCTTTTTTTATAAATAATCCTAGCCGCACATTTATTAATCTATATTTTGTTTCTGATTCCATTTGCTTTGTCGCAGGTAGAATGAGTTCATTATTTAATAAATGTTAGTGGGGTGTTTGTATTATGTTTTAATAATGGGAGGTTATATAAATGCATAGTTTGTCGTGTGCATCTAAATTATTTCGTCCATTACTTTTATCAACCATTATCAGTAATATACTTTTGCCTGGATTTAGTATTGCGGAAGAACGTAAATATACCTATTCATCTGCAATTTCCGGCCCGTCATCTGTGGCATTATCTGATGCTATATCAGGAGATGGCAATTATAAAGCCACGGTAAATGTCGATAATCCCAGTAGCAGTCTTGAGATTTATCTTGGCCAAACAGAGACTGCCAATAAAGCATACGATATTGGGGATTATTCCGTCGAGATTAATGGACAGAATACTGTCGACAATCCCTATACCGCTTTTTTTGGTTTGGCTGTCGATAAAAATAACACCGTGTCATTAAATAACTTCAGTTATGACAATAAACTGAAAATTGGTGGTGATGGTCATCATCACAATAGTACGGCGCTGATGGTCTCTAACGGCTCTGAGGTGACCATTAATGGTAAAGTTTATATTAATTCACTTGTCGAAATGGATACCAGCGGGACAGGCAACACCACCGTGGCCAATAATGGCCTGTATGCGACCGGGGTCGGCTCAACGATTACTGCAAATAGTGGTGATGTTTATATTAACACCTACGCCAAAGACTTTTTGGAGGCATTGAATCAAAACGATACTTACCCCAGTGGTAGTTCGAAAAGTGATGCTGTTAGTGGTAAGCGCGGCGGTCAGGTAACCATTAACGAAACAGGTAATTATCAAGTTAACTTACTGGGTAACCTAGACTTGGGGAGTGAGTTTGGGACTGGCAGCAGCATTACCGCCGTCTTAAATGGCAGTGACTCCTATTGGCATGGTACTGAGGCCAATACCTATAATGAAGCCACTAATACTTGGGCGGGTAAACTGGATGTGACTTTAATGAATAAAGCGCAGTGGATACCCGATGCGGTAAATGCGGAGATCAGTGCATTGAATCTGCAAAAAGACGGTGTTGTTAATTTGCATGGTTTAAATCTTCATACCAATAAAAGTCAGAATGAAAGTGTCAAAATTTATGACTTAAAAGGCAATGACGGTATTTTCCTGATTGATGTCAATACCAGCAAAACTGATGACCAACGCAAGAATGGCAGTGATTTTATTGAGGTGGTCAGCAGCAGTACCGGTGGGACTCACTATATTGAAGCCTTGAACGTCAATAAATTGGCGGATCTGAGAGAAGATATTTGGGTGGCAGATGCGGCCAATAATGTCAGCTTTAAAGCATACGATCAGATCGATATTACCAACGAATATGTTTATGACTATAAACCTCTGCTTCGTTCGGATATCAAAGAGGGTGACCCGGTAAGTCAGTACGGTACTAACTGGTATATCACCGGCGTTGACAAAAAGTTAAGTGCCGGGAGTGATACCGCATTGGCGAATGCCAGTGTCAACTATGCTACAGCCACTGCGCGTATTGAAATTGATAATCTCAACAAACGATTAGGTGAATTGAGGAGTGACCAACAGGAGAATGGACTCTGGTTGCGTTATAAAGGCGGTGAGTTAAAGAGTCATGAGGGGAGCTACTTTAAAAACCGCTACAATTTCTATCAGCTAGGTTATGACCATAAGGATGAAAATGAGAATGGCATTTGGACAACAGGTTTGGCCGGCCACTATCTGGATGGTAAATCAACCTTTGATCAGGGTTCTGGTGATAACAAAAGCTACGGTGCGAGCATTTATGGTTCATGGAATCGACCAGAGAAACAAGATTATGTGGATTTGGTCTTGAAATATAGTCACCTGAAGAGCAACTTTGATTACCAAAATACACTGGGTACTGCTGGCTATGGTTCAGCCAGTAACGGGGCCTGGAGTGCCAGTGCGGAATATGGTCGTGAGTTCTCAATCGGTAGTGGTAATTTCATCGAACCACAAGGGCAACTGGTTTACACGCACATTAATAAAGCCGACTACACGACGAGCAGTGGCTTAAAAGTCCAGCAGGATAATATCAACAGTGTGATTGGTCGTGCTGGGGTGCGGGTAGGTCATCGGTTTGACGAAAATAGCAATAATGATATTTATCTGAAAGCCGATTTGCTACATGAGTTTGCCGGTGATCGTAATGTCACTATTCAAGGTAAAGATGCCACACTGGTCTCTAAACAAGATGGGAAAGATAGCTGGATAGCTTACGGTGTGGGGACCAACATCCAGTTAACGGAAGATAACAACTCCCGCTTCTATCTTGATGTGGAAAAATCTTCCGGCGGCGACATCAATACCAACTGGCAGGTGAACGCCGGTCTGCGCTGGGAGTTCTAACTCAAGCACGCTCGCGATATAAAGGGCAGGGGTATCTCTGCCCTTTATTATTAATGGCTATTTAGTGGGTCATTTTTATAGTGAAAATATTATTGTTTTTTAATTTAATATATAGGTAGTCATTGTATATAAACTAATATTTATAATTAATATACATGATACTATTTTATTTAAATGAGAAAGTGTAACGAACAAATAAATATCGTGATGTAAGTCACGCTTCTAATAATATCGCCAACCATAAACAGTAGCGTAACAATACTTGGTTGTTTATGTTCTATCATATTTAGACGGCGATAATCATAAGTGCTCTCATAGGTGCCTTGTCAGCTAATGTTTGTTTTCAATGTCTTATCTTATTTAGCACTTGAAGTGATATATCCGCTGTGGCGCTATGGCGCTATTTTCACTCAGTAAATAGGGATTCATTCTTAATGATAAATGAATCGACTTCACACAGCCTTTATTTAATGTGGCTAAATATAGTTAATATATAAATCATAAGGAATCTATTATGAGTAATACACTCGATCTATCAACCTACTCATCTAATGGCACCCCCTACCAAGTCAAATTTATTAATCAGTCCCCATCGGCCTGGATTGTCTATTTATATCAAAAAATGCCTAATCAACCCTCGGAGGTGTTCTCTTTAGCCTGGCAGGCCTCGCCATTCAAAGTTGCGCCTAATAGCTTTTTTACTTTTAAATGGTCAATTGATTACTCATTTATCTGGGGGCGAACGGGTGCACTGACGGATGGGGTAGTTTTTGAGGCTGGCGCGGTATTGAATGCTGATCCGACAGGCAATAATCAGGTGACATTTGACACGGCAAATAACACCCCGACCTTTAGTAATCTGTCGAGTGGTGGGCAAGCGGGCAAGTTGACGATTATTGAAGGTAGTAACATGCCAAACAATATCTATTCCACGGGGATTGGTATGTCAGGGCAGGGGGCTTTTGTGCAGCAAGTCTTAACCAATACGACCCAAATTTATACACCTGAACCACTCTATTTCATCGCCGCTGGTCAGGGTATTCAAATGGGGCAAGTATTAGCCCAAACCGTGACCAATGCGAGTGAGTTAAAATACTCAGGAAATGTCTATTCGTTAGTGGCATTGCTGACCGAAACGCAGCAATGGAGTATTGTTCCGGCATAACGTAAATAAATGACTAATATGACAAATATCACGGAGGTAACCTATATCTTCGTGATATTCCTAGTCACAGGATATCGAAGATCTTGGTGATGTCGCCATTGCAACACAATAGGGGCTTAAGCGGATGGGCTTATCCCACCATGGGCATAAGTCATCCAATACCAATGCTCAGCTGATACCCCTTGTTGAGTATATAAAAACATCAATATCAAATATTAGTGTGATAACTAACAATAACTATTGAATCAGACTTTTATTATTATTCACGGCCCGTATAATCCCACTCTTTCTGTTGATTTGCCGAGGTGGTCGTGAAACAACTTTCTGGTTTGTTGGGCGAATTACGGCAGAAGTTACGTGCCGGTTTCCCTGACCAGGCAGGTATTCGGCAAATTATCTTGCCCGCATCGGGTCAGGTGGGGAGCCAACTCTTGGAGTGGCTGGCTGCACAATGCCATTTCCCACAATTCTATTGGCACCATCGTGAAGGCCATGAAGAGGCCGCGGTCTGTGGGCAAACTCGCCAATTTAACGATGTGCAATCTGCGGATGCCTTTATCCAGCAGCATGAATTGATAAAGCAAAACAGTGATGCCACGGGATTACGGATTTGGGGGCTGAATGCCTTCGAGCCGGTGAGCCTGGTCCTCCCCTCCGCTGTCACCGAAGCTTGCGCGCTGCAACAGACGCAGACCAGTTTTCTGTTTCTCCCACGAATTGAAATTTTGCGCCGTGGCAACCGTACCCACGTGACCCTCAATCTGGTGAGCGACTGCTCCCTACAGCAAGATGCGCTACTGGCTATCGCCTTTATCGATCAACTGGTCGCCGCCAAACCGCTCCCCGCGCTGGATGTTCAGGTGCAACATGCCAGCCATGTACCGGAGTATCCACAGTGGCGCAGCCTGATTCAGCAGGCGCTGAGCAGCATTGAGCAGCAGGCGATGGAGAAGGTGGTTCTGGCGCGCGCCACCCGCTTAACTCTCGATAAACCGCTCTCCTGTTGCGCCTTTATGGCGGCTAGCCGCCAGGTCAACCACCACTGCTTCCACTTTATGCTGCGCTTTGATACTCAGCGGGCATTTTTAGGCTCCAGCCCTGAGCGCCTCTATTTGCGCCAGAAATGGCATCTGGAAACGGAAGCTCTGGCGGGCACGACCTCTAATGATGATGACCATCAGCAAGCTATGGCGCTGGCTGACTGGTTAATGGGTGATGAAAAAAATCAGCGCGAGAATTTGCTGGTGGTTGATGACATTTGCCAGCGCTTACAAGGCGGTGTTGTCGCGGTGGATGTTATGCCGCCAGAGATAATCCGATTGCGCAAAGTGCAGCATCTGCGCCGCCGCATCCATGCGCAGCTCAATCGCGCCAGTGATACTGATTGCCTGCAACGACTGCAACCGACGGCAGCGGTGGCTGGTTTACCGCGCAATATCGCCCGCCAGTTTATTGCCGAGAACGAGCCATTTTCCCGTGGCTGGTATGCCGGTTCTGCGGGCTATCTTTCACGGCAACAGTCAGAGTTCAGTGTCACCCTGCGCTCGGCATGGCTAGAGGATCAATGGGTCAATCTGTATGCCGGTGCCGGTATTGTCGCGGGATCTGACCCTGAGCTGGAGTGGCAAGAGATTAACCATAAATCGGCGGGATTGCGCACCTTGCTCGATAGTCAGCAAGAGAGTAAAACCTAACATGTCGCAATTAACCGCACTCGTTATGTGGGCGGATTGTGGCCCCCTGATGCCAGGTGTAGACTGTGGCTAATAGGCTATTCAGGGCGATCTCTTGGTCTCGTAGGGTAGGATTTTAACCATTAACTCAGCCACTCCGGGCTTGCAGAGGATAGATAGCACTCCTCATGCTGACTGTCGGGTCGTAGTGTCTGTTAACTGACTTTTGGGCGAATCATGTCGACAAGTATTTTTAACCGTCGTTGGGCGGCATTGCTGCTGGAGGCGTTAACTCGCCACGGCGTGCGTCATATCTGTATTGCGCCCGGATCCCGCTCAACACCCCTAACCTTGGCGGCGGCGGCGAATCCGGCGCTGGTTTGCCACACCCACTTTGATGAGCGCGGTCTGGGTCATCTGGCTCTCGGGTTGGCGAAAGCCTCAACTGAGCCGGTGGCGGTGATTGTCACTTCCGGCACTGCGGCGGCCAATCTCTATCCGGCGCTGATCGAAGCGGGGCTAACCGGTGAGCGCCTGATCTTCCTGACCGCCGATCGCCCACCAGAATTGATCGACTGCGGTGCCAATCAGGCTATCCGCCAGCAAGGGCTGTTTGCCAGCCACCCCACTGTCAGTATCAATCTGCCCCGACCCACGCCGGATATTGCCGCCAGCTGGTTGGTGGCGACCCTCGATAGCGCGATGGCGCAATTACACCATGGCGGCCTGCACATTAACTGCCCCTTTGCTGAACCGCTCTATGGCGGCGATGAGCAGTGCTATGCCGATTGGTCTGCCACCCTGGGCGACTGGTGGCAAGATAGCCATCCGTGGCTGCGACAATCACGCTATCAACCGCAGATGCAGCAGCCTGATTGGTTTTTCTGGCGGCAAAAACGCGGTGTAGTGATTGCCGGGCGCATGACGGCAGAAGAGGGGGCACAACTGGCACAGTGGGCGGAGCTGTTGGGCTGGCCGCTGATTGGCGATGTACTATCGCAAACCGGCCAACCGCTACCCTGCGCAGATCTGTGGCTAGGGCGTCAGGATGCACAGCAAGTGCTGAATCAGGCACAGGTAGTGCTGCAATTTGGTAGCAGCCTGACGGGTAAACGGCTGTTGCAGTGGCAGGCGCAGTGTCAGCCGCAAGAGTATTGGCTGGTGGATAATCTGCCGGGCCGCCTTGATCCGGCCAATCACCGTGGGCGCAGAATTATTTCACCGGTGAATGAGTGGTTGGAGCAGCATCCAGCGCAACGCCGTCTCCCTTGGGCTGCTGAACTGATTGAATTGTCGCAAAAAGTGCAGTTCCATGTGGCAGAAGCGCTGAACGATCAGTTCAGCGAGGCGGCAGTGGCGCATCAATTGGCGGCACTATTGCCCGAAAACGGCCAGCTGTTTGTCGGCAACAGTTTGATTGTTCGCCTTATTGATGCGCTCGGCCAACTGCCTGTCGGCTATCCGGTTTACAGCAACCGTGGCGCCAGCGGCATTGATGGTCTGCTATCGACGGCGGCGGGTGTCCAGCGAGCCACCGCCAAACCGACACTGGCGATCGTCGGTGATCTCTCCGCCCTTTATGACCTGAATGCGCTGGCGTTATTGCGCCAAAGTTCGGCGCCAATGGTGCTGCTGGTGGTGAATAACAATGGCGGGCAGATCTTCTCACTGCTGCCGACACCACAAGCTGATCGCCAGCGTTTCTATTGTA
Organism: Yersinia bercovieri ATCC 43970; assembly: GCF_013282745.1. Taxonomy (NCBI): domain Bacteria; kingdom Pseudomonadati; phylum Pseudomonadota; class Gammaproteobacteria; order Enterobacterales; family Yersiniaceae; genus Yersinia; species Yersinia bercovieri. The sequence continues at coordinate 2,822,483 of NZ_CP054044.1, forward strand.
TGCCGCAAAATGTCAATTTTGAACATGCCGCCGCTATGTTCAGCCTAAATTATGCTCGCCCTGAGAGCTGGCTTGCGCTACAGCAGCGGGTCGAGCAGTGTTGGCTACAAGGTGGTGTGACACTGATCGAAATAGAGGTGCCGCCAAGTCAGGGGGCCGAAACAGTGCAACAATTGCTGCAACAGGTGGCCCAGCTATGACACTTGCCTGCCGTAAACTCACCGCTCATCCCCAATCTGCCACACAGCAACACGCCGGGCCGTGGCTGGTATGGTTACATGGTCTGCTGGGCAGTGGTGAGGATTGGCTGCCCGTTGCCGAGCTGTGCGGTGACACCCCCTCGCTGCTGGTCGACCTGCCGGGTCACGGCAAATCTGCCGCCCTGACCACCAGCGGTTTTGCTGATATAAGCCGCCAGTTAGTGCAAACATTGCAGGCTAACGGCATTGGCGAATATTGGCTGGCAGGCTACTCTTTAGGCGGCAGAATTGCGATGTATCACGCCTGCTATGGTAGCCATCATGGCTTACAGGGGCTATTGGTCGAAGGGGGGAACCTCGGATTGGAAAGTGATGAGTTGCGCCGTCAGCGCCAACAAAACGACCACCAATGGGCGCAGCGTTTTCGCCAGGAACCTCTGCCGCAAGTGCTAACCGACTGGTATCAACAAGCCGTATTTGCGGATTTAGACGCCCAACAGCGCGAGCAATTGGTGCTATTACGTGCCAACAATAGCGGCCCCGCCGTAGCTGAGATGCTCGAAGCGACCTCATTGGGGCATCAGCCATGGCTCTTGCCCGCCTTGCAGCGCCTGCGCGTCCCATACACCTATCTGTGCGGGGAGCGCGACCATAAATTCCAGCAATTGGCTGAACAGCATAAGTTGCCATTACGCACACTGGCCCGCGCCGGACACAATGCTCACCGTGCTAACCCCGGTGCATTTGCCGCGCAGGTTCTTTCGTTTCTATCACAATCTTCATTTTCACCCCTCTCCCGTTAAAGGAATGCTTACTATGCTTTATCCGAGCGAAGAACAACTGTATGCCGCCATCGATTGGCAAGATTGCTCCGCCGGGTTTGAAGATATTCGCTATCACAAATCCAGCGATGGTATCGCCAAGATCACCATTAACCGCCCTCATGTGCGTAACGCATTCCGCCCACTGACGGTTAAAGAGATGATTCAGGCGCTGGCGGATGCCCGCTATGATGACAATATCGGCGTGATCATTTTGACCGGCGAAGGCGAAAAAGCTTTCTGCTCCGGCGGCGATCAGAAGGTTCGTGGCGACTACGGCGGCTATCAGGATGCCAGTGGCACGCATCACCTGAATGTGCTGGATTTCCAGCGCCAAATCCGCACCTGCCCGAAACCGATAGTCGCCATGGTGGCTGGCTACTCCATTGGTGGCGGCCATGTACTGCACATGATGTGTGACCTGACTGTCGCGGCAGATAACGCCATCTTCGGTCAAACCGGGCCAAAAGTTGGCTCATTCGATGGCGGCTGGGGTGCGGCTTATATGGCGCGCATTGTTGGCCAGAAAAAAGCGCGCGAAATCTGGTTCTTATGTCGCCAATACGATGCCAAACAAGCCCTGGATATGGGGCTGGTCAACACGGTGGTGCCGGTCGCTGATTTGGAAAAAGAGACGGTGCGCTGGTGCCGTGAAATGCTGGAAAACAGCCCAATGGCGCTGCGCTGCTTGAAAGCGGCACTGAATGCGGATTGCGATGGTCAGGCGGGCCTGCAAGAGCTAGCCGGTAACGCCACCATGCTGTTCTATATGACCGAAGAGGGTCAAGAGGGGCGTAACGCATTCAACGAAAAACGCCAGCCGGACTTCAGCAAATTCAAGCGAAATCCGTAATGCGCGCGGCCACACTTTACCGCTACAGCATACCGATGGATGCGGGAGTGATCCTGCGCCATCAGCGGCTGAAAAATCGCGATGGTTTGCTGGTGAAGTTGCAGCAGGGTGAGCAGATCGGTTGGGGGGAGATAGCCCCTTTACCGGAGTTCAGTCAGGAGACCGTGGTTGAAGCACAAACGGCGGCAACCAGCTGGCTACAGAGCTGGGTGAGTGGCGAGGTGCCGGATTTCGGTGCGCTGCCTTGTGTGGCTTTCGGTCTTAGCTGCGCACTGGCGGAGCTGGATCAAAGCTTGCCACTGGCGGCGGATTACCGCAAAGCCCCGCTATGTACCGGGGACCCCGATGAGCTGTTCGCGGTGCTACAGGCGCTGCCGGGTGAGAAAGTCGCTAAGGTAAAAGTTGGGCTGTATGAGGCGGTGCGCGACGGCATGATAGTCAATGTGCTGCTGGAAGCTCTGCCGGATCTGAAATTGCGGCTGGATGCTAATCGTAGCTGGACACGCGCCAAAGCGGATGGCTTTGCCAAATATGTCAATCCTGAGCTGCGTTCGCGCATCGCCTTTCTGGAGGAGCCGTGCAAGAGCCGCGCGGAATCCCGCGAATTTGCGCGCGACACCGGGATCGCCATTGCCTGGGATGAGAGTGTACGTGAAGCTGATTTTCAGGTTGAAGCTGAGCCGGGTGTCGTGGCAATTGTGATCAAGCCGACACTGGTGGGCAGCATTGCTCGCTGCCAACAGCTGGTGCAACAAGCGCATCAGGCGGGTTTGGTCGCGGTGATAAGCTCCAGCATTGAGTCGAGTCTGGGCCTGACCCAACTGGCGCGACTGGCCCACTGGCTGACACCATCCACTGTGCCGGGGCTGGATACACTGGAGTTGATGCAAGCGCAGTTGTTGCGCCCATGGCCGCAGAGCAACCTGCCGCTAATGACAGTGGATCAACTGGACGTGCTATGGCGCAGCTGAATGATTGGCCGTGGCAATCCGTCTCTCCATGGCGACATTGGGCCAATCTTCGCCCCCAAGGGATAGCCATACGGGCGGGGTCGCAGCCGATCAGTTGGCAACAACTGGCGGCTGAAATTGATGATCGGGCCGCTACTTTCCAACAGCAGGGCGTGAGTTGCGGCAGTGGTGTGGTAGTGCGGGGTAAAAACAGCTACTCGCTGTTGCTGGCGTATCTGGCGGCGTTACAGTGCGGCGCCCGTGTGTTGCCGCTGAATCCGCAACTCCCCGAGGTGCTATTGGCACAGCTGTTACCACAGCTAAATATCGATTTTATGCTGAATCTGGCGGCTCCTTTATCGGCACACCTGGCTTTTACACCGCTGGCACTGAGCACGGATAGTGCGGCGGCGCAGAGTAGGGCTAACCCCGTGGCATGGGATAACCAACGGCTGGCGACCATGACACTCACCTCCGGCTCCTCTGGCCTACCCAAAGCGGCACTGCATAGCGCGGCGGCCCATTTAGCCAGTGCGGATGGCGTGTTACAGCTGATGGATTTCACGCCAACAGATAGCTGGCTGCTATCGTTACCGCTGTTTCATGTCTCAGGGCAGGGTATTGTGTGGCGCTGGTTAAGTATTGGTGCGACCTTGGTGCTGCCAGAGGGAGTGCCGCTGGCAGCAGCACTGAGTGGATGCAGCCACGCCTCGCTGGTTCCCACGCAGTTATGGCGATTATTGGCGAGTGAGGGCGCGGCGTTAACCCTAAAAGAGGTGCTGCTGGGCGGTGCGATGATCCCCACCGAGCTGACGCAACAGGCCGAGGCTCGAGGTATCCGCTGCTGGTGCGGTTATGGTTTGACTGAAGCGGCCTCTACGGTGTGCGCCAAACGCGCCGACGGCCTGCCCGGTGTGGGGGCGGCACTGGCGCGCCGTGAGGTCAAATTGGTAGAAAATGAGGTGTGGGTGAGAGCCGATTGCCTGGCCGCCGGTTATTGGCAGCAGGGGCAGGTACGACCAATATGCGACGATGATGGTTGGTTTCACACTCGTGATCGTGGTGAATGGCAGCAAGGCGAGCTACACATTATCGGGCGGCTGGATAACCTGTTTTTCAGTGGTGGTGAGGGGATTCAGCCGGAGGATATCGAGCGGGTTTTATTGCAGTATCCCGGCGTGCAGCAAGCCTTTGTTGTCCCTATCACTGACAGTGAATTCGGTCACCGGCCAGTGGCGGTAATTGATGCCGATGAAACCGTGGATGATATGGCCTTGGCGGATTGGCTAGCGCCGCGATTGGCGGTGTTTCAGCGCCCAGTGGCGTTTTATCGTCTGCCGGAGGCGCTGAAGGGGGGAGGGATTAAGGTGTCGAGGCGGGGGGTGGTTGATTTTGTGGCTGGATCTGGTTTCGGTTGATATTCGGTTTGATGATCGGTTCGGTTGTTGGATATCGGATCTGGTTTCGGTTGATAATTGGTTTGATGATCGGTTCGGTTGACATGAAATCGGCGTTCACTTGGCCTCCCGCGCCTCAACCGCCAAAGGGGTTACAAGCGCGTAACCCCCTTGGAACCCGTGCGCTAGCGCACGTATCGCTTGCCCACTTCGTGGGTTCCCTCAATCATCGTTTCGGCTGGCGGACGGCTTTACGCGGGTCCCTCCGCGCGACGCCTAAAACGGGCGTCCTGCCCGTTTTCCTTGCCTACTCTCTTCACTCGGCAGCTCAAATGTGCTTTTAACTTCAAAACCTAAAAACAGGGTTTTGATTTTGACTTTCTTTTTTGACCTTAAGCGCAATCAGGAATATTGCCGACGAGGATGGAGGGTAGAGTGAGCGGGCAGGACGCCCGCGAAAAGCGCGCTTGGGCAGGGATGCCCATCGCGCGGGCTCGTCAGCCCGAAAGACGTGGGAGGTTTACCCGCAGGGCAATATTTCGCGCCAGGCGCGGGTGTTGGGCCGCCGCCCTGCGGCCCGACTCGGTTGAGGCTGCGGAGGTGAGGTGACCGCTAATCGATTATCAACCGAACCGATCACCAAACCAACTATCAACCAAACCAATCACCTAATCGATCACCAAACCAACTATCAACCAAAACAAAAAATCTTAATTTAACCCCAGAGCCTTCCTCACCCCATCACCATAATCCGGATGCACCTGACTGAACAATGCAACCTGACGGCGTTGGATCTCCTCCGGAACCTGTGACAACTCACCGGCAATGCGGGCAAACATCCGCTGATGCTCTTCTGCACTCAGCAGATTAAATAGCGCCCGTGGCTGTGAGAAGTAATCACTATCTTCGCGGTGATTCCAGTGATCTGCGGCCCCTTCCAGGGTTAATGGCGGTTCGCTGAAATCGGGTTGCTCCTGGAACAGACCAAAACTGTTTGGCTCGTAAGTTGCGCCATTGCCGCTGTTACCATCAACGCGCATCGCGCCATCACGATGATAATTATGGAATGGACATTTGGCGCTGTTCACCGGGATCTGATGATGGTTCACACCTAAACGATAGCGCGCTGCATCACCGTAAGAGAACAGGCGGCCTTGCAACATGCGGTCAGGGGAGAAACTCACCCCCGGCACCACGTTAGCTGGGTTGAATGAGGATTGCTCCACTTCAGCAAAGTAGTTTTCTGGATTGCGATTTAGCTCGAAGAAACCCACGTCAATTAGCGGATAGTCACCGTGTGGCCACACTTTGGTCAAATCAAATGGGTTATACGGGGTCTGGGATGCTTCATGCTCTGGCATCACCTGAATTTGTAGATTCCAGCGGGGGAAATCACCGCGATCAATGGCTTCGTACAGATCACGCTGAGAGCTTTCCCGGTCACTGCCGACCAGTTTTTCAGCTTCATCATCCATAAGATTTTCAATGCCTTGCTGGCAGCGGAAATGGAATTTCACCCAAAAACGCTCATTGTCGGCATTGATAAAACTGAAGGTATGGCTGCCGAAGCCGTGCATATGGCGATAAGATTTTGGCAGGCCACGGTCACTGAAATCGATGGTGAGTTGGTGCAAGGACTCGGGCAACTGGGAGAAGAAATCCCACTTATAGATAGGGTTACGCAGGTTGGTGCGCGGATCACGTTTCACGACGTGATTCAGATCCGGGAATTTCAGTGGATCACGCAGATAGAACACCGGCGTGTCGTTACCCACCAAATCCCAGTTCCCCTCCTCGGTATAATATTTCATGGCGAAGCCACGAATATCACGTTCAGCATCGGCAGCACCACGCTCACCGGCCACGGTGGAGAAGCGGACAAACATCTCAGTCTGTTTACCTATCTCAGCGAAAATTTTGGCGCGGGTATATTGGCTGATGTCATGAGTGACGGTAAAAGTACCGTAGGCACCGGAGCCTTTCGCATGCATGCGGCGCTCTGGGATCACTTCACGATCAAAATGGGCCAGTTTTTCCAGGAACCAGACATCTTGCAGTAACATGGGGCCACGACGGCCAGCAGTGACGACATTATTATTATCAACAACGGGCGCGCCCGCTGCGGTAGTTAACCCTTTCTTTTTACTCATCATCCTCTCCATTATCACTATTGAATTGATTGATTTATCGGGTGTTTAACAGCATTAGATTTCGCCAAAATCCTGATTGACAAGATAATAATTTAACCAACAACCGAGGGTGATTCTTTGATCTCCACACTAGTTGTAGCCTTATTGACCGCATTCAGCAAATAGGCGGGGCTTATCATTACCATTGCCAACATAGGTGACTTCAATTGAATGAGTATTTACAATCATTTGAAATACTGTGTTATTTAATCGTTTTTTACGTGTATTTATGGTGTTTTTTTCGGTTAAACTCGACGTAGGGAGACCTGTTTGCGGCAATCTGCTCACAGGTGACATCACGAATAATGAGAGAAAAATATGAATAAGCATTTGATCGCGTGTGCAGCTAGCCTGCTGTTAGTGGCAGGTTCCGCCAGTGCTGTGAGTTTTAACGCCGAAACTGGCCGTGATTACACCAATTTAGGTTTTGGCATGGGAACCAATACCGGTGGTTTGGCGATCAGTGGTAACTGGGCGCGCAGTGATCACGACGGTGATATCTATGGGCTGGGGTTGGGCTTCAATCTCCCTATTGGCCCGATGATGGCGACTGTAGGCGGCAAAGGCATCTATATGTCACCGGAAGATGGCAGCAATGGCGGGGCCATCGCGATTGGTGGCGGGCTAACTTACCCCATCAACAAATCATTCACCCTGTACGGTGAGGGCTATTTCGCCCCGGAAGAGCTGACCAGCGGCATGAAATCCTATAGCGAAGCCAACGGCGGCCTGCGCTGGAATGTCTTCCGCCCACTGACTGTTGATGTCGGCTATCGCTACATCAATATGGAAGGCAAAGAAGGAAAGCGGGATAATCGTGTAGCGGATGGGGTGTATATCGGCGCTGGCCTTAATTTTTAATTAAATAAAAGGGCGCACTCCTGCTGGATATGCGCCCTTTTATTTGTGGCCTGAATTATCCGACGGCCGGTAATGCACCGGTGACAATTCCTACCTGAATACCAATCACCACCACGCCGCAGGCAAATACCGCTGCCAGTGCCGGTTTCCCGCCCCAGACTCGATAACTTCCCTGATGGATATTACGCGCTTTCCACGCCAGCATCGCCGGCAGAATCAGAGCTAATACCGACAAAGCGACGGCAGCAAAACCCAGCGCCATAATAAAACCGCGCGGGTAAAACAGCGCGAACAGCAAAGGCGGCGTAAAGGTAATTGCGCCGGTTTGCAGGCGGCCCCGCACGGAGTTACGGCGCTTAAACAGATCAGCCAGATAATCAAATAGCCCCAACGCCACGCCAAGGAAGGAGGTGGCCAGCGCTAAATCGGCAAACAGGTGCACCGCCAGCTCAACATGTGGTGAGGCAACAACATCGCGCACCGCCTGTAATAAGCCATTCAACCCAGCTTGCTGCGCCAGAATACCGACAAAGGTCTGGGAGGAGATGGCCCCAAGGGTGGTCAACTGCCAGAAGATATAAGCAATCAGCGGGATCGCGCTGCCGATAATAAAGACCCAACGCAGCTTACGAATATTGCCACCCATATAATTGACGATGCTCGGTACACTGCCGTGGAAGCCAAATGAGGTGAAAATCACCGGGATTGCAGAGAGCGCTAGCCCCTGTTCCAGTGGCAAGGTCAATAAGTTGGTTTTTTCGATATGCGGCATCATTAGGGCCAGCATCACAATCAAAAAGATAATCTTGGCGCTAAATAGGATGCGATTGAATAGGTCGACTGAATGTGTGCCGATACAAACCACGCCACCGGCAACTAAGGTGAACAGCAAGACACCAAGAGAGGTGGGAAATGATTGCTGGGTCCATTGGCTGATACTGGTAGCCAGCAACTCACCTGCACCGCTGATATAGGCTGCGGTCAGGGCATACATCAAAAACATCATGCTAAAACCGGTGAGCCATTGCCCCCGATGACCTAAATAGCGCTTCGCTAAAGTTCCAAGCCCGGTATCAGCCGCCTCATGCTGATACACCTCAACTAATAGCAGAGCGGTGTAACACATTAATACCCAAAGAGAAATTAGTAAGGCAAGGGTGACACCAAAACCGACCCCGGCCGCCGCCAGTGGCATTGCCAACATGCCGGCACCAATAGTGGTCCCTGCAACGATAAATATACTGCCCAGAGTGCGATTCTTCACGCTTTCCTCTACTAAATGACAATTTATTGGAATTATTGAGTGCAGCAGGGTAGTGGATTGGCCTGTTTGTGTCAAATCGACGTTACGATCAGTGTAAACAAATCGTTACGACGTTGCGAGTGCAAAAGCAGAGCGCTCTATTGTGGTTATCGACTCTCCCTGCGGGAAATGATTGTGTTTAAGTGATGGGATTCATAAAGTAACGATTATGGGTAGCAACGCATGGGCACCAACGGAGAATAAAATGATCAGAGTGGAGATGTTGAGCACCGGGGATGAAGTGCTGCATGGGCAGATTATTGATACCAACGCCGCCTGGCTGGCGGACTATTTTTTTAATCAGGGTTTGCCGATCAGCAGCAGAGAGACCGTCGGTGACTCACTCTCGGCACTTATCGAGGTGCTGACAGAGCGTAGCCAGGTGGCGGATGTGCTGATTGTGAATGGTGGACTTGGGCCAACCAGTGACGATTTGAGCGCATTGGCCGCCGCTCGCGCCGCCGGGACGGAGCTGATTGAGCATCCGGAATGGATTGCGCGCATGGAGGCTTTCTTTCACGAACGCGGGCGGGTGATGTCGGCGACCAACCGCAAGCAGGCGCATATTCCGGCCAATGCGGAGATGCTGGATAACCCGGTCGGCACGGCCTGTGGCTTCGCGCTGCGGCTGAATAAATGTTTGATGTTTTTCACCCCCGGCGTGCCATCAGAATTTAAGGTGATGGTGGAACAGCAGATTATGCCGCGTTTACGCCAGCACTTTGATGTCGCTGAACCGCCATTGTGCTTACGGATGACCACCTTTGGCCGCTCAGAGAGTGATCTGGCGCTAGAGCTAGATCCGCTGCCACTGCCGGAGGGCGTGGTGCTGGGTTATCGCTCCTCCGCCCCGATTATTGAATTGAAGTTGACCGGGCCTGCTGCGGCGCGCCCGGCGATGGAGCAGCTGTGGCAGCAGGTCAGGGCGGTGGCGGGCGATAGCACCCTATTTGAAGGCACCCAGGGCTTACCGGCACTGCTGGCCGAGCAGTTGACACAACGCGGCCTATTATTGGCGGTCAGTGAGCAATTTACCGGCGGATTAATGCACTGGCAGTTGCAGAGCGCGGCTGTACCGCTGGTGGGCGGCGAGCTGCTACCGGCCCATTGCCAGGAGACATTAGCCGAGGTTGCTAGCCGCGCCCAGTCACTATCGATGCTGTGCGGTGCCCAGCTAGTATTGGCAGTAAGTGCGATGCAAAATGATTGCCTGAGTGTGGTGCTGCATACCCCGGAAGGAACATTTGCTCAGCGGGTGCGGTATCAGGCCAGCCGCCATGGTCTGCGGACTCGGCAGGAGAGCAGCGCCATGCTGGCATTGGATATGTTGCGCCGCTGGCTAACAGGCAGCCCGGTCTGCGGGCAGCACGGTTGGCTGGAAGTGGTTGAGATTTTATAGTTAAACAGAGACGACGAATATCTATCCTCAGGCGCAGAAAAGCGCCTGAATCCCCTTTGGATATTTACCTGCCATTTTTTCAACCTGTAGATGCGATTATTTCCCCTAATTACCCGAACATTTGAATATATATATTATTATATTCCGCTGACCGTTTTTTAAGAATTTCATTTATAGTCTGCTTCTTGTGTAATAGATAAATACCAGATACATTTTTATCTTTAATCAGGATGCTATTATGCTGAATTTATTTTTCTGGTCTTATATCTATTTTAAATTGGCGTGCAAATTATTTTTGGTTTTTATTATTTTGCTTATTATCTCGATGAGTGTTGTTTTTGCCGATAATCGGCCGGGGTTTGTCTGCGGTAAGTTTAATGGTCATGTGATGGAGGTGCCGCAGAGCTATATTATTTACTGGGCAGAGTATGAGGGAGCCAGTGCCTGGGACCCCGATTTTATTAATAATAAAAAAGGTTGTGATGCTAATTTTGTTGTTTTGCCGATGATAACCAGTTGGCCAGATATGCAACCTGGTGATAAATCAAACTGGTATAAACATGGAGAGGAATTTGGAGGGCTAAGAATAAGTGTGGAGCCATTAAAACGACCCGATCTCGATATTACTTATAAGCGTGATTTTTATCTTGGAATAGAAAAGAATAAGAAATATAGTCCTGTGTCTTATATTGAGGAGTTAGGGCTATTTTTCGTTGAAGTCACTAAGGAGTTGAATAGGTCTGGGCGTCCAAGCAAAGGTGATCCTGAGTTATATTATTGGTTCGATGAAGATATTAATGGTTATTACTGGCAAGAGGTTGAGGGGAGAATACCCGTCATTTTTGATTGTATTTGGCTCCCGTTGGAGAAGAAATATTATATCTGTGATGCACTATTTGTGATGTCGGAAATAGGCTCTCTTGTTGAAGTTACTTTTACAGTGGAAAATTTACCACAGTGGAAGTCCATTGTGAGCAGCACCCAGCAGTTTCTTTTATCGCATATTAAAAAATAAGGGGGTAATAATGTGCCATCAATCAAATGGCAATGGATTATTGATATATAATTTATATCTGGCAATTATTTTATTAATGCTATCCACGCTAAGTTATGCCGATAATCGGCCGGGATTTGTCTGTGGTAAGTTTAATGGTCATGTGATGGAGGTGCCGCAGAGTTATATTATTTACTGGGCAGAGTATGAGGGAGCTAGTGCCTGGGACCCCGATTTTATTAATAATAAAAAAGGTTGTGATGCTAATTTTGTTGTTTTGCCGATGATAACCAGTTGGCCAGATATGCAACCTGGTGATAAATCAAACTGGTATAAGGAAAAACGAGGATTTAATGGATTAACTATCAGTGTCGAGCCATTAAAACGACCCGATTCAGATATTACCTATAGGCGTGATTTTTATCTTAAAAAACGAAAAGATAAAACATTTGATCCTGTGATTTACAGAGATGACTTGGGGCTTTTTTTTGTTAAGGCAACTCAAAAATTAATAAGGTCAAAGTCACAGGATGAAAATGATCCTTATTGGTTTGATGAAGATATTAATGGTTATTACTGGCAAGAGATTGATGGGCGAATACCTGTCATTTTTGATTGTATCTGGCTCCCATTGGAGAAAAGAGATTATATCTGTGAAGCGCATTTTGTGATGTCAGAAATAGGCTCATTGGTTGAGGTTTCTTTTACACCTGAAAAATTGAAACAATGGAAGGAAATTGTGAGCCGCACCCAGCAGTTTCTTTTGGCGCATATTAAACATTAAGGACGATAATTATGTTACAGCAAAATAGAAATGCAGGCGAATTAAAACTTACCGCCACCGAGCTGGCCTGCGCCAGAGAGATATTAGAGTCTCATAAGGAGAGTAAAGATCCTGGCCCGATGTATAACTATTTGGCCAGCAAAGGCGATCGCTATGCCGTATTGGCTAATGGTGTCGTCAGGGGGGACTCCTTCGCAGGTGCCATGGCTATTTACTATATGGAGCGCACTGCTGCCGAGCATAATAAGCCAATAACAGAAGTTCGTCTTAAGAATATTCGCTATGATATGGCGGGCGGATATCTTAATGCTTTGCAAAATAGACTCGATATTAGTACTGGCACTATTTATGGTGATATTAATCATAAAGAGGCAGGGCAATTTCATGAAATAGTATTTAAAAGACATGGACTCCCGCCAGAAACCTGGACATTAGAACCGGTTTTTAATGCTATCCAAGAGACAAGCCGGCCAACTTATTGGCAGCATGTGCTTAATGCAGCAGGGAAACCGGCTAAAGAATTAAAACTCTCTTTTGAAACCTACAATATGATGGCCCAATCTTCCATGTTTTCCCCCGAGGCTATCCGGAAAACTTCCCGCCGATGGTTTTCAATTATTGACTCCCCCTCTGGCTACTGGGCTTTAGGCAAAACCGCTACCAATCAACTCTTTAGCGCTGACGATGAGACCTCGATTGTTATACCGCAGTGTAATATTGAAATTGAGATTAACCCCACGCCACAAGCCACCCGGCGTATTGCCGATGAAGATCAGCTACAGCGAGATGTGACTAACGGTTATCTGGTGAATAACCCGACCCACAGTTTCTCCTTTACCGATAGCACGCTGGATAAAACCGATTTTGCCTCGGTGCAGATGGGCAGCATGGCCTCGGGTGGTGTTCGTCCCGGCGAAATTCAGTTAGATCCCAATGTGCAGCCCAGCCGTTATTTATCTGATTACTATCTTGAACAGCCGGCATATATGTTGCCGGAGACCGGCCTGTTTGATGCTGCGACACTCAATGGCTTATCCGCGCAAACCACCTTTAATACCTATGTTGATCCGCTATTACTGGATCTCTCCGGTCGCGGCGTGAAGATGAGCGGCCTGAGGGAGGGGGTCTTATTTGATATTGATAATAGCGGCAGTTTAAAACGCACCGGTTGGGTCGGGCCGGAGAGCGGTATGCTGGTTATCGATAATGGCAGTGGGAAGATTGATAATATCAGCCAGATCTATTCGGAATATTATGGCGGTACAGCGGGAATAGATGGCTTGCCGGGGCAGAAACTTTTTGAGCATGGTTTTGCCGCACTGGCTGAAGATGATAGTGATGGCAATGGCGTTATAGACTCTGCTGATCCCATTTGGGCGAAATTACGTGTTTGGCAGGATATCTCCCACAATGGTCAGGTTGATGAGGGCGAACTGAAAACGCTGGATGAGTGGGGGATCTCGCGCATTGATGTCGCTGCAACTCTGGTTGGCCGTGATGATGGTAAGGGGAACCAGATTGTCGCTCGCGGGCTGTTCACCATCAATGATAAGCAGCAAGAGGTTTTGGCGGTGAATTTTGTCGGGTCATCGGTTAGCAACCGGGTGACACCACTTGATGATGGCGCACTGTTAACCTCAAGCAGCGATGAGGTCACCACCACCGCCTACGTCAGTTTCAATCATGAGGGTGAAACACTCAATGCCGCACAGCTACAGGCCAAGAATGTCTATGGTGCGCGGGGGGATGATGACCTGATAGCCAGCCCTGAGGGCAGTTGGTTAGTCGGGCGCGGCGGTCGCAATACCTATACAGGGAATTCTGGTAATGATGTGTTTGTTATCAGCGCCAGTGATGATACCCGCTATATCCAGGGGAAAGGTGGGACAGATACCGTGCTGATCACCGGTGATCAAGGGGTGGGGCTGAATATGGCCCGCAGTGGTATCACTATTGCTCAGGGCGGGGATGGTGATGACATCATTATCAGTGGCGGCAATAATAGCGTGTTTATTCAGGGCGGTAACGGCAATAGTACGCTGGTCGGCGGGGGCGGTAATGATGTGCTGAGTGGCGGCCGTGGGAAAAATAAAATTATCGGCGGTAGCGGTAAAGCGGTTATCTATGCCGGGCCGCAGGGCGACACAATTTATGCATCCGAGCAGGGCAGTATTATCCATGCCGGGGGCGGCGCTGATCGCATTTATGGCAATAAGAGCAATGATGTGATTGTGGCCGGTCAGGGGGATGCGCTGATTGATGGCGGTGAGGGAATTAATGTGCTGGCATTGCACGGCAGCTATGCGGATTACACCATTACCCGCACGGAGAGCGGCTATCAGCTAAAGGATAAGGTGGCGGGCCGTGATGGCACACTGACACTGAAGCGTATTCAAAAACTGAATTTTGCCGATATTGCGGCGGTAGAGTTGGATGCGTGGACGATTATTCCGGTTAACGATGTTTTAATTTACGGCAATGGCAACCCCATCAGCCGCTTGCAGAGTACGAATATTCCGGCGCAGGCGCTGCTGCGTAATGATTTTTGCTTTGATCCTGAGGCGGAATTGCTCATCGCTAAGGTGAGTGACGCCGTGGGCGGCACGGTGCAGCTGAAGGATGATGGTAACGTGCTATTCACCCCGGATAGCCGATTTACCGGGGTGATGAGTTTTAAATATGAAGTGAAAAGTGCGACTGGGGACCCGGCACTTTCCGTGCTTGATCTCTCCAGCGGAGAGTCGGCGACCATGCGGGCAACGGTGCTCTTGCGCAGCGCGGATATTCCCAGCGATCCCCAGTTTATCAAGCAGAGTTATCTCAACGAGATCAATGTGATCCCCATCTGGCAGGAGTATACCGGCAAAGGGGTGCGCATTGGTCAGTTTGAACCCGGCGGTCAGTTTGCCACCGGCCCGATGATTTTTGATATTAACCACCCCGATTTAGCCGCCAATGTTGATCCCAGCTGGCTGGCAACACAGAAGAGAAGCGGCGTACTGCCCGAGGAGGTCTCCAATCATGCCACTATGGTGGCAGGCGTGATGGTGGCGGCAAAAAATCATCTGGGCGGGGTGGGCGTTGCCCATGAAGCGACACTGGGCGGTCACTATCTGAGCAATGATGGGGCGGATTTAACCACGCTAGGTAAGATGTCCAGCTATGATGTCGTGAACCACAGCTGGGGCTTCAAACATGGCTTTGCCATCAGCAATGTTTCCAGCGGCATGATTAATCTGGCTAATACACTCAATCTGACACTGCACTATGCCGCAGCCAATGGTCGTGGGGGATTGGGCACCATTATTGTCACCAGTGGTGGTAATCAACGGGCGCAGGGCGGCAGCACCCAAGGGTCGCTAATGAGCAACTCCCGCTTTGCTATTCAGGTGGCGGCCATGAATAGCAAAGCGGATCTTTCAACTCTCCAGACCCACCGCGCGCCCTTCTCCAACCCCGGTTCCAGTTTGCTGGTTTCAGCGCCGGGCAGCCATATCCTCTCCAGTAGCCAACAGATCACCGCACAGCGCGGTGCGGTGTTTGGTGCGCAGTACAGCACGGAACAAGGCACCAGTTTTGCCGCGCCAATTGTCTCCGCTATCGCCGCGCTGATGTTGCAGGCCAATCCGAATCTCGGTTATCGCGATGTGCAGGCGATCCTCGCACTATCGGCACGGCGGGTTAAAGACCCGACCAGTGAATGGCGCACTAATGGTGCAACCCGCTGGAATGGCGGCGGGATGCAGGTGAGTCATGATTATGGTTTTGGTGCGGTAGATGCGCGGGCGGCAGTGCGTCTGGCGGAGAGTTGGACTCACCAAAGGAGTGATGCGAATCAGCAGGTTTTGCAAGCAAAGCATCAGTTTTCCACAGGAGAATCACTGCTGGCGGGGATGACCAGGGCGGCATCCGTTATTCTTAAGGGCGAGATTGAGGTGGAGCAGGTTGAAGTTGATTTTAGTGCCAATGTGGGGCGTCTGGGGGATCTGACGGTGACACTGATCTCGCCGAATGGCACCCAAAGTATCCTGCTTGATGGCGCAGAGAAAAAAATGGCCGACAGTGGTGATGATGTCGATACGGGTAGCGAGATTGCGGGTGATTTTAACCATACCTTTATGTCGACCCTGCAACGGGGTGAACACTCAGGTGGTCAATGGCGACTGGTGGTTAAAAATGCCAAAAACGGGCAACCGGTTGAGCTAAAAAATTGGTCAATACGGCTATTTGGCAACTCGATTAGCCGTGATGATACCTACGTTTATACTGATGAATTTGCTGCGCTGGTTGCGCAGGAGCCGACGCGGGCATTTCTGCATGACAGTGACGATGGGGTTGTGGGAGGGCGCAATACGCTGAATATGTCGGCGGTAGCGGCTGATGTGAAGGTCAATTTGCTCACTGGTGAAGCGACTCTTGGCGATGCCCAACTGACACTGCGCTCGCCAGCGAGGATCCATAATCTGATAAGTGGTGATGGTAACGATATTTTAATCGCGGGGCGGCAGCATAGTGTGCTGGATGGTGGACGTGGGTTAAATGTACTGACGGGCGGCGCAGGGAAAGAGATTTTTGTAGTGCGCAAACGCGCTAGCGGCGGTGACTGGATTGTGAACTTTGATGCCGATAGAGGAGAGGTGATTCATTTGATTGGTTTTGCCGATAAGAGATTCAGGGCATTGCGGCTTAAGCAAGATGGGCAGGACGTGAGGGTGCAACTAAATGATAATCAACATATTATTGTCAAGGACAGAGAGGTGGCGACACTGAAAGCGCACCATTTTCACTTTGCGGATACCTTTACCCCTCCCGCTGGCTACTTTGATAGCAGCATAAGGATAGATAATCCACAGTCACAGCCAACTCTGCTGGATAAACCCGCCGCTGCCAAGCAAACGGAGATCATACTCAATGGGGGAGGCGGTGGTGTCAGCTTATCTTTCGTTGATAATAAAATGGTCGCCTCATTGGTGGGTAAGGTCTATCAGCGGGAAAACGCCAAACCCAGCATCTTTGTCGTGACGCCGCAACAGGGGGAGTGGCGGTATGGTAATGCGGTGCAGGGCTTCCGCCACGGTATTGATAAAATTGATTTAAGCGCCATGGGTATTCGTAATTTCAGTGAATTAACTCTGATAAAGCGGAGTTCGATGGTTATTAATGGGTTGGCTCTGATTCAGGGTGTGGATATCACATCCGCCGCTTTAGACTTTGAGGGTAAGAGTCTCGAGTTGGCCTATCTGGATGGGCTGGATGTTGAGCAGCTCGATGCGCAGGATTTTATTTTTGCTGATACGGCAGTGATGTTGTCTGATAGCCCATTTGTTCATGACGACATGAGCCAACTGATTAATATTACAGCGGATTTTGATCGCAAGGTTCGTGACTACGAAGGTGTTTTTTCACCGCCACAAACAGTGCAACGCCTTGCCCCTACATTGACAGCAAGCCCCTTTTAATCGGGATCTATTTGGCATAACTATTTCTGCTGCTTAACGATAAGAATTTTAATACCCACTCAGTTGAATGGGTATTTAGATGGTTTTAATTTTGAGCCACCATGACACTACTTCAGCTGCGCGTTTCTGACCTCTGCACCTGCTTCCCAAATCCGATATTTCACCTCTACCCCTTGTGGCACATAAACCACAATCGGCAGGCGGCTGTTATAGCGCCGCATGGCAGCGTCACCGAGATTGGCGGCGATAAATTGTGGGTGACGGCTATTGTCTGGGCAGGCCATCATGGTGGAGGCGGGTGGTGAAATTTTATCCATCACTAGATAGTCAAAGCCCCAGCCAGACAGGGTTCTGGTCTCCAGATTGCCGCCTAGCATATGGCGGTTGCAGTCAACCTCTAGGGTCTTACCGATCAGCAGTTCCACTTTGAAACGTGATTCATCTTTTTGCGGATCAAGGAAAATCACCTGACGGGTCATGCCTTTTTCAGCCGCAGGATAAGGCGCGATTTTTTCTAATGGCTGCTGTTGATTAAGCGGTGACTCAGTAGCTGCAAGAGCGCTGGCCGATGCTGCCATTAACAGGCTGCTGAGTGCGATTGGCACTATTTTCATCTTTATTCCCTATGATTATGATAGTGGAAGTAAAATATCATCTATTTGGCAAGGTGATTATAGGTGGATTCATATAGGCTTGGCTTTATCAATTCTGATCAAAGCTCTATTTCAATATCACCTAGCGGTTGGCAGCAGCAGGGCAGGATTTCGTTGGGTTGAATAAACGCCAGGGGCTGCTGTGAATAGCAAACTTCACCCTTGAGTAAGCGCAGGCGGCAAGAGCCACAATAGCCCGAGCGGCATTGATACTCAATCTCTACCTGATGGTGTTCGAGTGTTTCCAGCAAATTGCGGCTATTGGCCGGGCGGTTAAGTTGAGCACCGGTGGTGCTCAACGTCACAATAGACTTCATCAATTACAGCTCAAAATCACTCAGGTCGTCAGCACTGATTTCGGAATCAATCTGACCGACCAGATAGGAGCTGACTTCAACTTCCTGCGGGGCCACTTGCACGTTATCGGAGACGAGCCAGGAGTTGATCCAGGGGATTGGGTTGCTGCGGGTATTAAACGGCACACCCAGACCTACAGCCTGCATACGGATATTGGTAATATATTCAACGTATTGGCATAAAATCTCTTTGTTC
The DNA here is from genome assembly GCF_013282745.1 of Yersinia bercovieri ATCC 43970. Taxonomy (NCBI): domain Bacteria; kingdom Pseudomonadati; phylum Pseudomonadota; class Gammaproteobacteria; order Enterobacterales; family Yersiniaceae; genus Yersinia; species Yersinia bercovieri. The sequence continues at coordinate 2,840,898 of NZ_CP054044.1, forward strand.
AAGCCAATCATAGAGCCGTCACGGAACAGGTACTCTGCCCACTCTTTCTCCTGTTGCGCGGCCAGAACAAATAGGTCGTAGCACTGTGACTGACACTCTTCAGCAATTTCAGCCATCTCCGGATCATCTTCACCGGAGCGCATTAAATTAAGAATATGTTGGGTGCCGGTCAGATGCAGCGCCTCATCACGGGCGATCATTTTGATGATTTTGGCGTTGCCCTCCATCAGTTCGCGTTCAGCAAATGCAAATGAGCAGGCGAAGCTGACATAGAAGCGGATCGCCTCCAGCGCATTGACGCTCATCAGACAGAGATAGAGCTGTTTTTTCAGTTCACGCAGGTTGACGACGACGGTTTTACCGTTGACCTGATGGCTACCCTCTCCCAGCAGATGGTAGTAGCTGGTCATTTCAATCAAATCGTCATAATACGCTGAGATATCTTTTGCCCGCTTAAGGATCTCTTCGTTGGTCACGATATCATCGAAAACAATCGCTGGGTCATTAACGATATTGCGGATGATATGTGTGTAAGAGCGGGAGTGAATGGTTTCAGAAAACGACCAAGTTTCGACCCAGGTTTCTAGCTCAGGAATAGAGATCAGCGGCAACAAGGCGACGTTAGGGCTACGGCCCTGAATGGAGTCCAGCAAGGTTTGGTACTTCAGATTGCTGATAAAAATGTGTTTTTCGTGATCGGGCAATGCATTGTAATCAATACGATCCCGTGAGACGTCGATCTCTTCTGGCCGCCAGAAGAAAGAGAGCTGTTTCTCAATCAGTTTTTCGAAAATAGCGTGTTTTTGCTGATCGAAACGCGCCACGTTGACGCATTGACCAAAGAACATTGGTTCGAGTAACTGATTGTTTTTATTTTGTGAAAAAGTGGTATAGGCCATGATTTCCTCAGGGGACAAGCAACGGGCAAATAAAGCTAAGCCCTTTGATGACCACATTTGCAGTCATCAAGGGCCTGAATACTCAATCAGATCTTACATGCACCGCCTTCGCAGTCATCATCACCCGGCTGGCTTTGAATATCTTCCTGCACATCATCAGCACCGTCACGGGTGTTTTGATAGTAAAGGGTCTTCACACCAAGTTTATAGGTGGTCAGCAAATCTTTCAGCAACTGCTTCATTGGCACTTTGCCTGACGGGAAACGGGTCGGATCGTAATTGGTATTCGCCGATATCGCCTGATCGACAAATTTCTGCATCAAACCAACCAGTTGCAGGTAACCGTCGTTATTTGGCATATCCCACAGCAGTTCGTAAGCATCTTTCAGGCGCTCATATTCAGGCACAACCTGACGCAGGATACCATCTTTAGAGGCTTTGATACTGACGTAACCGCGCGGTGGTTCAATACCATTGGTGGCATTGGAGATTTGCGATGATGTCTCAGAAGGCATCAGCGCAGAGAGCGTGGAGTTACGCAGGCCGTGGGTCTGAATCTCTTTACGTAGCGTCTCCCAATCATAATGCAATGGTTCGCTGCTGATAGCATCCAAATCTTTCTTATAGGTGTCGATCGGCAAAATACCCTGTGAATAGGTGGTTTCGTTAAACCACGGGCAGGCACCTTGCTCACGGGCTAGCGCGTTTGAGGCTTTCAATAAGTAGTATTGAATCGCTTCAAAAGTGCGGTGAGTCAGATTGTTAGCACTGCCATCAGAGTAACGCACACCATTTTTTGCCAGATAATAAGCAAAGTTAATCACGCCAATACCCAAGGTACGACGGCCCATTGCGCCACGCTGTGCCGCAGCAATCGGATAATCTTGATAATCAAGTAAAGCATCCAGCGCACGTACCGCCAGTACTGCCAGATCTTCTAAATCATCAAGGCTATCAATGGCACCCAGATTGAACGCCGACAAGGTACAGAGCGCGATTTCGCCATTTTCGTCATTGATGTCATTCAACGGCTTGGTTGGCAACGCAATTTCCAGACATAAATTTGACTGACGTACCGGTGCCACTGTTGGGTCAAATGGGCTATGGGTGTTGCAGTGATCCACGTTCTGGATATAGATACGGCCAGTAGAAGCACGTTCTTGCATCATCAGAGAGAATAGCTCAACTGCTTTTACCCGCTGTTTGCGGATGCTGCTATCTTGCTCATATTTGACATAAAGGCGCTCAAATTCATCCTGATCGGCGAAGAACGCATCATACAATTCCGGCACATCTGACGGGCTGAACAGGGTGATATCTTCACCTTTCAGCAGACGTTGATACATCAGTTTGTTGATCTGTACGCCGTAATCCATATGACGTACGCGGTTGCCTTCAACGCCACGGTTGTTTTTCAGCACCAGCAGGCTTTCAACTTCTAAATGCCACATTGGGTAGAATAAGGTTGCCGCACCGCCTCGTACGCCGCCCTGTGAGCAGGATTTTACCGCGGTCTGGAAGTGTTTGTAGAACGGAATACAGCCGGTGTGGAAGGCTTCGCCGCCACGAATTGGGCTACCCAGCGCACGGATGCGGCCCGCGTTGATACCAATACCGGCCCGTTGTGACACATATTTCACAATGGCGCTGGAGGTGGCATTGATTGAGTCCAGACTGTCACCACACTCGATCAACACACAAGAGCTGAACTGGCGTGTAGGGGTACGAACACCAGACATAATCGGCGTTGGCAGTGAGATTTTAAAGGTCGAAATGGCATCATAGAAACGTTTGATGTAATCCATCCGGGTTTCGCGCGGGTAGTTAGAGAACAGGCAAGCGGAAACCAGTATGTACAGGAATTGGGCACTTTCATAGATCTCGCCGCTCACGCGGTTCTGCACCAGATATTTGCCTTCCAGCTGCTTAACCGCCGCGTAGGAGAAGTTCATATCGCGCCAATGGTCGATGAAAGTGTCCATCTGTTCAAACTCTTCTGCGGTGTAATCTTCCAGCAGATGTTTGTCGTATTTACCCATCTCCACCATTTTCGTCACATGGGCGAAGAGTTTTGGTGGTTCAAATTGACCGTAGGCTTTTTTTCGCAGATGGAAAATTGCCAGGCGAGCGGCTAAATATTGATAATCCGGCGCATCACGGGAGATAAGGTCAGCGGCGGCTTTGATGATGGTTTCATGGATATCGGCAGTTTTAATGCCATCATAAAACTGAATGTGTGAACGCAATTCTACTTGAGAAACCGAGACGTTATGTAAACCTTCAGCGGCCCAGTCGATGACCCGGTGGATTTTATCCAGATTGATGCGTTCTTTGCTGCCATCGCGTTTAGTAACAAGTAGGCTTTGGTTCATGTGATCTTTTACCTTCCGTGTGTTCATCCCCTGTAAGCCAAGCAAACGCCACGCTGCATTTTCAGGCAGCGAGTAGTGTCATTGCTCAGGATGTAAACACAATATATAGGGGTTGGGTGTTGGTTAGATAACAAGATAGTGAGTATTACGTCTTTTAGCAAGTGAACAAGATCGGACAATTGTGTGGATAACTTGGGGGTGAATTGTTACAAATGGCCCTCAGGCGGCGTCGTTACTGGGGCTTACCTACGGTCAATCTAGGGGATAAGATTTTACTGAAAATCTTAAAAATTTGATCGTTTGCCGGTTTATTAAACATTAGAAAAATCCCCTTCATCTTTCACGCCGTAGCGGTGTTGGCTGCCCTAACTCACCCCAGTCACTTAGTGGATTAAGCTCCTGGGGATTAATCAGCCTCTAAGCAGCTCACCCTGCGGGCTAGCATAAATGCTGTTCAAATCGGTTCTCACCGATTTGTTGTTATGTTGCCGCCTTGCTACAGCACGAAATCTATCGAGTATTATTTGATTTTTATACTTCACGGGTGAGAGCTGTTATCTTCCCGTTGAGTATGCACCATATAATTTACATCAACGTTGCGACCCAGCTTGAAATGGTCTGTTATCGGATTGTAATGCAGCCCGATAATGTGGCGTTCCTGCAGTGGGGTTTGATCGACCCAGCCGATAAGTTCTGATGGGCGAATAAATTTTTTCGAATCATGAGTGCCTTTCGGCACCATTTTCAGCACATATTCCGCGCCGACCACCGCCATCAACCAGGATTTGGTATTGCGATTAATGGTTGAGAAGAAAACATGCCCGCCGGGTTTGACCAATTGTGCACAGGCGCGGATAACGGAGGCCGGGTCAGGAACATGTTCGAGCATCTCCATGCAGGTCACCACGTCGTAATGTTGTGGCAACTTTTGCGCATGGCTTTCAACCGTTTCCTGCACATAATCCAGTTTGACACCGCTCTCCAGCGCATGCAGTCGCGCCACTTGTAGCGGCTCATAGCCCATATCCAGCCCGGTGACCTGTGCACCTTCATGTGCCATGCTCTCTGCCAGAATGCCGCCGCCGCAACCGACGTCCAGCACGTTTTTATCGAAAATGCCGCCTGAGCGCTGCAAAATATAATCGAGACGCAGGGGATTAATGCGGTGGAGAGGCTTAAACTCACCTTCCAAATCCCACCAGCGGGAGGCAACTGCTTCAAATTTAGCGATTTCTTGCTCGTCGACATTGTGTTGGGGGGCGATGCTATCTACACGCATGAAGAGTTCTCACTGTTCTGTTTCTTTGCGCGGATTATACATGTTCCCCATCAATTGGCGCAGTTTTGTCTCTAAGAGTTAAGCGCAATGTAGTTTCGCCAAAATTGGGGTTTTGTGATATAGTTTCGTACCTTTAAATCCGGTAATTAGTAGAGGGATAGCGGCTCAATGAGCGACCTTGCCAGAGAAATAACACCGGTCAACATCGAGGAAGAGCTGAAAAGCTCCTATCTGGATTATGCGATGTCCGTTATTGTCGGACGTGCTTTACCAGATGTCCGGGATGGACTGAAGCCGGTTCACCGTCGCGTACTGTTCGCGATGAATGTACTGGGCAATGACTGGAATAAACCATACAAAAAATCGGCCCGTGTAGTTGGGGACGTTATCGGTAAATATCACCCGCATGGTGACAGCGCGGTCTACGACACTATAGTGCGTATGGCCCAGCCGTTCTCACTGCGCTATATGCTGGTGGATGGGCAGGGTAACTTCGGTTCCGTTGATGGCGACTCCGCTGCGGCGATGCGTTATACCGAAATCCGCATGTCTAAAATTGCTCACGAATTGTTAGCGGATTTAGAAAAAGATACCGTCGACTACGTGCCGAACTACGATGGCACTGAGCAGATCCCTGCGGTCATGCCAACACGCATCCCTAACCTGTTGGTTAATGGTTCGTCAGGTATTGCCGTTGGGATGGCAACCAATATTCCGCCACATAACCTTTCTGAGGTTATTGATGGCTGTTTGGCCTATATCGAAGATGAAAACATCAGCATCGAAGGGCTGATGGAGTATATTCCGGGGCCAGACTTCCCAACAGCCGCCATTATCAATGGTCGCCGTGGTATTGAAGAAGCTTATCGTACTGGCCGTGGCAAGGTGTATATCCGTGCCCGTGGTGAAGTGGAAGCGGACGCTAAAACAGGCCGTGAAACCATTATTATTCACGAGATCCCCTATCAGGTGAATAAGGCGCGGTTGATTGAAAAAATCGCCGAGCTGGTGAAAGAGAAACGGGTAGAAGGCATCAGTGCGCTGCGTGATGAGTCTGATAAAGACGGCATGCGTATCGTGATTGAGATCAAACGTGATGCAGTCGGCGAGGTGGTGCTCAATAACCTCTACTCGCTGACGCAATTGCAGGTGACTTTCGGTATCAATATGGTGGCTCTGTCTCAAGGGCAACCTAAATTACTGAACCTGAAAGACATTTTGGTTGCCTTTGTGCGCCACCGCCGTGAAGTGGTGACGCGTCGAACCATCTTTGAGCTGCGTAAAGCACGTGACCGCGCACATATCCTTGAAGCGCTGGCCATTGCCTTGGCTAACATCGATCCGATTATCGAATTGATTCGCCGTGCGGCGACCCCTGCGGAGGCGAAAGCCGGCTTGATTGCCAGTCCGTGGGAGTTAGGTAACGTTTCCGCTATGCTGGAACGTGCCGGTGGTGATGCCGCCCGCCCTGAATGGCTGGAAGCAGAGTTCGGTATCCGTGACGGCAAGTATTACCTCACCGAGCAGCAAGCTCAGGCTATTTTGGATCTGCGTTTGCAGAAACTGACCGGTCTGGAGCATGAAAAACTGCTGGATGAGTATAAAGAGCTGCTGACCGCCATCGCGGAGCTGATCTTTATTCTGGAAAACCCAGAGCGCTTGATGGAAGTGATCCGCGAAGAGTTAGTGGCGATTAAAGAGCAATATAGTGATGCTCGTCGTACTGAAATCACGGCCAACACCTCTGATATCAACATCGAAGATCTGATTAATCAGGAAGATGTGGTTGTGACACTGTCCCATCAGGGCTACGTCAAATACCAACCGCTGACGGATTACGAAGCTCAGCGCCGTGGTGGTAAAGGTAAGTCAGCTGCGCGCATCAAAGAAGAGGACTTCATTGATCGCTTGTTGGTTGCCAATACCCACGACACTATTTTGTGCTTCTCCAGCCGTGGCCGTCTCTACTGGATGAAAGTCTATCAGTTGCCAGAAGCCAGCCGTGGAGCCCGTGGTCGCCCAATCGTCAACTTATTGCCGCTTGAGCCGAATGAGCGTATTACCGCCATTCTGCCGGTGCGGGAGTATGAAGAGGGCCGTCATGTCTTTATGGCAACCGCTAGCGGTACGGTGAAGAAAACAGCATTGACCGAGTTCAGCCGCCCACGCAGTGCCGGTATTATTGCCGTCAATCTGAATGAAGGTGATGAGCTGATCGGTGTGGATCTGACTGATGGCAGCAATGAAGTTATGCTGTTCTCCGCATTGGGTAAAGTGGTTCGCTTCCCAGAAACGCAGGTCCGCTCGATGGGTCGTACCGCCACCGGTGTCCGTGGTATCAACCTCAATGGCGATGATCGGGTTATCTCTCTGATTATTCCGCGTGGTGATGGCGAAATCCTGACTGTGACTGAAAATGGTTACGGTAAACGTACCGCAGTGGAAGAGTATCCAACCAAGTCCCGCGCGACTCAGGGGGTTATCTCCATTAAAGTCAGTGAGCGTAATGGTAAGGTCGTCGGTGCTGTTCAGGTTGCACCAACTGATCAAATCATGATGATTACTGATGCCGGTACTTTGGTGCGTACCCGAGTTTCAGAGGTGAGCGTTGTGGGTCGTAACACCCAGGGCGTGACACTGATCCGCACAGCTGAAGATGAGCATGTGGTCGGTCTGCAACGTGTCGCAGAGCCGGAAGAGGATGATGACATCCTTGATGGCGAGTCATTGGACGGTGAAGAGGGGGGCGATGAAAACGCCGCACTGAATGCACCGGAAGATGATGCTGAAGACGACGCAGCAGATGATGAAGCGGAAGACGATGATGTAGCAGACGAGAACCTATAATGCGCTGATAGGGCATACGGAGCAGTTAATTGCTCCGATGAGCTTATCAGCCGCAGGGCGACTCGATGAAAACAAAAGCCAGCCGCGTGCTGGCTTTTTTATGTGTTATGGGTAGTGTATTCTGTAAATCATGCAGCCTCTGTGGCGATGCTTTCACCAGGTATCAGATTGAAATATCTCTCTTCATTTCGCACGACACTGAAAATCTCCCGCTACCTATTTCGGGTATTGGCCATTATGTTATGGTCACTTGGCGCGTTGCTAACGACGTTTTATATCCTGAATATTCTTAATGAGAAAAAATCTGATATTCGTCAGGAATATAATACTAACTTTGAGTTGGCGCAGAGTTACATCCGGCACTCTTCCGACATTATCCGCGATATCAAATACATGGCGGAGAATAGGTTAAGTCACAGCTCGGCGAGCAGTGATATCGCCGCGGGTGCCTTCATCAAAAACAAGACTGCGCCCAAATATTATCCGCTCAATCCAGATGCTGATTGCGCCGCGCTTAGCACCTCTCGCCACTCGTCACTCAATTCGCTCAGTAATCTTATTCTGTACTGGAAGGAGAATTTCGCTGCCGCTTATGACCTCAACCGCATCTTCTTTATTGGTAGCGACACATTGTGCATGGTGGATTTCGATATCCGCAACACACCAATGGATCAGGAAAATCTGCTTAAGTCACTGAACGAACACATTTTAAAATATCGTGACGCCAATGGTCAGGATAAAGATAGCGCACTGTATTGGGTCGTTCCTGGCGTGCGCCCAGATATTGGTACGCTGTATGTGCTTAGCCCATTGTATGTGGGTAACAAATTAGAGGCATTGGTTGGTACTGAGCAAACGATTCGTCTGGAGGATTTTATCTCCTCTGGGCCGCTACCCATTGGCGTGACCTTGTTGGATCAGGACAATGAACCGGTATTGCGGCTGGCAACCGGGGAGCGTCATGCATCAATGCTGGATAACTACCCTGATTCTCCATCTTATTTCGGTTATGTCGATGATTATAATAATCTTCTGCTGAAAAAAAGTTTGCTACCATCGACCCTCAGTATTGCTTACTCCTTACCCGTTAGAACAATAATTGAAACATTCAAACTCTTTATTTTTAATGCGTTACTGCTGAATATACTCTCTGCGGTAGTGATATTTACCTTAGCCTGGTTGTTTGAAAGAAAAATGTTCCACCCGGCTGAAGATAACGCCTTGAGACTGGAGGAGCATGAGCAGTTTAACCGCAAAATTGTGGCCTCTGCTCCGGTGGGTATCTCCATCCTGCGCATCAGTGATGGAACCAATATCCTCAGTAATGAGTTAGCGCATAACTATATTAATTTGCTGACGAACGAAGACCGCGAACGCATTACACGTATTATCTGTGAACAGCAGGCGAACTTTGTCGATGTGATGACCAGTAATAACAATAATCTGCAAATCAGCTTTGTTCACTCTCGCTACCGTAATGAAGATGTGGCTATTTGCGTGCTGGTGGATGTCAGTTCGCGGGTAAAAATGGAAGAGTCACTGCAAGAGATGGCCGCAGCAGCAGAGCAGGCCAGCCAATCCAAATCGATGTTTTTGGCCACTGTCAGCCATGAGTTGCGTACCCCACTGTATGGGATTATTGGTAATCTCGATTTATTGCAAACTAAAGAGCTGCCGCACGGTGTTGACCGCCTGGTGACGGCGATGAACAACTCATCTGGCTTATTACTCAAAATTATCAGTGACATACTCGACTTTTCTAAAATCGAGTCTGAACAACTGAAAATTGAGCCAAGCGAGTTCTCTACTGTCGAAGTGATCACGCACATCTCTGCTAACTATCTGCCGCTAGTGGTTAAAAAACGACTAGGGCTGTACTGCTTTATTGAGCCGGAGGTTCCGCGAGTGATGATGGGGGATCCTGTTCGCCTGCAACAGGTGATCTCTAACTTATTGAATAACGCTATTAAATTCACCGATACCGGCTGCATCATCCTGCAAGTTCGGGTGCGCGGCGATTATTTGGAATTCCGAGTACGCGATACCGGGGTTGGCATTAATTCACGTGAGATAAACCAGCTCTTTGATCCCTTCTTCCAGGTAGGCACTGGCGTGCAGCGCCATTTCCAGGGCACAGGTTTAGGTTTGGCTATCTGCGAGAAGTTGGTCAACTTGATGGATGGGGATGTTGAGGTGATCTCTGAGTTAGGGATGGGCAGTATTTTTGCTATCCGCATTCCACTCTTTCTAGCCGAAAACAGAGATGAAGCTAATAATTTTGTGCTGCCACAGAGTGATCGCTGGCAAGGGAAAACCCTGTGGTTAGATATTCGTAATGCGCGTCTTGAGCGCTATTTATTTGATCTTCTGGGGCATTTTGGTGCCACCGCGCGGCGCTATAGTCTCGATCAGCCCCTGAATGATCAAGTATTGATTTGTGATTATTTGCCACAAATCAGCGCGCCACTTTCGACCTGGATTCAGCTCTCTATCGAACATATCGGTTTGCCGCAAGAAACGCGTCCAGGTTATTGGTTGTTGAGCACATCTACGCTGCTAGAGATTATCCCGTTATTGGATCGGATCTTGCTGGAACCTCTGTCGGTGGCCGACAATACGCCATTACAGCTAGCTGCGCCGAAAGCCAATCAAGATGATAATGCCGATCTGCAAATTCTGGTGGTGGATGACCATCCGATTAATCGTCGGTTATTGGCCGATCAGCTCACTGCATTGGGCTATCAAGTGATGACGGCGAATGATGGGCTGGATGCACTGGCGGTGCTGAGTGCCAATAGTGTTGATATTGTGCTGACTGACGTCAATATGCCGAATATGGATGGTTATCGTTTAACTCAGCGTTTGCGGCAATTGAATCATCACTTCCCGGTCATTGGTGTCACCGCGAATGCACTGGCTGAAAGCAAGCAGCGCTGTATTGAAGCGGGCATGGATAACTGTTTATCTAAGCCGGTAACACTGGATACATTGCGGCAGATGCTGCGCTATTACAGTGATAAGGTGCGGCGCTCACGCTAAACCCTTCGTCCTTGACGCTACAGCTGTGTTAGCGGGATTCGCTCATTTGCTGCCTTGCTGTAACGCCAATGACTTTGGGTTATAAAGTTAGGAATAAAGAAAAATTTAGTAATAGAGAAAATTAATGAATAATCTGGATGGATAGGAGAGGGGATAAATAGACCCGGTGCTGCTGAGCAATACCGGGCCTGAAAACAGCTATTCTTCTTCTTTATTGACCTGACTGATAGTTACTGAAGAAAGATAGTTTAGTAGGGCGATATCATTATCCACACCCAGTTTCAGCATCGCCGATTTCTTCTGGCTACTGATAGTTTTAATGCTGCGATTAAGCTTTCTGGCGATCTCTGTCACCAGGAAACCTTCAGCAAATAATCGCAAAACTTCACTCTCTTTTGGTGACAAGCGCTTATCACCGTAGCCATTGGCACTGATTTTTTCCAGCAATTTAGCTACACTTTCAGGGGTGAATTTCTTCCCTTTTTGTAATGCTGCCAATGCCTTAGGCAGGTCAGCTGGTGCGCCTTGCTTTAATACGATCCCGTCGATGTCCAAGTCCAAAACAGAACTAAGAATAGCCGGATTATTATTCATTGTTAGAACAATTATGGCTAAGTCTGGGTAATGACGTTTTATATATTTTATCAGTGTGATGCCATCACCATACTTGTCTCCAGGCATGGAGAGGTCAGTAATTAACACGTTGGCATCTAGTTTAGATAAGTTGTTAATAAGCGATGTTGAGTCTTCAAATTCCCCAACAACGTTGACCCATTCAATTTGTTCAAGCGACTTTCGGATGCCAAACAGAACAATTGGATGGTCATCAGCAATAATTACATTAAGGTTGTTCATGGTTATGGGTTACCTTGCTGCAACAGTCTGGTGACGAAAGAATCAATTTGACTGATGCTATTTTCGATCTTCAACCGATCGCCATCTGCGATATGCTGTTCTAATGTTTCACATAGCTGCTTGCCGAGTACCAGGTTCAACATAGCAAATACGCCTTTCAATCGATGTGCAGTCTGCGAAAGCGATATGAAATCACGTTGCTGAAGTTCAGTATACAGTTTCTTCAGATCTATCGGTACTGTCTCAACGAATAAGGAATAATAGTCGCTGGATTTTAGTTGTTGTTCATAGGTGCTTATATCATCTTCAGCAATAGATTCAGACTCTTCCTGAGATTCATCTGATAAGATCCGTTGTTCAATTAATAGTAGCATTGCATCAATAACTGCACTGCCTAAATTATAATTTACCCGGATATAGTTATCTTGTAATTGTTGTAATCCCACCTCATCTGAAGTCAGTAATAAGGTAAAATTATCATAGTGTTGAGGATTGTCAGTTAAGGTGACGTCGTAATCTCGGCCTGGCAGGCGATCATCGGTAATAATGCAGTTTGCACCGAATGAACCCAATAATGTGGTGATGATTGAGCGTACTTCTTCCGAGGTTATATCTAATAACGCCGTCACTCCATCTAATAATTTCTCTTGCTCTTCTTGTTGCTCATTTTCGATAGGTATAGTTAAGCGAATGGTATAACGAGTACCTATATCGATTTTGCTACGAATCTCTAATTGGCCGTTTAATTTCCTACATAATTGGTTACATAAAAAGAAGGTTAACCCCGATCCGTGATTGTATCTGTCGACCAAAGTTTGGCTGAGGAAAGGATAATTAAGATTACTGATCTCTTCATCAGATATACCGACACCAGTATCCGTTATCTGAATAATCAGCTGTTCTGGATGACCTGGTTCGTGGTCAACATTGAGTGTGATTTTGCCGTAATCCGTTGTGATGATGGAGTAGTGCAGCAGTAGCGAAAGTATTTTGCGTAATACATTTTCATCACCCGTGTAATTTTGATCAATATCGGCACGATAGTGATTAAAGAGTGTTAAGCCTTTTTGATTAATGGCGGGCAGAATCTCTAACAGCAGGGCATCAATTAATGCCGACAGTGAGAAGCTGCGCTGTTCAGGTTGCCAATCTTGTGTTTCCAGACGCGTGAGTAGGGTGATGTTCTCAATCAATTCAATAATGGTATCTGATTGCGCAATTAATTTGGCCGTCAGCTCTTGTTGTTGCTGTAAGTCAGTGCTGTTTTGTAACTGATGGGCAATTTGATTGAGGGTATTGACGGGTTGATTCAGCTCAATCCCCAGATTGTGCAGCATCAGTTTACGCGCTTGCAGACTCTTGTCGTATTCACGCCTCGCCTGTTGCAGCTTTTTATTCACCAACACTTCTTTATCCTGATCATGAAGCAGGAATAGATAGGTTTCCGGTGATATTTGGCTACGGAACATGCGAATTTCATAAACTTCATTATTCACGGTGCCCTGAATCACCCCGTGGTGCTGCTCCGCCATATGCGCAATTTTTTGCATATTAAGGTGTGGCATTAGATTATCGGCAATCTGGTTACTGGCGACGACGGTGTTATTGCTGAAGTTATAGACCAGTAACCCTTGGGGTAGGTTGGCTATAATTTCCTGACTCAGTGATTTCTGCATCTCTAATTTTTCGACCACATCCGCACTTGGATGAACGTATTGGCGGCGAACGAAATAGATACCTAACACTGCTGATGCCAAGAGCAAGATATTGGTCAGAATTAGCCAGAAGTTATTCCTCAGTAAATCAATGGCTAACAGATTAATCGGCACACGATAAACGATTTTTTGTGTGGCATTAGCCAAAGGGGCGGAGAACTCAACCCAGTAGCCATTGAGTGTCACACTGGCGGCGGCGACATCTTCAGGTGCCATGCCTTCATTAATGGGCGTCTTATCTTTTTGCAGCAGGAAGTTAGATCGCGCCATATTCGGTGGAATTAAGTCATTGATCGGTAAATCAAAAGCGATAACGGTCGCCAGATGCCCTGGGTGATTAAAGGTGGTTCTTAGGGTGAAGTAGTAGGCGTTCTGGAAACGTAATTTGCGCAGCGGCGAGAAGCTCTCGCGCTCATCTAAGGTATTGGCCTGTTGTAGCATCTCTGCCCGCCGGGATTCAGCCGAGGCCGTCAGGTAGCTCTCTTTAAAGCGCGAGGTGACCTCTTTCAGCGCCTGAGTGGTAATCAGCGTCAGGCTATTATCCTGCCCGTTAAGATAATACATTGAGTAGGTATCATACTGTGCCCCCCAGTGGCTATCGAGGTAGTCGGACATCTGCAATGCCATCGGCAGGGTCGCTGGCTCGTGATTGCCAAAAATGACCGCATCCGTTTTTCTGCGCGGCTTCTCAATATAGTAAATGTCAGGGCGCAGGCGGATCTCTTGCGCTGAGAGAATGACCTTCTCAGCGACATCCGGGTTATTCGCTAAATCATAGAGTTGGTAGGTGTGATAGCGATAATCATCAATGCGTTGCTGCAAACCACTGGCGATATAGGTTAGGGCGTGCTTTTTTTCTGTCAGATAAGCATTGGTATAGTTGTAGCCATACAGCCCGATGGTAATGAGCAGCAATACGATAAACAGCCAGAAGCAGCGGGTGATCTTAGCTGAACTGGTAGATAACGAGTTATTTTGCATAGAGAGACTGCATATTCCTGGGTTAGCGCGTGACGGCTCTGGCGCTGGCGGTGACTGCCAGTAACAGCAATGCCACACAGCCAAAAGCGACCGATAAGTTACTCAGTTGTGCGACAAAACCAATTGCCGCCGGGCCGGCCAGAATACCGGCGTAACCGATGGTGGTAATGGACGCCACCGCCAGATTGGCGGGCATCACACTTTGGTTACCAGCGGCGGTGAACAAAATGGGCACCACATTTGATGCGCCCAGCCCCACGAGCATAAAACCAATAATAGCGGCAATTGAGCTATCAACACATATCGCCGTCATAATCCCAATCGCGGCGCACAGACTGCCGCCGAATAGTACCTTGTATCGACCCAAGGCGTTGACAATCCGATCACCATTTAAGCGGCCCAGTGTCATGGCTATCGCAAATACGGCATAGCCCATCCCCGCCTGTGAGGGATCCATGCCCCGTAGCGTCGTCAGGAAGAGGGCACTCCAATCAAGCATTGAACCTTCGGCGAGAAACATCACAAAACATAAAAAACCGATAAACATGACCCAACCACGCGGCCAAACAAATAGTGGGCCATCATGGGATTCACCACTGCCATGTAACAGGTTTTTATTGGCGGTCAGCAGTAGGATTATCATTAATACCACTGTCACCATAATCGCCATTAGTGGTGTGAGGCCCAGCCACAATAGTGCACTCACGCCACCAGCCCCGGCAATCCCGCCGACACTGAACAGCCCGTGAAAGCCGGACATCATGGCTCGGCCACTGGCTTTTTCAACAATGACAGCCTGAATATTCATCGCGACATCTATTATCCCCATCGCGGCACCGAAGATTAGCAGGGCAAGGGCCATGGTCATCGGGGTATGCATAAGTACCAGCAAGGGGAGATCGAGGCACAATACCGCGCCCGCCAGTAAAATCACTGCCCGGCAGCCCCATCTTGCCGTCAGCACGCCGGTCAGAGGCATGGCCAGCATTGAGCCGACACCAATGCACAGCAGCAGCAAACCCAGCGAAGCATCATTCAGGCCAATACGCTCCTTGGCAAAAGGCACCAGTGGTGCCCAGGCGGCCATGCCCAATCCGGCGATAAAGAAAGCCAGTCGGGTCGAAATTTGCTGTGCAACACCGGGCTGATTTGATTGTTGACCTATGGTTTGTTGGCGTAATTCGGAGCTCATGAGGTATTAGAGTCTGTGATTATTATGAACGATCAAGATAGATAGACGTTTCTATCATAAAGCGAAATGCGGGTCGAAGGGATTTATCTGATTAGCAGAATATTTGGCGGTCTAATGCATAGGATTGCCCCTTTGGTCTCGTTTTTGCTCAAATTTTGTACACCATAGTGATTCAAGTTAATAATATTCGAAAGTTAAACTATCGACACATTCAATGTTACGGAAATGTAGCATCAATCATTAAATTTAATAATGTAACTTATGGTAGGGAGAGCGCGGACCTCTTGATTGATGCTCAGTGGCACACTTTGCACTAAAGTGATTAATGTCGTTATTTATCATTATATTATGCGATATATCTTTCGCCATTTTAGGCATATTTTTATCAGCGTATTATCATTTATTCATCTTAATGATTGTAAGTTAAATGAAAAATTTTATTGTACAGTTTTTGAAATATCTACTGTCAATGCTGTTTGTCCGCGCGATGGCCATCAAAAACGAAGCGCGCCCGAAATCAACCGGCCCGCTGGTGGTCATCCCGCTAATTGTTATCCCCGGTCTATTGATTCAATTCCCGATGGCGAAGTTGGCGAAAGAGGGGATGCGTGAAGGTGCGCTGCGCAATGCCATATTGGTCAAAACCATTGAAGGCATCGAAGATATCAAAGCGCTACAGGCCGAACCCTATTTCCAGCGCCAATGGGAGCAAACGCACGAGGTGAGTGCCGCCGTCGGCATAAAGCAGCGGATGTCACTTATCGTCTGGCTAACACTGGTGGGAATGATAGTGATGTTGGTGTGGGCTTACTTCGCCATCTTAGATGAGGCCACCGTCGGAACAGGGAAGGTCACGCCGTCGAGCCGCGCACAGCTGATAGAGAGTCTTGATGGGGGGATAGTCAATGAGTTACTGCCATGAGGGGCCATTATCAATAAAGGGCAAATTCTTGCGCGCCTCGACCCCACCCGTTTTCAATCTAATTACGCCTATATCCGGCCCGGATTACCGTGACGGTAAAGATAGCGGCTTATGACTCATCTATCTACGGCAATCTGGAGGGCGTGCTGGAGACGGTCTCGCCGGACACGCTGCAAGATGAGGTTAAGCGCGACCAATTTTACTATCGTATCTACGTTCACACTGATAGAGCTGAACTGATGAATAAAGCCGGTAAATCATTTCCGATATTACCTGGCATGGTCGCTAGCGTAGAAATTAAAACGGGCCAAAAAACAGTTTTGGATTACCTGATAAAACCCCTGAATAAAGTGAAGGAGTCACTGCGGGAGCGCTAATATCACCGGCTACCACTCTACCGCTATGGCACCTTACCATTGGCGGTAGAGTGGTAATTATTAACTAATAAATGTAAAGCAATACAAATAAATAGCTGAGCAATAGTTAAGCGATCAGTCAAATTATTAGCATCGCTAGTTAAGCTATTCGTGCTTAAATATAATTTCGAAATTATATTATAATGGTATTGTTTCATTTTGTTAATATGCTTCGCATTATAAATATACTTCCCTATCTATATCTCAGGCAATAAAAAAGCCGGTCAAAAGACCGGCCGTCAACTAACGAATTATCTGGCTGCGAGAGCCACAATGAAAGTAATATAAAAAATAATGATGATAGCAGAGCTATTGTATCTCCAAGGTTAAGTATATTACTTGTCAATTTGTGCTGCGCAAGTATTTTTGTATATTACTGTTTTATATAAGTATAATATTTGTCTTTAGCAGTTGGTGCTATATTTTACGTGTTTCTTGTTTTTGTGAAAGTTCGCTGATATTTACATTTTGAAATGCTTTTTGGGCTATATGAAACATTATCTCCAACTTGGTAGCATTTTCTGTATGGATTAATCCAAATATTGTTACCACAATAGAATAACCCCGTTGGGATTATATGCTCGCAAGAGCAGTGGCATAGTTAGATCTAATAATAGAGGATAATAACGATGAAACTTCGAGTTCTTTCCCTGCTTGTTCCCGCTTTATTAGTTGCAGGTAGTGCAGGCGCGGCTGAAATTTACCACAAAGACGGTAACAAACTGGATCTGTATGGCAAAGTCGATGGTTTGCACTATTTCTCTGATGACAAGAGCAAAGATGGCGACCAGTCCTATATGCGTTTTGGCCTGAAAGGCGAAACACAGATCAGTGACCAACTGACCGGTTACGGTCAGTGGGAATATCAGGCAAACCTGAATAAAGCAGAAGATCAAGACCAAGGCAACTTTACTCGTCTTGGCTTTGCTGGCTTGAAATTTGCTGATTACGGCTCTCTGGATTATGGCCGTAATTACGGTGTGCTGTACGACGTCACCTCATGGACTGACGTACTGCCAGAGTTCGGTGGTGATACCTACGGCGCGGATAACTTCATGTCGCAACGTGCTAACGGTTTGGCGACTTACCGTAACACCAACTTCTTTGGTCTGGTTGATGGCCTAAACTTTGCCCTGCAATATCAGGGTAAAAATGGCAGCCCGACTGAAAGCAACAATGGTCGTGATGTTAAGGGTCAGAATGGCGACGGCTACGGTATGTCACTATCTTATGACCTGGGCTGGGGGGTGAGTGCGGCTGCGGCGATGTCTAGCTCTAAGCGTACTACTGAGCAAAATCAGCTGCTGTTTGGTAATGGTGATCGTGCTGATGCCTACAGTGGTGGCCTGAAATATGACGCCAATAACGTCTATCTGGCGGCGACTTATGCCCAAACATACAACCTGACTCGCTTCGGTAATTTCCAGAATAACAATTCAGGTTTTGCTAACAAAGCGCAAAACATTGAGTTAGTAGCTCAATACCAATTTGATTTCGGTCTGCGCCCATCTGTGGCTTACCTGCAATCCAAAGGTAAAGACTTGGGCAATGGTTACGGCGACCAGGATCTGGTGCAATACGTTGATGTCGGTGCAACTTACTTCTTCAACAAAAACATGTCCACCTACGTTGATTACAAAATCAACCTGCTGGATGAAAATGAATTTACCAAAAATGCCGGTATCAACACTGATGATATCGTAGCAGTTGGTTTGGTTTACCAGTTCTAATTCTGCTAGCAGGATAAGTACTGAGACAAAACGCGGTCATTTGGCCGCGTTTTTTTGTGCACAGAAAACCCCCAGCTAGGCTGGGGGTTCCGTAAAGCTTTCAGCTTTGAGTCAGTTATAAAAACCCCTTTTGATTTGTTAAAACAGTTTGCGGTCTGGCAACTGCAAACGTTCAACAAGAAATCAAAAGGGGGTCCCTATGAGGGACGAAAAGAGCTTAGCGCACACGCGATGGAACTGTAAATATCACATAGTATTTGCGCCGAAGTACCGAAGACAGGTGTTCTACGGGGAAAAGCGCAAAGCGATTGGCAGTATTTTAAGAAAGCTGTGCGAATGGAAGAACGTGAATATTCTGGAAGCGGAATGTTGTGTGGATCACATCCATATGCTTCTGGAAATCCCACCCAAGATGAGTGTGTCGGGCTTTATGGGATACCTAAAGGGAAAGAGTAGCCTGATGCTTTATGAGCAGTTTGGCGATTTGAAGTTCAAATATCGTAACCGGGAGTTTTGGTGTCGAGGGTATTACGTTGATACGGTGGGTAAAAATACAGCCAGGATACAAGAATACATAAAACACCAACTGGAAGAGGATAAAATGGGTGAGCAGTTGTCGATCCCCTATCCGGGTAGCCCGTTTACGGGCCGTAAGTAACGAATTGTGATGCAAATGTCAGATCGCGATGCGCCTGTTAGGGCGCGGCAGGTAAGAGAGCCTTATAGGCGCATATGAAAAACCTCCGGCTATGCCGGAGGATATTTATTGTTTCTGGTGCGGGCAAAGAGCTATCGCGACTGAATTCTTACTCGCCCACTTTTTGAACAAATTGGCTTTTTTTGACCATTTTCGGCATGAAGTTTAACCAAACGAATCAAATTTCAAATTTTTTTAAATGAAACACTAGACATATCATCACGCTATAGATCATAATCCCGCTCATTGGAAGGATGGCCGAGTGGTTTAAGGCAACGGTCTTGAAAACCGTCGACTGTAACAGGTCCTAGAGTTCGAATCTCTATCCTTCCGCCAAATTACGCCGGCATAGCTCAGTTGGTAGAGCAACTGACTTGTAATCAGTAGGTCCCGAGTTCGACTCTTGGTGCCGGCACCAATAAAAAACCCTGTTATCTGAATAAGATAACAGGGTTTTTGCTTTTCACCTTGTCACTGCGGCAGCAGGGTTACCACTGCCGCCCATCAAGTCAGCCATTCTTCGCCAACTGCGCAACCAGCTGATTAACGCCATCACTCATATTGCTAAATTTCGTCAACTGAGTGCGGGTCACCACCACAAATACGCCAATGTTCTTCTCTGGAATCATCGCCATATAGGTAATAAATCCACCGCCACCACCGGTTTTTTGCATGATACCCGGCAGATCTGCATTCGGTGCCATGTAAACCCAGCCCAGACCCAATGCATCGGCCTGACCCGCAACATCCATACCCTTCAGTGAGGTCAGATCACGGCGCTGGAAATAGAGTGCCTGCTCACGTTTGGCTGAGCTTTTGCGCGCACTGTTATCGGAAGATAAGAATTGCTGCATCCAGCGCTGCATATCCTCTGGCGTTGAGTAGACTCCGCCACTGCCCGCGGCCGCGGTAGTATTTTCACAGCGGCTGCTACCAACGCCCACCATCAGCCGGTTACATTGCTCTGCCGTCGGGGTGAGGGTGGTATTTTTCATGCCCAGCGGAGCAGTGATTTTATCTCGTAGCAGGCTGGTATAAGGCTTCCCTGAGGCTCGTGATAATGCATCGGCCAGCAAGTCGTAGGCCAAATTGGAATACGCGGCTCTGACACCCGGCGGCACGGTCACATTGGCCTGTTTTAGCCACTGCCAGCGATTATCTTTGGTCGGCCAGGTGAACACCGGTCTTTTTTGCGGGCCGCCGGGTTGCTCACGTGGCAGACCACTGGTATGGCTCGCCAGATTCAGCAAGGTTATCGGCTGCTTTGCATTATAAGAGGGGACTATGGCGCCCTTAGGCGCGTATTTCCGCAACGGATCGGTCAGTTTCACCGTGCCATCATCGGCCAGTTTGACCATCACTTCGCTGGTCATCAGCTTAGTAATTGATGCAATGCGAATTAATGAGTCTGGACGTGGGCGTAGGTTGTTACCGGGCTTAGTTTCACCAAAACTGCGGTTGACCACTTGATTATTATCGATAACCACCAGTGCCATCCCCATGGCACCACTGTTATAGAAAATGTGTTCGGCATGTTGATCAACAACTTGTGAGGCCAACAGCTCAGTTTTAGCCTGGCTATACAAGGGGATGGTGAATAGGGCTGCGGCCAGCAGTGAGGAGGAGAAATATTTCAGCACTCTTTTATCCATGTTCAGAAAGCAAAATAAGTGGTCGTGGAGTTATAGTAATCGGATATCTAAATAAAACATTCTGAAATTATCTTGTAGGCGAATAATTTACATTACCGGGAAGGGCATCGCGGCAGAAAAGCGCGGAAACTGACCAATCAAGCTATTTAGATCAAAAAAAACCACATCTTAGACCAAAAAAAAACCGCATCGGAGAGCGCCGATGCGGTGGATTATGATAGGTAACAATTAACTTTCAGTCACCGGTTTAGGGATCACTGTTGTTGATTCCTTCATGCCCAGTGGGTTATTTCCCCAGCACTGCTCATATTTCCAGCCGGTTAGCTCCTCAGCAACCACTCGGGCATGGGCTGGAATATCCGCCATAGCCCCGCCACCTTTGATGCGCTCAATCTCCTCCAGCAGAATTTTATGATTTTTGCGATCTAGCTTCATCTGGGTGGTGTAGTAAATAGCGACTAGCGCCAGTGAGACCACCCCGATGGCAAATACGCCAACGATCGCTTGCACCGCCACTTCTGGCTGGCTCGATTGCCCAGAGACAAAGCCAAAGCGGCTTAACGTCCAACCCATGGCGAAGACAATAATCGAGCGCACCATTTTACCGGCGAAGGTCATCGCCCCAGCGTAGATCCCTTCGCGGCGACGGCCAGTTAATACTTCGTCGACATCCGCCAGGAAGGTATAGACCGTCCACGGAATGTAATAAATGCCGCCAGTGCTTAAGCCGAAAACAGCAGTGATGCAGAACAGCACAATTACGGTTGTGGTTTGAGACCAACCGGTGAAATAGAGCGCGGCATAGGCAATCACACTGACTATCACCACTTGCAGGGCAATACGGAATGGGCGAGCAAAGCCCATCTTGACGCAGATGCCGATAAAGATGGCGGTAGAGATCAACTGCATGATTGAGCTGAAACTATTGAGCTGAGAAACCAGCGCGGCATCCTGACCGAGACCAAAAATAATAAAGTAGGTAAATGCGGAGGCGAACAACCATTCAGCACCGAAACCAAACAGATACATGCCCAGATGTTTGCGGAAAATACGCAGATGGAAGGTTGACGCCATATCCACACAGAGTTTTTTCAGTGCCTGACCTAAGCTGCTGGTGGTTTCCCGCACCACTTCGCTGGCCGGACGCTCCCAAGAGGAGCTGTAGAGCCAAATCATCGCGCAGCACATAATCAGACCGTAGGCGATACCGGTATAAAGGAAGGGGGTCGCGGAGTCTTTGCCATAAATAGCAATAAACTGGCCGGGAATAAAGGCGGCCAAAAAGTTAGCCACTTTGCCGAAAATCGCTTTGGAGCCGGTTAACTTAGAGCGCTTGGCAAAATCAGTAGTCATCTCAGTGGCTAACGTTTCGTAAGGCACCATGATGGAGGTGTAAATCAGTTCAAATAGCGCATAGGTTAGCAGGTAATACCAGAATCCGAAGCCGCTCATCCAGAGCATGGGATAGACCAATACCAGCGGGATACCCAGCAAGATAAAGAAGCGGCGACGGCCAAATATGCGACCCAGACGGGTATTGTAGAAGTTATCGGTGATATAACCCATCACTGGGTTACTAATGGCATCAAGAATACTGGCGATTGAAAAGATAGTGGCTGCCTCTACGACAGATAGCCCACAAAAGGTGGTGTAGAAATACATTAGCCAGGCACCGCTGATTGCCAGCGCTCCACTGCCCAACAAGTTGGCACTCCCGTACGCCAACGTATGCCTTGTTGAAATCTGTTTACTCATTTTTACCGCCACCTCAAATTGAAACAATGTTTTATTAATAATGGATAATCGTTTTCTTTATATAGGCATGGCGTTTTTAAAAATGAGTGTTTGATCACGAAAAAGGGTTTTGCGGCCTGAAATGGCACGAATTAAAGTAAAAATTGATATGAATCAATTTCGTGGTGGGTGGCGATTTTCGGTAAAAAATGAAATATCTATAAGAATACGATTAAGTGATAATGCCTTTTTACGCCAATCATGACCGTGACAAGTGTGGCAAGATTTTAATCAGCAGAGTGAAATATCATCACTAGCATTAGGTCTACTGCTCAGCGTGGTAGAGTATCAATATTGAGCACCAATGAATTATTACGGGCATAGCCCATGAATGAGTGCTGGCTACCGTCGTGGCTAGCAGTGAAGGATGTAAAATGGCGAAAAAAAACCCGTATTATGATGCTAATAAGCCACACCACACTGAGTTTGGCTTCCAGAATCTGGAACCAGTCATTCATCATCCGCAAGATTTAAAGCGCTGGCGTGAAGAGCGAAAACGCCAATCACTGCCCAAACCGCCTCAGCAGGGGTATGCACAATTTGTCAGCGACTGGTGGCAAGAGGCCGATTTCAGTGATCAGCAAGATGCCTTATGGTGGCTGGGTCATGCTTCGCTCTTGCTGCGGGTCAGTGGAAAAACCGTGCTGTTTGATCCGGTGCTCTCCAGCCGCGCTTCACCACTGAATTTTTATGGGCCAGCGCGCAAAACACCGGTCCCCACGCGGGTAAAGGCACTGCCGCCGATTGATGTGGTGGTGATTTCCCACAATCACTACGACCATTTGGATGTGACGACCATCACACAATTACTGCGTCGCTTTCCTGAAATTACCTTTCTGGCCCCGCTGGGGTTAAAAAATTGGCTGCTGCAACACGGTGCTCGCCATGTTCACGAACTGGATTGGTGGGAGACACAGCTTGCCGCCGAATTTGAGTTTCACTGTGTACCAGCCCGTCATTGGAGCATGCGCACACCTTGGGATCGCAACCACACTCTGTGGTCGGGTTGGGTGGTCAAACGTGGTGAGATTAACTTCTATTTCACCGGCGATACCGGGTATTGCCCGCAACTACTGACCATTGGTGAAAGGTTAGGGCCATTCAATTATGCCGCTTTGCCCATTGGCGCTTATGCCCCGCGCTGGTTTATGCAGGCGCAACATATGGACCCGCAGCAATCGGTGCAGTTATTCCAGCAATTGCAGCAACCGATAACAGTGCCGATTCATTGGGGGGTGTTTGAGTTAGCAGATGAATCATTAGATGAGCCACCACAGCAGCTCAAACTGGCGCTATCTGCCGCGGGTGTGACGAATGATAATTTTGCGCCGATTAAAATTGGTGCGCGGATCTTACTGGGCTAAAGGCGTTTCAGCGGGCGAGATAACCCGCTGAAACCCAAAGATAATGATTCGAATGCTGGGTGTCGAACTAGATCCTGAATTGATTCACTGCCTCGGTCAAATCGCCCGCCTGAGACTGTAATGCCGCAGATGCCGCCGTCGACTCCTGAACCAGTGCCGCATTTTGCTGCACCATGGTATCCAATTGCGCGACTGCACTATTGATCTCATGGATGCCACGCATTTGTTCATCTGCCGCGTTGGTGATTTCCGACATAATGGTCGTGACATCAGACACGCTGCTGACAATCTCGGTCATGGTGTTACTGGCCAGGCGGACTTGACCCGAGCCGGAGGAGACGCTGCTGACGGTGGATTCAATCAGAGTTTTGATCTCTTTTGCCGCCTGCGCACTGCGCTGTGCCAGTGTGCGAACTTCACCCGCCACCACAGCAAAACCGCGTCCTTGCTCACCGGCGCGCGCCGCCTCTACCGCTGCATTTAGTGCCAGGATATTGGTTTGGAAAGCGATGCCATCGATGACACTGGTAATATCGCCGATTTTTCCCGATGCGGCCTCAATCGACTCCATGGTGGTAATCACTTTGGCGATCACCTCGCCGCCACGGGAAGCATCATTCGCAGCAGAGAGCACGGCGGTGTTTGCTTGCCTTGCGGCACTAGCCGACTGGGCCACGGTGGATGAAATCTGCTCTAATGCGGCCGAGGTTTGCTGCAAGCTGGCAGCGGCGGACTCTGTTCGTCCTGATAAATCCTGATTCCCCGCCGCAATTTCGTTAGCGGCAATCCGCACCGACTCACTGGTATCGCGGATTTGTGCCATCACGGCGCTGAGTTTGTCGGCAAATTGGTTGAATGACTGGGCGATTTTCGCCACTTCATCACGGCCTTCGACCGGTAAACGTCGGGTTAAATCCTCTGCACCAGAGCTGATAGCATCCATCGCCTTATGCACATGGTTCAGGGGGAGTAGGGCGCGCTGGGTAATTAAGCTAATAATCACCACGGCGATTAAAATAATGACGACTAGCGTGACCAGTGATGTTGTCAGCAATGAGCGCATACCGGCGGTGGCATGGGTTTTATCCAGTGCCACCACGGTAAACCATTGAGTGCCAGGTACAGACTGCGCGAGCAGCAATTTACTCTGGTCACCAATGTTGGCAACAATAGGATCAGTCGCGCTCAATAGAGTCTTAAGCTCTAATGTCGGCGCGATTTCACTCAGCGGCTTAAGAGTTAACTGTGCATCGGGATGCGCGATAATGGTGCCATCGGCATCAATTAACATGCCGAAGCTGTCATCCGTCGGATGTATAGATTTCACGTTTGCAATTACGCTATCCATAGTCACATCAGCGGCTAATACCCCTTTCACACTCCCATCCTGAATAATAGGTAAGGCAAAGGTCACCACTAATTGGTTGGTTCCCGCATCAACATATGGCGGTGTTACCACGGGTTTATCGGCTTTAACCGCTTGTAAATACCATGGCCGCCCAGTGGGGTCGTAACCTGCGGGGATACCATCGGGATTAGAAAAAGTGGCTGTCTTATTGGCGTAACCAATATAAACGTTAATAAAGTTGCCCGCCGCAGCCACCTGACGCAGTGCTGCCGTCGGATCAGCTGTTAGTGCGCTATCTTTCAGCGACACAATCATTTGTGTTTTAGTCGCCACCCACTCTGCGATCCCAACACCATGACTCGCCGTCACGGCGGTGAGAGTGTTATCGATTGCGCTGCTGTTATATTTGTTGGCAACTGAGTAGTTAAAATAAGTGTTAATGGCGAGAGAGCCTGCCACGATGATGATGCAGGCTGCCAAGATACGTGAACGAATGGAATCAAGCATAGAGCGTCCTAAATAGATGGGAAGGCATGATTCAAATAACGGCTTGGCAGGGAAAAACTTGAGCTGAGTCACAGTAATAAATGACAATAAGTGCGCCATTGTTAATGCTTCTTTATGTAACAGTGACAGCTATGGGGGATTTTGTTGCTATTGATATCTAATAAAAACATCAGCTTGCTAATTAGATAGCTTAAAAATTAATGATAAAAATGAAAAAAATGTTGAAAAAAATAGTGATATTTAAAGTGCTAATTCAGCATCAATGCGGGTATAGCGGGTGTGTACACGGCGCATTGATGCTGGGATGGGGTGATTACAGTTTATTGATGTAATTAAAAGGTATCGACACAATTAAAATTTATACTGTAAACCCAAAGAGACTGTTTGGCTTTGGTGAGCGATACCCGCGCCATCGGAAATAGCTGTTGACATACCCGTGGTATGGCTGAGAATTTGTGCCTTTCCTCTGCCTTCGGTATAGCGATTCCAGGCCGCTTCAACAAATAGTTTGGTATTTGGGGTCAGGTAATAACCTGCACCAAGGGTGACCGCATAATAGCGGGAGTTCTTACTACTATCTTTGAATGATTGGTTTCGTTGATAGTGTTCGTCACTGCTATTAGCATTAACCCAACGGCTGTACTTCAATAAAGTCGTCAACTCGAAATCTTGGTAACGATAACTGCCTGCCAGGCCAAGATAGGGCATATCAAATTTCTGTTTATAACCAATGAAAATTATATTATCGGGGAGTTTAATCAACTTATTGCGAGATTTAATCTCTCCGCCATAAGCCGCCCAACTATGATTACTCCGTTGATAGCCTGACATTACCCCAATACGATAGTTTTGCTCATTCAAAAGCCAAAATTTAGCATTAAGATCAATTTCGTTGGCATAGCTTAAATTGGTTTTTTCATGGTGAGACCACTGAGACCACTGAGTCTCATTTTTGTTTAACCAATCATAATCATCCATTACCCCATCACCAGATGATAATGTACTCCAACCTCGAGCGGTTAATGTTAAGCTGGATAAGAGATCCCATGAAATATCCATCTTGATAATTGGAGTGTTCTTCGCTTCCCAATCTAATTGGCTCAGCTTATGATTATTATTTCCGGGATGATAAGCAAACTCTTGCGATTGTGCATTGAGTAATCCCAGCGAGGTGCTAATAGTGACATTATCTGTGCTGCCCGAATGATAACTGGCAGCGGCAGCATGACATGTCATAAGTAGTGCTAACGTACATGCGCTTTTTTTTACCAATGTACTGTATTTCATTACTGACCTTTAATTTTCTTAAATATCGATAATGAAAAATAACATTGATACAGATTTAATTTTTTAAATTAAAAATTAAAAGAATATTAAAAATATTAATCGGCACTAACTTTGTTAGAATAGCACAAAAAACAGTCTATTCCGGGCGGGATCACCCGGGTGACTTCATATCAAAACTCAGTAACGAGCCATTCGTCTGCTTCATCAAACATCTCTTCGACCAGGCGATTGAGTACTGATTTCTCTTGCTTGTTGGCATCTGTATTGATGCCGTTAGCTTGCATTGCTTTGACTTTAACCTCGGCACCTGGAAACACACGATGCACACGTTTAGTCAGTTCAACCTTAATCATTTCACCAGCATTGGTAAGGCCGGCGACATTCCGTTTGTCATAAATCAATTCAACACGCATGGGTTTTTCCTAAATGAACAAACAACTGTTTAAATATACAGTTAATTTTAAAATAAAACAACGTGATTGTCGCCCTACAACCACCCCCCTCGTTAGTCTCTTCGTTTCATGCTAAATTCGCGTATCTAAGGTCAATACATCGTTTTAGGTATCATATGTTTACATATAAAGAAATATCAGCGCTTAACGAACTGGAATTGATTGTTTATAACTACATCATAAAAAATACCGACAAAGTGATGTATATGACCATCAGAGAACTGGCGGATGCTGCGGGTGTCTCTACCACCACAGTGTTACGTTTCTGCAAGAAGATGAATTGTGATGGTTACTCTGAATTTCGAATTCGTTTTAAGCTCTATTTAGAACACGATGATAAACCGCCGGTCAGTTTTGGTATTAGTGAAATAATTAGTTATTTTAAGAGTATAAATAATAGTGAGTTTGATGAGTTACTTGATACGGCAGCAGCCCAAATAGCTGCATCAAATAGAATTATATTTGTTGGCATTGGCACCTCTGGTGCGCTGGGGAAATATAGCGCGCGTTTCTTCTCTAATATTGGTAAGTTCAGCACTTATATTGATGATCCCTATTACCCTATTAACAGTGATATGTATCAGGATGCCATTGCTATCATTCTCTCGGTATCCGGTGAAACAGAAGAGATTATTCGCATAGCCAATCAGTTTAGTCTACATAAATGTAAAATAATTAGTCTGACCAATAGTGAAAACTCGACGTTGGCTAAAATGGCCGACCTTAATATCTCTTACCATATGCCACCTATTGTCCTTGAAGGGCATTATAATATTACCACTCAAATTCCGGTGTTATATATTATTGAAACCATTGGTAAGAAACTCCCGCAAATAACGCATAAAAAAGCACCCTAAAACAGGGTGTTTTTTACATGTGACATATTCCAAATCGCGATTTTTGTTATATCGTGACTTCATTTTTCTTTTTGCTAAACTCCACTCTGCATCAAATAAAAATACTAATAATAAGTTAATAACGTTCTGTTACCTTATACTCAGTACTCGCGACAGGAGATTAATAATGGCAATTGATTATGCATTGGCCGCTCAGGAAATTATTAAATATATTGGCGGTGATAATAATGTGATTACTGTCACACATTGTGCGACACGTTTACGTTTTATATTGAAAGATAATAAAATTGTCGACAAAGAGCGGTTAAATCGCGTTAAGGGTGTTATTACCGTTATTGAAGCGGGCGGACAAATGCAGGTGGTGATCGGCAATCACGTCGGTGATGCCTATCAGCACGTTACCCGTTTGATAAGTATCGATGAAAGCGCCCCGGTTGCTGCACCAAAGGTGGGTATTGTTAGCCGCCTGATGGATATCATCTCCAGTATCTTCGCCCCCTTTCTTTACCCGCTGGCTGCCTGCGGTATCTTGCAGGGGATCATCTCTTTTCTTGCCGCGATCGGTTGGATGGATGCGGCGAGCGGAACCTACCGTATTTTGAATTTTGTTTCATGGACTGGTTTTACCTTCTTGCCAGTGATGGTAGCCTTTACCGCCGCGAAAAAATTCAATGTTAATCCCTTTACCGCCGTTATTACCGCCTGTGCGCTGATCAGCCCTGATTATATGAATATGCTGACGGCCAATAAAATCACCACGGTGAATTCAGCTGATCCAGCTGTTCAGCAACTGATGCATGAAGCGGTGAATAATCCGCAGGTTGCCCATATTCTGAATACCATTGCTGGCATTCCTTTATCATCCCCGACCTTGGATTTCTTCGGCATTCCCGTGCAATACCTGAGTTATACCGCCTCGGTTATCCCGATCATTTTAATGGTCTGGGCGATGTCTTATGTGCAGCGTTTCTTCGAGCGCATCTTACCGATGGTGGTGCGTAATCTGTTTACCCCGATGTTCTGTATCGCCATCATGGTGCCATTAACACTGCTGGTTTTCGGCCCGGTCGGTAATCTGATTGGCGGGGCTATTGGTGGAGTTTACAACACGCTGTATAACCTTAGCCCAGCTATTGCAGGCTTTATGGTCGGGGCTTTCTGGCAGCCACTGGTCACCTTAGGTGTTCATTGGGGGATTACGCCGGTCACGGTCGGTAACTACGCGACTCTGGGTTATGACACCTTTACCGGTCTGCAGGCTTCTGCGGTCTTTGCCATGGCGGGTACTATGTTTGGCGTTTACTTAAAAACCCGTAACCGCGAAATGAAAGGTATTTCACTGTCGGCAGGTATCACTGCACTGTTCGGGATTACCGAGCCGGCAATTTATGGCGTCGCTTTACGGTTGAAAAAACCTTTCTTGTGCAGTTGTGCCGCCGGTGGGATTGGCGGGGCGGTTGCCGGTTCATTTAATGCCGTGTCGTGGAGTTACTGTTTACCGGGGATCGCGGTACTGCCGGTCTTCTTTAAAGAGGGGCATATGACACAGTTCCTCGGGTTCCTGCTCTCTATCACGGTGGCATTCGTATTAGGTGCCGTTTTTACCTGGTTGGTTGGTTTTACTGATGAGCCAGAAAGTGCGGAGAAAAGCGGCAAAGCACCAGAAATGCCGATTGCTCAGGCGCAGATGAATCAGGGCTAAAGTCATTTTCATCTTCCGGCGGGCAATTACCCGCCGTTGATTTCCATTTTCAGGGTGCATAGTTGCCCGTAGCACTAAGGGAGAAAGTTATGAGTCACAAACAATTACCGCAAGATTTCTTATGGGGTGGCGCAGTCGCCGCACATCAGGTTGAAGGTGGCTGGGATAAAGGCGGCAAAGGCGTGAGTATTGCCGATGTGCTCTCCGGCGGCGCGCACGGTATTGATCGTGTTATGACTGATGGCGTGCAGGAGGGTTACCGCTATCCAAACCATGAAGCCGTTGATTTCTATGGTCATTACAAAGAAGATATCGCGTTATTTGCTGAGATGGGCTTTAAGTGTTTCCGCACCTCCATTGCCTGGACGCGCATCTTCCCGAACGGCGATGAGCAGCAACCGAATGAAGCGGGCCTGCAATTCTACGACGACATGTTTGATGAGTTGCTGAAATATGGCATCGAGCCGGTTATTACCTTATCTCACTTCGAGATGCCGTGGCATTTGGTGAAAGAGTATGGCGGCTGGAAAAACCGGCAAGTGGTCGACTTCTTCGTGAAATTCAGCGAAGTGGTGATGGAGCGCTATAAAAGCAAAGTGAAATATTGGATGACCTTCAACGAGATCAATAACCAGCGCAACTGGAAATATCCATTGTTCGGCTATTGCTGCTCGGGCGTGATATTCACCGAGCAGGAGAACCCGGAAGAGACCATGTACCAAGTGCTGCATCATCAGTTTGTTGCCAGTGCTAAAGTGGTAAAACTCGGTCATGCCATTAATCCAGAGTTCAAAATTGGCTGTATGGTCGCGATGGTGCCGCTCTATCCCTTCTCCTGCCATCCAGATGACATGATGTACTCCGTGGAAGCCATGCGTGAGCGTTATCTATTCGGTGACGTCCATATGCGCGGTTACTACCCGTCATATATCCTAAATGAGTGGGAGCGCCGTGGATTCACTATCCATATGGAAGAGGGCGATCTCGAGGCTCTGCGTGAGGGCTGTGCTGACTACATGGGGCTGAGCTATTACATGAGTAATGCGGTTTCTGCGGTCAATCCAGGGAGTGGCAACTCACTTTCTGGCTTTGAAGGCAGTGTCCCTAACCCGCACGTCAAGGCGTCAGACTGGGGATGGCAGATTGACCCGGTTGGTTTACGTTATTCACTGAGCGTATTGTATGAGCGCTATCAAAAACCGCTGTTTATTGTTGAAAACGGTTTTGGTGCGATCGACAAAGTGGCCGATGACGGCATGGTGCATGATGATTATCGCATTGCTTATCTGAAAGCGCATATTGAACAGATGAAGAAAGCGGTATTTGAAGATGGTGTTGACTTAATGGGGTACACCCCGTGGGGCTGCATTGATTGTGTATCATTTACCACCGGTGAATACAGCAAACGTTATGGTTTTATCTATGTGGATAAAAACGATGACGGCACCGGCACCATGGCGCGCTCACGTAAATTAAGCTTTGATTGGTATAAGAAAGTGATCTCCAGTAACGGTGAAGAGCTGTAACACTGTTGTTAGGATGCCATTCGGGAAAGGCCGCTTACTGGTAGGGCCTTTCCCTGCATTGCTTTTTGGTGCATATAATACAGCAGTGAATTAATGCACAAGTCTAAAATTTGACTCGTTAACTCTCCTTTTAGAGTCACTGACGCGGGAACAGGCGGCCCCTCCATCACTGCCGACACGCCAGTTATTGCGCCAGTACCCTACATATTGGCCGTCATTGCTCGCCAATTGAAAGCGGCTCATCAATTTAACGTCTTGGCCGTGAACTCTTGTCAATCTCTCTCGTCACTGAAAATTAACTGTTGTTATATACAGTCATTAATGTAATCTTACTCATGATCCTGAGTAACAAAATTTTGCTTAAATACTTAGCAATCATACTGTTGTATCTAAGATAGATTAGCCCGTTAGATTGGTGTGCAGTAATAATATATTGAATATCAATTGGTTATTTGGGTTGTTTTAGACTAAATCTAATATGGTTACTGATTTGTTAATGGCAGTTGTTCTTCATGCTTTCAGACGGTCAGTTGCTGGAAACATTCACGTTTGAACTTTTACTAACCCTTAAGCATATAGAGGTAAACATGGCAAAGACCCTACCCCGTAGCGGGATTTTTGCGCTGCTTGCCGTGATGGTGGCAGCATTCAGTGGCGTATCTCACGCAGCAGATACGGTTCGTGTTGGTTCAAAAATTGATACCGAAGGCTCATTGTTAGGCAATATTATTGTGCAGGTGCTAGATGCCAATGGGATAAAAACCACCAATAAATCACAGTTAGGTACTACCAAAGTGGTGCGTGGTGCCATCACTGCCGGTGAGATTGATATCTATCCTGAATATACCGGTAATGGTGCTTTTTTCTTCTCTGATGAGAAAGATCCTGCCTGGAAGGATAGCAAAGCGGGCTATGAGAAAGTAAAAGCGCTGGATTATGAGAAAAATAAATTGGTATGGCTCTCGCCCGCGCCAGCAAATAATACCTGGACCATTGCAGTGCGTCAGGATTTAGCTCAAGCGAATAATTTGAAAACCTTGGATGATCTGGGTAAATGGATTAATGCGGGGGGTAAATTCAAACTGGCGGCCTCTGCCGAGTTTATTGAGCGTCCTGATGCCTTACCTGCTTTCCAGCAAGCCTATGGTTTTAAATTGGATCAAGACCAGCTGTTATCACTGGCGGGTGGCGATACAGCAGTGACCATTAAAGCCGCTGCTGAGCAAACCTCAGGTGTTAATGCGGCGATGGCTTATGGCACAGATGGCCCTGTCGCGGCTTTAGGGTTACAAACGCTGGAAGACCCTAAAGGGGTGCAACCTATTTACGCGCCAACACCGATTATTCGTGAGGCCACACTGAAAGAACATCCAACGATACCTGCGTTACTCAACCCAGTATTTGCCACTCTGGATGGCCCGACGTTACAAAAACTGAATGCGCGTATCGCGGTTGAGGGTCAGGATGCGAAGAGAGTGGCGGCTAATTACCTGAAAGAAAAAGGTTTCATTAAAGGATAACCGCGTGTGTTAGGGATGGTGCTATAGCTGCAATCTGTAGTGCCATTCAAATACACAGCTAATCCGTTATTGTGATTAAGGTTACCTGTCATGGAGATGGATTTTTATGGCCGTTAAAAACCGAGTCCTGCTAGCACTGGTTATTTTGCTAGTTTTATCTGGGCTAGGGCTCTCTTTTGTCAGTCACGCACCGAATAGGCTGATTTCCGGACAGGGGATCGCGCTAATGTCGTTGATAACAGGTTCGGTTTGGTGGCTGTTAGCTCCTATATTGCTACTGTTTGCCTGTGCTTTTTGTAAACAAAATATTGTGTTGTATGGGTCAACACTCTTATTTGCCGAACTGCTGCTATTTGGCTTGCTGCTGCTAGCGGGGAGAACGGCCACACAGCTTACGGGGGGGGAAGATAGCCTTGCTCGCACCTCACTTGGCGGTGGGTTTTGGCTAATGAGTGGGTTAACTATATTGATTGCGGTGGATAGCTTGTCCCGCGCCATTGCCAATCCTCTCTGGCGCAGTTTAGCTAATCTCTTGCTGGTTTTACCGGTCGTGGTATTGCTGGCTACGGGGCAACTTGATCAACTATCTTTAATGAAAGAGTACGTTAATCGCCAGGACGTATTTGATGATGCCCTCTGGCAACACATTCAGATTCTATTGGCTACGCTACTCCCTGCGGTAGTTATTGGTATCCCTCTTGGCTTACTCTGTTTTCGCTCTCGCCGCTTTCAAAACACTATTTTTTCAACCTTGAACATTATCCAAACTATCCCATCAATTGCCTTGTTTGGCTTGCTCATTGCACCTTTGGCGGGATTGGCTGCGATCATCCCATGGTTAGCAGATCACGGTGTTAGCGGTATCGGTCTGGCACCAGCGATTATCGCACTGGTGCTTTATGCGTTGTTACCGCTAGTGCGCAGTGTGGTTGCGGGGCTAGAGTCTGTTCCGGACAGTGTTGTCGAGTCAGCCCAAGGTATGGGGATGACCCGTAGCCAGCTATTCTTTTGGGTACAAATACCCATTGCGATGCCACTTATTTTGTCCGGTATTCGAATTATTGCGGTGCAAACGGTAGGGCTTGCTGTCGTGGCTGCATTAATTGGTGCCGGCGGGCTAGGGGCGATTATGTTTCAAGGTTTGCTGAGTAGCGCATTGGACTTAGTGCTACTGGGCGTGATACCGGTGATAGTGATGGCAGTCATGGTTGACTCACTGTTTAAATTCATCGTTATTTTTATGGATACTTCAAATCGATGATTCATTTCCATCAGGTAAGTAAATATTTTGCCGGCAAACGGGCGGTAGACAACCTGACGTTACAGATTGCCAGGGGGGAGTTCACCGTATTGATTGGGACTTCTGGCTCTGGTAAGTCGACCACATTGAAGATGATTAACCGGCTTATTGAGCATGATGAAGGGGAGATTCATTTTGCCGGTGAAGAGATCCGCAATTATAAGCCGGAAGAGATACGGCGGCGGATGGGGTATGCCATTCAATCCATAGGTTTATTTCCGCACTGGACTGTGGAGCGCAATATCGCCACTGTGCCGCAGTTACTAAAATGGCCACAGGATCGTATCCGCCAGCGGGTGAAAGAGTTACTTGAGTTATTACATCTGGAGCCAGAACAATTTCTCCATCGCTACCCCCATCAGCTCTCTGGTGGGCAGCAGCAGCGGGTTGGTGTTGCGCGAGCTTTGGCCGCTGATCCGGAAGTTTTATTGATGGATGAGCCATTTGGCGCGTTAGATCCGGTGACGCGTTCAGCATTACAGGTCGAGATTAGCCGTATCCACCAACTATCGGGGCGGACTATCGTGTTGGTCACCCATGATATTGATGAGGCGCTGAGCCTGGCTGACCGCATTGTCCTGATGGATGAGGGGCGAGTTATCCAGCAAGGAACACCACTTGAAATGTTGACTCAACCCGCCAATGATTTTGTCCGTGATTTCTTTGGTCGTAGTGACCTCGGTATCAAGTTGCTATCACTCGGCTGGGCTGAACAACGGGTTAGGCGCGGTGAAACACTGATTGGGTTGCCGATACTCGGCACAACCAGTCTGCGTGAAGCACTCTCCCTATTTGTGTCACGTCAGACAGATAAATTGCCTGTAATCGACGAACATGGCCAGCCATTAGGTGTGCTCTATTTTGCTGATTTGATAGCAGATAAGGGGGGCGTGTGAAATTTGGGGCGACCAACAGCAGTGATATAAAGAGAGCCACCTCTAAGCGCGGAGCATTTTGGCTACTGAATGGGTTAACAGACCCGCTCTGTTGGGCGGTGCTTCTGCTCGCAGGGCTGGTTTTTGGCATGACCTCCCTACACGATTTTTTTGCTGCTCTATTTCCCAGTCTTGATAGGCCCGTTTATCTGCAAGATACCTTCTGGTCACTGGTCGTCGCTCACGTCATGCTGGTAGTGGCCTCCAGTATTATCGCTGTTTTGATCGGCGTTAGTGCTGGTGTGGCAGTGACTCGTCCAGCAGGGAAAGAGTTTCGTTCAGTGGTGGAAACTGTTGTCGCGATGGGGCAGACTTTTCCACCTGTCGCCGTACTTGCCATTGCAGTACCTGTGATGGGGTTTAGTGAGAAACCCGCAATTATCGCTCTAGTGCTGTATGGCCTATTGCCCATTTTACAAGGAACGATCACCGGTATTGAGTCTGTTTCGCGAGGTATCCGCGAGGTGGCACAAGGGGTGGGAATGAGTAGCCGGCAGATTTTGTGGCGGGTTGAATTACCTCTAGCCGCCCCGGTTATTGTGGCGGGTATTCGAACATCGGTCATTATCAATATTGGTACTGCCGCTATTGCTTCGACCGTCGGGACTAAAACACTGGGTTCTCCCATCATTATTGGCCTAAGTGGCTTTAATACCGCCTATGTTATTCAGGGGGCGGTTGTTGTCGCACTATTGGCGATAATTACAGATATGTTATTTTCACGTTTGAGTCGGCGGTTGTCAGGTTGGCGCGAATGACCAACGTTTCCCGTAGTGAAGCACGACTGACTATTTTTGATAGTCCTCATGAGCAGCAGGAAGTTATGCTGATTTCACTCCCGATATATGGATGTGTTCAATGGGTCTGAGGCCGTGTTAGCTAAAGATAAAATATTGAGTAAAGCCGCTTATTATCTTGAGCGGCTTAGAGCATCATTAAGCAGATGTAGGCCACAGCTTTTACATTGGGCGCAGAAATGCTTTGATAATATATATTCACAATGCATGTAATTATATTGATGGTTAATATATGGGTTGGGTTTTCATATTAAATAATTTATATCATAAATAATTTGTCAAATAATAATTTAAATGCGTCAGATTATATAAATGTCATTATTACATACTGTAAACTTTCTTTATTTATACCTTATATCAGCTACATTTATAGTTGCACAAAATATCTATTCTCATTTTTACTCTTATATAGGCGTTTGTAAGGATTACCTATGTCTACAGATGATCAAAAGGTCGGGCTTATTCCGGTAACACTTATGGTTGCAGGGAATATAATGGGGTCTGGTGTCTTCTTATTACCGGCTAGTTTAGCCTCAACGGGTGGAATAGCCATCTGGGGGTGGTTGGTGACAATTATTGGTGCCTTAGCACTTTCAATGGTTTATGCCAAAATGTCATCTTTAGATGATAGCCCGGGTGGCTCCTATGCTTATGCGCGGCGAGCTTTTGGCCCATTTTTAGGTTATCAGACCAATGTTCTCTACTGGTTAGCCTGCTGGATTGGCAATATTGCGATGGTAGTGATTGGTGTCGGTTATCTCAGCTATTTCTTCCCAATATTGAAAGAGCCAATGGTATTAACTATTACCTGTGTCGTGGTTCTATGGATATTTGTTGGGCTAAATATTGTTGGGCCTAAAATGATTACCCGAGTACAAGCTATTGCCACGTCGCTAGCATTGATACCTATTGTTGGTATCGCACTATTTGGCTGGTTCTGGTTCAAAGGCGAAATTTATATGGCCGCCTGGAATGTCAGCGGTTTGGGCACCTTTGGCGCAATTCAAAGTACGCTAAATGTCACGTTATGGTCATTTATTGGGGTAGAAACGGCCTCGGTAGCTGCCGGTGTAGTGAAGAATCCCAAGCGCAATGTGCCGATTGCCACTGTCGGGGGCGTGCTGATTGCTGCCGTCTGCTACCTCCTCTCCAGTAGCGCCATCATGGGTATGATTCCTAATGCGGAGTTACGTGTTTCAGCATCACCTTTTGGTGATGCGGCACGTCTTGCCTTAGGGGACACCGCTGGCGCAATAGTTTCACTCTGTGCGGCAATAGGTTGCTTAGGCTCGCTAGGGGGCTGGACACTGGTTGCCGGGCAAACGGCTAAAGCGGCCGCTGATGATGGATTATTCCCGCCGATATTTGGGAAGGTTAATCAGTCCGGGACACCGGTTGCAGGGCTGCTGATCCTGGGGGTTCTGATGACGATCTTCCAAATCAGCAGTATCTCGCCCAATGCCGCTAAAGAGTTTGGTTTAGTCTCTTCTGTCTCCGTTATTTTTACGTTAGTTCCCTATTTGTATACCTGCGCCGCGTTATTGCTGGTGGGGCATGGTCATTTAGGATCAAGAGCAAACACCTATGTCGGCATTACACTGATCGCTTTTGTCTATTGTATTTGGGCTGTCGTCGGTTCGGGGGCAGAAGAGGTGATGTGGTCATTCGTCACTCTAATGGTTATCACTGCCCTATACACATTCAATTATAACCGTACCCATAAAAACCCATTCCCACTCGACTCCTCTGCTAGGAGTTCTTCGTAATCATGGGGTTACCTGCTAATTGATTGGGCATCATTGTTATGATGCGATAATCATAGCGAATAAGGACCAATACGATGATTGACTTAAGTAGCCACAAAAAACGTAACGTTTTAGTCGTCGACAGTAATATTCGTGATTTCAATACGGCTAATGGTCGGGCGGTGAATGAACTTATTATTGCGTTGGATGATATCAACTTCAATGTCATTGCTGCCGCGACATTTGAAGATGGCCGGGCAACAGTGGTGTCGGATGCTTCATTGTGCTGTATTTTTGTCGATTGGACTTCCGGTGGTAACGATGATGAATCCCACAGCCAGGCATTTGCTCTGTTGCAAGATATTCGCCACCGTAATAAATCTATTCCGGTGTTATTGATGGCGGAGCATTCATGTATTGATAGCCTGAACTTAGATACCATGAAGCTGGTCAATGAGTTTGTCTGGATGCATGAAGATACAGCTGAGTTTATTGCTGCCCGCGCCAATGCATTGATTAGCAAATATTATCAGCAGTTATTCCCCCCCTTTACCAAAGCCCTGTTGCAGTACACGCAAGATAATCCTGAATACTCCTGGGCCGCACCGGGCCATCAGGGGGGAGTGGCGTTCAGTAAGAGTGCCGTGGGGCGTGAGTTTCTGGATTTCTTTGGCGAAAATCTGTTTCGTTCAGATACCGGGATCGAGCGGGCATCATTGGGTTCGTTACTTGACCACAGCGGGCCAATAAAAGAGTCCGAGGCCTATGCGGCACAAATCTTTGGTGCACATATCAGTTACTCAATGCTCAATGGCACTTCCGGTTCTAACCGCGCCATTATGACGGCGGTGGTGGGTGATAAGCAGATCGCGTTATGTGACCGTAACTGCCATAAGTCCATTGAGCAGGGGTTGGTGTTAACCGGGGCATTACCAGTATTTTTTATCCCAACCCGCAACCGTTATGGCATTATTGGCCCTATTCCCAAAGCCCAATTTCAGCCCGCCGCCATTACCGAGAGAGTTGCGCAGAATCCGCTAAAGGCATTGATTTCAGAGGCTAAACCTGTCTATGCAGTGATCACCAATTGTACCTATGACGGCATGTGCTATAACGCGAAACAAGCACAAGATCTATTGGCCAAAAGTGTCGATCAGATTCATTTCGATGAGGCGTGGTATGCCTACGCGCGCTTTAATCCTCTTTACCGTGATCGTTTCGCCATGCGCGGCGCCCCCACAGATCATGATCCGCAGGGGCCGACTGTTTTTGCCACGCAATCAACACATAAATTGCTGGCAGCACTATCTCAAGCTTCTTATATTCACGTGAGAAATGGTAAAAAACCCATTGAGCACTCACGTTTTAATGAATCCTATATGTTGCAATCCACCACCTCGCCGCTCTACGCCATTATTGCCGCCAATGAAGTGGGAGCGGCGATGATGGAGGGGGATCAAGGCCGGGCGTTAACGCAAGAGGTTATTGATGAAGCGGTCGATTTTCGCTTAGCGCTAGCACGCGCCCATGACGCTTTTGCCCAACAAGGTGAGTGGTTCTTTAAACCCTGGAATGCGCCGGAGATCACGGAGCGTAAAAGTGGTAAGCGGGTTCCTTTTGCACAAGCGTCAAGAGAGCAGTTAACCACCGATCCTGGCTGCTGGGTGCTCAAACCCGGTGAGTCGTGGCATGGTTTTGATCAATTGGAGGATGATTGGTGCATGCTTGATCCCATCAAGGCTGGGATTATGGTGCCGGGCATGGGGGATGATGGCAGATTGCTTGCCGAGGGGATCCCCGCGGCGGTGGTGACGGAATTCCTCGGGCAGCGGGGGATTGTGCCTTCGCGAACCACTGACTTTATGGTGTTGTGCCTGTTTTCGGTTGGGGTGACCAAAGGGAAGTGGGGCACGCTAATCAATGTACTGCTGGAGTTCAAGCAGCACTATGACAGCAATACGCCAGTATCGACCTGTCTGCCTAATCTGGCTAAAGGTTATCCGCAGCAATATGGGCATATTGGTCTGAAACAGCTGTGTGACACCATGTTTGCTTATATGAAAACCAGTGAGATGGATAAGTTGCAGGCGCAGGCATTCGGTCATTTACCCACTCCGGTAACCTTACCGCGTCAGGCTTTTCAAGAACATATGGCTGGGCGTTGTGAGTTGCTACCACTAGACAAGTTGGCAGAGCGCATCTCTGCTGTCGGCGTCATTCCTTACCCTCCGGGTATTCCTATTGTGATGCCGGGGGAGAGTTTTGGGCGCGATGATGAGCCGTGGTTGCGCTACATCCGAAGCCTTGCTGATTGGGGCCGGCATTTCCCCGGATTCGAGAAGATTTTGGAAGGTTCCGAGCAGAAAGATGGGTGCTACTCTATCTGGGTGTTGAAGCAGTCGTTGTGACTGTGTTTGATTATTAATCACAGGGGAGTGATTATACCCTGTGATTAATGGGTGCTACGGGGACTCTTGACCATTGTTGGATAAGCCCGCAGGGCCGATATCAGACAGTGGGGAGGATTCTGTGGTTTCAGTTTCATGTGGCGTGGTTGAACGGGTATAAATGTTCAGCCCGGCCAGAAAAACGCCACCTAATGAACTCAGAGCCATTATCGCAATCAGGATAATGAGTGCTTTTCTTAGCATAATTATTTTCACTTTTATCTAACCAACGGGAATTATAGCCTGTTCACTCAATGAAACAACTGTGTTGCACTCTTGATGCGAAAAGATTAACGCGACTTAAACAGAAATTTCCCCAGCGTGACCAATACCACCGCAGAAACAATCACGGCTAATGCACACCATTCAGTGGTCGATAAACTTTCACCGGCAAAGCCGATACCCAGCAACACAGCAACTACCGGATTCACATAAGCGTAGCTGGTTGCCACCGCCGGACGGACACTCTTCAGCAAATACATATAGGCGCTGATGGCGAGCATTGAGCCGAAAACAATCAAATAAAGTAATGAAAGAATGCCGCTCATACTTGGCATTTGATTTAGCTCTTCGCCACTTAATGTACTGGCAACTAACAGCACCACCCCGGCAACCAACATCTGTGCCGCGCCGGACATCGCACCACTTGGCAATGCCAGACGTGAACTCCAGACCGAGCCAAATGCCCAGCTAGCAGAAGCGAGCAATATCAGGGCCGCACCCATTGGGTTACCCAATAAGTTGCTGCCGGTATTTAGCAGTATGATGCCGACCAGACCGAGAGCAATCCCAGACCACTCCAGTTTTGTATTGCGCATACCCCATAACATGCTGAAACATAAAGTGAATAGTGGTACGGTGGCGACCATGACGGCGGCAATGCCGGAAGGGACGTGCTGGTGTTCGGCGATGGTAACTAGCCCATTGCCGATGGCCAATAATAAGATGCCGATGGCACTGGCACCCATCCATTGACGTAACGTGGGTAGAGCATGGCCTCGAATGGCAAGGAAACTGAACAGTAACACTCCGGCGATCAGGTAGCGTAAGCCCGCCATCATCAGCGGTGGCCAGCTCTCCACCCCGATGCGGATGACCAGATAAGTTGAACCCCAAACGAAATATAGGGTGAAGAGTGAACCGACCAGCAACCACAGATTACGGCTATTTTGCTTTAGCATAGTTATTCAATAGGAAAAGGGCAGTAAAACAGAGATGCATCAGTAAACATGAGAACAGTGTTGGTTAGCAAAGGTTTTTATCGTTTTTTTATGTTTTAAATTTTCGCCTAAATTTTACGCTAAAACAGGGGGTTATTCTTGAAATTGGTGGCGATTGGCTTCATAAGCAGTGACAAAATCTATCTTTCCCATGAAAGCTAAAAATGCTTCAGGCATGATGCATAAAGTTAGATCCCTATTTTAGGTATGGTTTTTGCCGTTATTTCTGATTATCAGACAAGGTGAATGATTTATGGCTGTGATCTCTTTATGCAAAGGGCGGCAGTTTGGTATTAACTCCCTCATTTTTGGCGCTTTCTTCGCCGGCCTAATACTGCTATTTACATTCACCGCCATGCCCGCTAAGGCTATTGGCAGTGAGCGCAGATTAATCGTCCATTCGCAAAGGGTTGTTGGCACATAAAATAGTCGTTTGCCGATAAATAAAAAAGCCGGGAATTATCCCGGCATAATGACAAGTAACAAATTAAACTTACCAATCACAATGAAGCATTCAAACAGTAAAGCAATGAGGATAATACCGGTATAGGGTAATTAGAACTGATAAACCAGGCCGACAGCCACAACGTTATCGGTATTCAGCTTCAGCTTATTATCGTCACTCAGTTGGTTGATTTTATAATCCACATAGGTGGACATGTTTTTATTGAAGTAATAAGAAGCACCGATATCAACATATTTTACTAAATCAGTATCGCCGATACCTTCGATATCTTTGCCTTTAGATTGAACATAAGCCAATGAAGGTTTTAAACCGAAATCGAACAGGTATTGAGCGACTAATTCCACGTTTTGGGTTTTATTAGCAAAACCACTTACGCTGGTTGATACACTATTAATCACCGCAGTGCCAGAAATAGGTGTCATATTACGGGTTTCGGCATAAGTTGCTGCCAGATAAACGCCGTTGTCATCATATTTCAGACCGGTAGTCCAGGCATCAGCTTTATCGCCTTTACCAAAGGTGCCGTTCTTCTGTGCGGTGGTACGGTTAGATGAGGCATAGGCCGCACCAACACTCACACCCGCACCAATTTCATAGCTAGAGGAGATGCCGAAGCCGTCGCCATTTTGTTTGGTCGCATCGGCACGGCCATTATTGCTTTCTGCTTCGC
Organism: Yersinia bercovieri ATCC 43970; assembly: GCF_013282745.1. Taxonomy (NCBI): domain Bacteria; kingdom Pseudomonadati; phylum Pseudomonadota; class Gammaproteobacteria; order Enterobacterales; family Yersiniaceae; genus Yersinia; species Yersinia bercovieri. Next base: position 2,883,431 of record NZ_CP054044.1, read on the forward strand.
TGCCATTTTTGCCTTGATATTGCAGAGAAAATTTCAGGCCATCAACCAGACCGAAGAAATCTGTATTGCGGTATGTTGCTACGCCCGTGGTACGGCCAGTCATAAAGTTATCGGTTCTGGTGTAGCTGTCATTGCCGAACTCAGGCAGCATATCGGTCCAGGCGGCGACGTCATATAATACGCCGTAGTTACGACCATAATCGATGGAGCCTAATTTACCGTAACGTAAACCAGCAAAAGCTAGACGTGTTTTGTTATCTTTTGTTTCCTGGCTTTCAGCATAGTTAGCCGCAATGTTATATTCCCATTGGCCGTAACCGGTCAGATCGTCAGTAATTTTGGTAGCACCTTTAAAACCAAAACGGACATAAGATTTGTCGCCATCACTTTTATTATTGTCAGAGAAGTAATGCAATGCTTTTACTTTTCCGTATAAATCAAGTTTGTTGCCGTCTTTATTATAAATTTCTGCTGCGTGTGACGTAGTGGCAACTAATAAAGCCGGTACCAGGATTGCCAGAATATTACGTTTCATATTTTGCCCTGTTTCTCTTATTTGAAAAGACACGAATGGTGAAATTTTTTGCTGTATCCAATATCTGTCTGAATTCGTCCAGCGCAGAATTTTTACCGCATCTGTGTGATCTATTTATGACAAATCATAAATAACTGCGACATTGCGTAAATTTTATTCCACCGTCATTGGCACAAGTCGCGGATTTCAACTACTGCTGCTGTGCTTTCAGGCTGACGTGGGCGTTATGGTGTGGGACAATGGGGCAACACTCAGTTTAGATAAGATATGCATGGCGTTGTCCCCAGCAGTAAAAGAGCAAATAAGTCAGTGGTATAAGGCGCTTTCGCAGCAGATCCCCGATTTTATTTCCCGCGCGCCACAGCGCCAGATGATAGCCGAAGTGGCGAAAACACTGGCGGGGGATGCTGGCCGCCATTTGGCCATTGAGGCACCGACCGGTGTCGGCAAAACCTTATCCTATCTGATCCCCGGCATTGCGATTGGTCGGGCAGAAAGCAAGCCGTTGGTGGTCAGTACCGCTAACGTGGCACTACAGGATCAGATTTACAGCAAGGATCTGCCGCTGCTGAAGAAAATTATTCCCGATCTTAAATTCACCGGTGCTTTTGGCCGTGGGCGTTATGTGTGTCCGCGTAATCTGGCGGCAATGTGCACCGATGTTTCCGGGCAGGGGGATCTCTCGCTGTTTCTCGGTGATGAACTGGCCCCCGCCAATGGTGAAGAGCAAGCTACCTGTCTGGCGCTCACTAAATCACTGAATAGCCATCTCTGGGACGGGCTGCGCGACCATCATCAGTTGTCACTCAGTGACAGCTTGTGGGCCAAATTGAGCACTGATAAAGCCAACTGCCTGGGGCGTAATTGTCACTATTTTCGTGAATGCCCGTTTTTTATTGCCCGCAAAGAGATAGAGAGCGCTGATGTGGTGGTCGCCAACCATGCATTGGTGATGGCGGCGCTGGAAACGGAATCGGTGTTGCCTAGTCCCAAAGAGCTGCTATTGGTGTTGGATGAAGGCCACCATTTGCCGGATGTGGCGCGGGATGCCCTTGAAATTGAAGGTGAAATTACCGCCGTTTTTGCCAATATGCAGTTGGATATGATTGTGCGACTGGTGGATCAATGTATGGTGCAGTATCGGCCAAAAAGCCCCCCCAGTTTATCGAATCCGGAGCGCCTAAAAGATCATTGTGAGCAGTTGCGCGAGCTGATGTTGAGTGTCGAACAGCAGGTAAATCAACTGCTACCCGCCGATGGCAGCCCGGCGGTGTACCGTTTTGAGATGGGCGAGCTACCGGGCAGTTTGACGGAGGATTGCGCCAAATTATTTAAGCTGACAGATGCCTTACGCGGTTTGGCCGAGTTTGTGCTCAATGATTTGAGCGAACAGACCGGTAAGCACGACATTGTCCGTTTGCATCGGGCGATTATTCAAATGAGCCGAACGTTGGGCTATCTGGAGGCCATGAGCAAGCTTTGGCGGCTGGCGGCGATGGCCAAAGCCTCGAATGCGCCTATTTCCAAATGGATCACCCGCGATTATCGCGAAAACCAAACGCACCTCTATTTTCACTGCGTGGGGATACGGGTCAGCGATCAACTCGATAAAATGCTGTGGCGTAAAGTGCCTCATGTGATTGTGACCTCCGCGACCTTGCGCTCGCTAAATAGCTTTGCACGGTTGCAAGAGCTGAGTGGCTTGAGCGAAAAGGCTGGAGATCGCTTTGCCGCGCTGTCATCGCCGTTTAACCATATTGAGCAAGGGAAGCTGATTATTCCCAAAATGCGCTTTGAGCCGACCATGGCCCATGAGGCTGAACATTTAGCTGAAATGGCGCACTTTTTCCGCGCCCAGCAGGCCAGTGGGCGGCATAAGGGGATGCTGATTCTGTTCAGTAGCCACCGGGCAATGCAAACTTTCCTCAGCCATGTGACGGATTTACGTCTGATGCTGCTGGTACAGGGCGATCAACCGCGCTATCGGCTGGTCGAGGAGCACCGTAAACGGGTCAATAGTGGCACTGCCAGTGTATTGATTGGCTTGCAATCATTCGCCGAGGGATTGGATTTGAAGGGTGAATTACTGACTCAAGTTCATATCCACAAAATATCGTTCCCGCCTATCGACAGCCCAGTGATCCTCACGGAGGGGGAGTGGCTGAAGTCACTGAAGCGCTACCCATTTGAGGTGCAAAGTTTGCCAAGCGCCTCGTTTAACCTGATTCAGCAGGTCGGGCGGCTGATCCGTAGTAATCAGTGCCACGGTGAAATTGTAATTTATGATCGGCGTTTATTAACCAAAGGTTATGGGTCACGACTACTGGCCGCGCTACCGATCTTCCCCATTGAGCAACCCGATATGCCGGAGGGGGAAATTACCCCTATGTTAGCGCCGCCAGCTAAGCCAGCGGGGAAGAGAGGGCGTAAGAAACGGGGGTAAAGTTTGGTTTTTGGCTCACTAACCCTCTTTTTACCTAATTATTTATATAAAAAGTCATTTCATCTGAAATCTTTCCCTATCGGCATAAAATCAGTGACTAAGATTAAATAAGCCGCTGGGGAGCTGACCCTAACAAGTTAAGTCTGGTAGTACCTTCGGCGTAAATAGCGGGTGGTGGGTTAGCGGTTGCGCTAACTGCTATCGACATATTTATCAGGCAGGGGTGAAGCAGCATGAAACAGCTAATGGCAGAGTTTATTGGCACTTTCTGGTTGGTGTTAGGCGGGTGTGGTAGCGCAGTTTTGGCGGCTATGTTCCCGGTGGCGGGGATTGGATTTCTCGGGGTGGCACTGGCATTTGGCCTGACGGTGGTCACCATGGCTTATGCATTGGGGCATGTCTCTGGCGCGCATTTTAACCCGGCGGTATCACTGGGCTTATGGGTCGGTGGCCGCTTCTCTGGTTCGCAATTGATCCCCTATATCGTGGCGCAGGTGCTAGGCGGGCTAGCGGGTGCGACAATTTTGTACTTAATCGCCAGTGGTAAAGCGGGTTTTGATGTCACTGCCGGATTCGCCAGCAATGGTTTTGGTGAGCGCTCACCGGGGGGGTATAGCTTACAAGCGGTGCTGGTGGCCGAGGTGGTGCTGACCATGGGGTTTGTGATGGTTATTATGGGGGCGACCGATACACGTTCTCCGGCTGCTGCGGCCCCACTGGCTATCGGGTTATGTCTCACACTTATTCATTTAATTAGCATCCCGGTGGATAATACCTCGGTAAATCCTGCACGTAGCACCGGCGTGGCGATCTTTGCCGGGGGGGTTGCCTTACAACAATTATGGGTATTCTGGCTCGCCCCTTTGGTGGGGGGAGCGCTGGGCGGTGCCATCTATCGTGTTCTGTTCAGCCCACCGGAAGAGCTGAGTAAGCCGCACTAATCTTCAGGCCACTGCTGTAATTATCTCAGCAGTGGCCTGCTCTCACGTCACCCCCCTCATAAACCCACCAGTGACAGGTCACTAAAAGCAACATAGCCGATTGATATCCTTGATGCATTGGTTGCGGCTGTTACATCACAACCGAGTGGTAACTATTGGGCTATATCTATTACTATCAGTGATAGAGTTTCGCTAATATTTAACCTGATTTATATTTAACAGATCATGACAGGGGTAATACCGCACCATGGATTACAGCAAAATTATCAAAGAGATTGGGCGCGGTAAGAACCATGCCCGCGATCTGGATCAACCGACGGCTTATGAACTGTACAAAGCCATGTTGGCAGAGCAAGTCCCGGCGCTGGAGTTGGGTGGCATCCTGATCGCCTTTCGGATCAAAGGTGAATCTGAACAGGAGATTTTGGGCTTTTATCAGGCGATGCAAGAGCAGGTGATGGCACTGCGCGCACCGGCGGGCCACCCGTTACCGGTGGTGATCCCAAGCTATAACGGCGCTCGCAAGCAAGCCAATCTAACCCCCTTACTGGCGCTGTTACTCTCGCGTCTTGGTCTGCCGGTGGTGGTACACGGTGTGACCGAAGACAGCAGCCGGGTGACCAGTGCCGAGATTTTCCAACAGCTGAATATCCCGTGGTCACTCACCGCAGCAGAAGCCCAACAGCGGCTAGATAGCGGATTGCCCGTGTTTATCCCGGTGTCCGCACTCTCCGCGCCGTTGGATAATCAATTACAGCAACGCTGGCGTATGGGGGTGAGAAACAGTAGCCACACGTTGGCAAAACTGGCCACGCCATTCATTCATGATGAAGCACTGCGGCTAGCCAGTGTGTCCCACCCTGAATATATGCAAAAAGTCGGGGGATTCTTCCAGGCGATCAATGCACCCGCGCTGTTGCAGCAAGGCACTGAAGGGGAGGTTTATGCCAGCCCATTACGTAGCTCGCCGATTCATTATATCAATGGGGGCGAACAGCAGATTTTACTCGATCGCCAACCAGAGCTGACGGAATCTGAGCTGCCCGCGTCGAAAGAGGCGGCGGTAACCGCAGGTTGGATTGAGCGCTGTCTGGCGGGCGAGGTTCCAATCCCTGACGCGATTCAAAAACAGCTGGCGTGCTGCTTAGTGGCGGCAGGGCGGGCTGACTCTGTTGAGCAAGCGCTGCAACAGATTGAAAAGATCTAGTTTTTCTCGTGGTTGTCTGATCTGCTCGTGGTTTGTTGTCTGATCTGATAGTGCCAGACTGAGGGGGGACTCTTTGACTCTCTTCATCTAACTTAACAACAGGAAAAATCAAAATGAAAGTGATGATTATCGGGGCCAGTGGAACCATTGGGCGTGCAATAGTAGAAAAGTTGAAGAGCAGGCATGACATCATCTGTGTTGGAAAAACGCAGGGCGATTTGCAGGTTGATATCAGGGATGAGGAGAGTGTGCGTGCCCTGTTTAAGCAAAGCGGCCATGTTGATGCCATTGTGGCTGCCACAGGAAATGTTCACTTTGGGCCATTTCGCGAGATGACGGCTACACAGTTTCAATCTGGGCTGCATGATAAACTCATGGGGCAGGTACAACTGGTGATGATCGGCAAGGACTACCTGAATCCTGGGGGTTCCTTTACCCTAACCACCGGAATACTGGCGCAGAATGCCATCCGCGATGGGGTGAATGCCACCACAGTGAATGCCGCATTGGAAGGTTTTGTCAGCGCGGTAGCCAATGAGCTGCCGGGATTACGGATTAACGCGGTTAGCCCAACCATACTGACCGAAGCTGAAGAGAGCTACGGCCCCTTCTTCCCGGGATTTGAAAGTGTTCCGGGCAGCCGGGTGGCCATGGCGTATCAGCGCAGTATTGAAGGGATCGAGAGCGGTAAAATTTACCGTGTTTGGTAATCACTGACCGTTACAGCCTCTGTCACGGTAGCGGTGTGGTTATTGAGTGAATATACCCACGGCCCTGATAAAGCGGGGGACTTCCGCTGTCCCCCGCTTGTAGAGCAGTTACTTCAGTTGGCGCAGTTTCGGCCGCTCCGGTAGGGTGTAACTTACATTACCCGCCACCCCGGCTGGGGGGCTGCCCGTCACGGACGACCAGGAGGTTGGAACACCGGCATCATCCAGTACGGCAAGGACTCCGTAACCGCCGTAGACTGCCCGTAGGTTATGCAGTGCGGTAATCTCGGTCGGCACTGTGCCGCCAAGGTCAGGATTCCCCCAAGCCACCACGCTGCCGTTGGCGCGCAGAGCCGCAAAAGCATACGAGCTCCCGACCAGTAGGACAATATCGCTCAGGCCAGCCACCTCCTTGGAAACCGTCCCCCCACGGGCAGGATCCCCCAGGCCACCACGCTGCCATCCGCCCGCAGCGCCGCAAAGGCACTCCCACTCCCGACCAGTTGGACAATATCGCTCAGGCCTGCCACTTCCGACGATACCGTGCCCCCACTGTCTGAGCTCCCCCAGGCCACCACGCTGCCGTTGGCGCGCAGCGCCGCAAAGGCAGTCTCCCCTGCGACCACCTGCACAATATCGGTCAGGCCCGCCACTGAGCTCGTGTCGCCACCGAACGCGTAGTAGGGATAGGCCACCACGCTGCCGTTGGCGCGCAGCGCCGCAAAGGCATAATCACCCCCGACCACCTGCACGATATCGCGCAAGCCCGCCACCGCCGGCGATACAGTACCCCCATCGTCGGGATTTCCCCAGGCCACCAAGCTGCCATCTGCCCGCAGCGCCGCAAAGGCCGACAAGCCCCCGACCACCTGCACAATATCGCGCAGGCCCGCCACCGCCGGCGGCACTGTGCCCCCATTATTGGCATCCTTCGCCCAAGCCACCACGCTGCCGTCCGCACACCGTGCCGCTAAGGCACTCCCCCCCGCGACCACCTGGACGATATTGCGCAGGTTAGCTACCGCTGGTGGTACTTTGCCCCCGGCGAAGTCATACCCCCAGGCTGCCACGCTGCCGTTGGCGCCCAGTGCCTCAAAGGTAGACTGACCCCCGACCACCTGGACAATATCGCGCAGGCTGGCCACCGTGGCTGCGTCGCCCGGGTAATCGTAACCCCCCCAGGCCGCCACGCTACCGTCATTGAGCACCACCGCACAGGCACCACTAGACAGGGCTATGTTCTGCGGTCGTAACCGCACCACCTCGGTGCCGACGCTGACGACCAGTTCCAGCTCTGGGTGGGTATCGATAAAGCGCACGTCAGTGCTCACCTCGGGCAGCCCCTCATACTGCCAGTGCGCCTTGAGCAGCGCCCGGGTGGTCTGGTCCTGGGCCACCAGACAGCCCGAACCCTGATGATAGGAGGCCGAACTACCTCTGGCCCCCACCACCCACAGATTGCCGACATGAACCAGTTTTTGGATACCGTAGTGCGTTATGGCCGACAGCCTGTCGTCGTTGACCGCGTAGCGCAGGTCCACCGAGCCCCCCAGATAGGGGTCAATCTGTGCGGTCGGCACCTGGACGCGGATATATCCCTGGGCAACGTCCACTGTGCTCACCAAATTGGCCGGTGACTTGTATACCTGCCCCGGAGTCCCCACCGCATCAACGGGCATCCACTCCAGCTGTACTCTGTCTCCGGCGGCTATCAGCGGGTAGCTGATACGCACCTGGGCCCCGCCGATCAGTCTTTCCGGGTCAAGCTGGTCACCGTCTGCCTCCTCTATCACCGGGGCAGTCAATGGGGCGGCTTCGCCCACCCGATAAGTCTGATGTAATGACACCTGTGTGTCGCCACCGGCCACCGGCTCCACCTCGTACCAGACCTCTACCGTCCCGCCATCAAACGGCTGCGCGCCCTCTGCCGCCTCGCAGTCAAAACTGACTGGCTCACCGACCAGCGCCCTTGGTACAGGCATACTGTCCGTCAGGGTCACCGGGTCGCCCGACGGGGGGCTACCCCGCCAGAGGTAACTCAGTTTGTCTTTTGCTGCCATTCCTGGCCAGGGTGGGACGGTCAGGGTGAGGAGTTCCGGCTCCAGCGGGTCAATTTCACCCGCCAGCGCTTCTTCAATCTCCGGGGCGGCCAGTTGACTCACCGGCGGGACATCCACCCCAATGTGCTCTTCCTCTGAGTAGACACCATCTACATCGTAGCTCAGGTACAATGTACCTCCATCGGCATAGGGCTTCAGATAAGTGGCGATATCGACCGGGAAAGTGATGACTTTATCCACGGTGCCTGCCGACACGGCTTTGCCTTTATTATAGTTGGGCCCCAACAGATTGATGTCGGGTAGAACCCCCCACCAGCGCAGAGTGACATACTGACCTCCGGCCATTCCGGGCCAGGGAAGAATATCCACATTGACGGTTTTTTTCGTGCCGAGCTCGCTAAGCTGAATGGCCCCCCGGCGGATTCGCGCAGTCCGGGTGCCGGCAGAGTAGTATCAAGCCGGCTGTCAGGCTCTCCGGGATGGGCAGACAAGTGAGTATTGGTCATTTTGGTTTCTCCTGAAGGGAAAAAAGGTCGCCCCAGACCGATGCACTTTTGCAGGTGCCGTGTCTAGGTCGTCTGAGTGAGCATAGGGAGAGATGATGGAGAGGGATAATGACATTAAGTGTTCGGTTGATAACCGCAGGTGGTTGATGAACGTAGCCCGCTGATATTGGTTGAGAGGGCGGCACATAATGCCATTCAACTCATCTCAGTTGCCCCACTCACGGGATGACACCCGCTTTAGGGCGATTTATGCTATCTTACGCGCCAGAAAATGCCGATTAGAGAGTCAGTACGATGGAAAACAAAAAAGTATTCCCCAAAGAAAAAAGTGGATTGCATCCCCGGAATCGTCATCGCTCGCGTTATGACTTTGATGCGCTTTCAGTGAGTTGCCCAGAGTTAATCCCTTTTTTGGCCCCTAATGCCTATGGTGATATTTCTGTCGATTTTGCCGATCCTTTGGCAGTGAAAATGCTGAATCGGGCATTACTAAAACATTTTTACGGTATTGAATATTGGGACATCCCCGCGGACTTTTTATGCCCACCGATCCCTGGCCGCGCTGATTATATTCATCATTTGGCTGATCTATTAGCCAGTTGCAATGATGGAGTGATCCCGGCAGGTAAAAATATTGCGCTGCTGGATATTGGTGTCGGTGCTAATTGCATCTACCCGATTATTGGTCAGCGTGAATATGGCTGGCGTTTTACCGGTACTGACATTGATCCGCAAGCACTGAGCGCGGCAAAAATGGTGGTATCCATGAACCCGACCCTAAGAAATACCCTGCGTTTGAAACATCAAAAAGATCCGCAGGCCATTTTCGAGGGGGTTCTGGCGGCGAATGAGCGCTACGATGCCACATTGTGTAATCCGCCGTTCCACGGCTCGGCAGAAGAGGCCGCAGCCACTACACGCCGTAAGCTGCACAAATTAGGTAAAGGCGAGGTTGCCGCCAAGCCGGTGCAAAACTTTGGTGGCAAAAATAGCGAGTTGTGGTGTGAGGGCGGCGAAGAGGGTTTTGTCAGCCGCATGGTGGTGGAAAGCGCCACTAAAGCGAAGAGTTGTTTCTGGTTTACCTCATTGATCTCCAAGAAAACGACGTTACCCGCTATCTATCATGCTCTGCGCTACGCCAATGCAGTTGAAGTTCGCACCATTGATATGGCACAGGGTCAGAAAGTGAGTCGTTTTGTAGCATGGACTTTTCTGACGCCAGAGGAGCAGGCTGTTTGGAGGTCTGAGCGCTGGACCCTTCGTTCTTGAAGCTGCAGGGGTGTTAGCTGCGTTCACTTACCCGAATCACTTACTGGTGTAAGCTCATCGGGATTCGCTCGCTTGCTGCCTACCTGCAACTCCAATAACTTTGGGTTGACCCTTCGTCCTTGAGGCTGCAGGGGTGTTAGCTGCATTCACTTACCCGAATCACTTACTGGTGTAAGCTCATCGGGATTCGCTCGCTTGCTGCCTAGCTGCAACTCCAATAACTTTGGGTTGACCCTTCGTCCTTGAGGCTACTACTGTTTTGTGATCCGCAATATGTGCTTAGCGGTGGCTATCGCCGTCACTGGCAATTGCTCAAGACCGCATTTGCGCAGGTCAAGAATCAGCAACCCCATCTATGAGCGGTTTATCAGATAAAAAATGGGCGGGATCCTAAGATGCCCGCCCATTTTATTTTAGGCTAATACTAAACCGCACATCAGGAGACGTGTTGCAGGAACTCCCGCAAACGTTCACTTGGCGGATTGGAGATCAGACTGTCTGGTTCACCATCTTGTGCCACCCGGCCTTTATCGATAAAGATCAGGCGCGATGCCACTTTTTGGGCAAAGCCCACTTCATGGGTGACGATGACCATCGTCATGCCCTCTTCGGCTAAATCTTTCATTACGGTCAAGACTTCATGACGTAATTCCGGGTCCAGCGCGGAGGTCGGCTCATCAAACAGCATCAGCTTGGGTTTTACCGCCAGAGCGCGGGCGATCGCCACCCGCTGCTGTTGACCGCCCGACAACTCTGCCGGGAAGTGGTGAGCACGATCTGCCAGCCCAACCTTGGTCAATAACTCCATCGCTAGCTGATTCGCCGCCTCTTTCGAGGCCCCACGGACCCGGACTGGGCCAAAGGCCACGTTTTCCAGCGCGGTCAGATGCGGGAACAGATAAAACTGTTGGAACACCATGCCAGCTTCCTGACGGATCAGGCGTTCATCAACTTTGGGGTCATTTACATCCAGGCCATCGACAATCAATTGACCACTGGTAATCACTTCCAGCTTATTGATACAGCGCAACAGGGTAGATTTACCCGAGCCGGAAGGGCCAATAATCACCACCACTTCTCCCTTGGTGATATTCAGATTGATGTCGTGGAGCACCTGGGTTTTGCCAAAGTGTTTGGAGACGTTTTTGAATTCAATCATATTATTTTCAGCTTTCTTTCTAACCGGCGCAGAACAAAGCTCAGAGCCAGGGTGATTATCAGGTAGATCACCGCCACCGCACTCCATATCTCCATGGCGCGGAAGTTACCGGCGATAATTTCCTGACCCTGACGAGTCAGTTCTGCTACGCCAATCACGATAAACAGTGAGGTGTCTTTGATACTGACGATCCATTGGTTACCCAGTGGCGGCAGCATACGGCGCAGGGCCAGAGGGGCAATCACGTAACGCAGAGTGTCGCGTTTGGATAAACCTAGCGCCAGACCCGCTTCACGGAAGCCATTGTGGATTGACAGCACCGCACCACGGGTGATCTCCGCGATATAAGCCCCTGAGTTAATAATAATCGTCACAACGGCGGCGGAGAAAGGATCGATGCGCACTGGCATCATCATCGGCAAGGCAAAGTAAATAAACATCACCTGCACCACAATTGGCGTGCCACGGATCAGCTCAATAAATACTAATGCGATATTTCTGCTCAGCCAGCCACCGTAAGCGCGGGCAAAACCGGCTATAACCCCAATAATCAGGCCGCCAAGCAACCCGAGGACCGAAATCCATAGGGTTAACTTGGCGCCTTCAAGCAGGATTGGGATGGCGGGCCAAATAGCGCTCCATTCAAACTGCATGGATATTCTCCTGGTCTAAAAACGGCAAAAAATTAATTATTTAGGTTCTACGCCGAACCATTTTTTATAAATTGCAGCGTAAGTGCCGTCTTCTTTCAGAGATTTCAGAGCTACGTTGACTTTATCACGCAGGTCACTACCTTGCGGGAATGCTACGCCGTACTGCTGAGCTTTAATGGAGTCGCCCACCGCTTTAAACTGACCATTGCCGGCCGTTTTGATGAAGTACAGGATGTTGGGGGTGTCATGCAATACGGCATCAGCACGGCCAGTTCCTAACTCCAGATAGGCGTTATCGATATTCGGGAATTGACGTAAGTCTTTGGTTTTGATGTTGGCTTTAGCATAATCAACAGAACCGGTGCCACTTTTTACTGCTACCACTTTGCCTTGCAGATCCGCTTCGCCTTTGATGTCGTTGTTGTCCGCTTTGACCATGACCAGCAGACCGCTGTTGTAGTAGCCGTCAGAGAAATCGACCGCTTTTTTACGTTCGTCGGTGATGGTGATACCCGCCAGTGCCAGATCTACGTTCTTAGTTTGCAGTGCAGGAATGATGCCACTGAAATCCATTGGTTTCAGGGTGTATTTCACATCCAGTTTTTTCGCGATGGCATCCCATAAGTCGATATCAAAACCGACGTATTTATCCCCTTGTTTGAACTCAAATGGAACGAAAGCGGTATCTGTAGCAACAATCAACTCTTTTTCTGCGGCGTGGGAGCTAACGGCAAAGGCCAGTGCGAGTGCGGCCAATGAAACTTTAACAAGTGACTTCATAAGTGGGTGTTCCTTTGTGCTTTTGTGGATATACCTTTTGTACCGACACCGCAGTTAACCTGCGATGCAATAACTTGGGGCAAAGAGATCCATTTTTATATTTCAGGGAGCAATATGAAAAGATCGTGCCAGAAATGCAACTTATTTAAAAATAAAGAGTTTGCTGCGGGTAGTTAGCCTGAAACTACTTAGCAAGCTTTTATTGCACCATTCTGACTCACCAAAATGGTGCGTGATTATCATTGTGGTGCAACAAGCTATATATTTACTTATTATTAACTCGCCAATCAATAAGAAACAATCGATAAATAACACTTATGCAACAATCTTGTTAACTGTATCGAGTTTTTGCTTGAAAAGGGTGCAGCTTGGGAGTGAGTCGTGCGGGGGCTATCTAAGTTGGCTATCTTTGCTACCACGGCGGTTGTAGCCGGCATGGTTTGCCTGATGCTTATCTAATTGGTTTTGGCAGGCCAGACAATACTTCACACCAGCCAGTGCTGTACGTCGTGCCTCGGGAATGGCTGCTCCACACGCCAGGCAGTAGATTTCACTCTCGCCTTTGCCAAGAGCCTGTCGGGCGCGCTGAACCGCATCTTCAAGGGTGGAGTCAATTTGATCTTGTACTGCGCCGTCTCCGGCCCATCCACTTGCCATATGACCTCCGCTAATAGGGCCGATTAACCGGCCCTGTCTGTCATCTTTCAAATACCGCTCATCTTACAAATAGCCGGTATGTTGGAGAGCAATGGGGGTGATTACTCAATATTTGCCTCAAGGAACCACAGGAATTTATCCAGATCACGAGATGCAGCAGTAAACATGTCGGCGCTCGCCTCATCATCGACCTCAGCGATGGCTTTGCGGATAAAGTTTGCGACCACCCCATAGCGATCGGCCAACTCTTTCAGGTGCTCTTGCACACTATGAATATGGGTCGGATAGCTCTTCAGTGGGGTTTTATCGGTAACTAGCTGTGCAGTCCCGAGTGCTACGCCACCTAATTGAACCGCGCGCTCGGCAAAAGTATCCAGATGATCATTAATGGCCGTGCGGAAGCCATCCAACATTTCGTGGACTGCGATAAAGTTCGCACCGCGCATATTCCAGTGAGCCTGTTTGGTGATCAGCGACAGGTCGATAAACTGAATAACCAGCTGGTTTAATAGCTTAATCGTCAGCGTTTTATCATGTTCATCAACGTCATTACGGGTATAGATTAGTTCAGAAGATTTTGCTTTTACCAGTTTTGCTGTACTCATAATAGGTATCCCTTTATTGAGTTGATTGCCAATTTCTTCACCGCAATAAGTATAACAAAGATATTTAATTTTGCAGGTCAGATAGCGCCTATCAATTAAATAGCCAACTGCCGAAAGTGTTTGAAAATGTAATTTGGTGTTTCATTGATAAAATAGTGTCACTTTTATTTTCATGTCTAATTGATAATAACTATCGCTGTGATTTATATCTGTTTTATTATTTAAATGTTTTTCAATATCTTGGCTAAGTATTTTATGCTGACGCTAAGGTGAGATATTATTTATGAAAATAAATAGTTCTCACCATTGACTATTTTATTGTTGTTTTATCAGTGCGATATACCGGCTAATTAAATTAACCGGCATTTATTGTGGGATTATGGGCGGGCGCGGGCGATGATAAATAAGCGCGGAAATGCCAGTAAACGCCGGCCATCAATGAGTGGCGGATATCTGCCTCAAGAAAAGCGCAATCAGGGAGGCGCTGTTGCGCGCTCGCCAACATTGCTATCGAGTTATCAATGCCGACAAGCTGGGCGTGGGGAGAGCGCTGGTGCAGCAATTCAGTGGAGTTGCCGCGCCAGATAAAAGGGCATGTTACAGATTCTGCAATGGCCCGCTAAACAACACCGCCCCGGTTGGCTGACCGGTCGGGGAACCCCCGTGAGGCTCAAGGCTAATCGCCAGCAGTGAGTTATCGGTTAGCTGGTTTTCAGCCAATATCAGTTGTGTCGGCCCGCTGCTATTGAGCAACCCCAGTGAGTGCGGCTTTTCACCGGCAGGAATACTCCACAGCTCAAGGCTATTATTGCGGCTTACCGCGACTGGATTCAGTGGCGTTAAGGTCAAATTGCGGGTCGATTTTTCCAAACTGACCACCCATTGGCTATTTTGCTGGCTATTTGATAGCACGGCTACCGGTATCGCGGTAGGGGGTTCCACCAATAGACGCGGCACGATGAGGAGTGCCGCCAGGCCTGCGGCGACCGCCCAACCGGCATACGACCAGCGATGACGTTTGATGTGGCGCACATTTTCCTGTGGTAGCTCCAGCGCTAAGCGTTTCCAAACGCGCTCAGGTGGCTCTAAAGGGGCGAGCTGATTGTCCAGTTGAGTAAACAGGCTCTGCCAACTGGCAACATCTGCCGCCAGCCGTGGGTCACGACGGAAGCGGCGTTCAAAACGCATCCGTGCCAGGCCACGCAAGGTGCCTAGTGCATACTCTGCGGCCAGTGCTGAGTCATATTCGCGTCTGTTTTTCATAAGCCTACACAGCCCTTTAGGTGGTCCAGTGCACGACGTATCCAGCTTTTTATCGTACCAAGGGGTTGCTGTAAATGAACCGCGATCTCCCCATGAGAAAGCCCTTGATAATAAGCCAGCATAATACTTTGACGTTGATCTGCGGGCAGATGTGCTAAGCAGTCTGCCAGCTGTTTAGTCTCGCCATCTTGCTGTAATTGTGCCAGTGGTGTCAGCGCGCTATCGGTCAGTGTATCAGTTGCATCGTCGTCGAGTGTTTGCAGACGATTATCACTGCCGCGCATCAGATCTATTGCCCGGTTGCGTACGATATGGGTCAACCAAGTTAGTGGGGCGCTGAGTTGAGCGTTGTAATTATCAGCCCGGTTCCAGACGGTGAGAAAACTGTCATGTAAAACTTCTTCTGCACGGGCGTGGTTGCGTAGCATACGTACGGCGACCGCGAATAATCGGGGGGAGGTCAAACGGTAAAGTTTTTCAAAGGCGGACTGATCGCCTTTAGCAATGGCATCTATCAGTCCGACTTGTTGTTCCACAGAACATTCATTCATGCGCCAATCCCTAAAAATCCGTCAGGTGTAGTGAGACACTGCACCCAGTATAGACGGGTTTTATTTAGGCATCAGAACAGTATCAATCACATCGATAACGCCATTTTTCTGTTGTACATCATAGGTGCTGATATTGGCGATGTTACCTTTGCCATCTTTAAGCTGAATGTTATGCGGCCCATTATTCATAATCCATAGTGATTGGCCGTTGACTGTTTTCAGCTCGGCACTCCCGCCACCGGCTTTAATTTTACTCTCTAACTGTTTCATATCGTACTTACCCGACACCACGTGATAGGTCAGGATTTGGGTGAGCATGGCCTTATTTTCTGGTTTGACCAAACTTTCAACCGTACCTGCGGGCAATTTTGCAAACGCGGCATCGGTGGGCGCGAACACGGTAAATGGCCCTGGGCCTTGTAGGGTATCAACCAATCCCGCCGCTTTAACCGCAGCCACTAAGGTGGTGTGATCTTTTGAGTTCACCGCATTCTCAATAATATTTTTGCTGGGGAACATTGAAGCGCCACCCACCATGACAGTTTCGGACATCATAGCGGCCATAGAAACAGTGCTGAACAGTAAGGAAGCACAGATAGCGGTACGAATAAGCGTTTTCATAATGTATTCCTTTTAGGATGGTTGAGGTGAAGTCTTGCCTCACATCTACCTATACGAATCAGCTTGTGGTTTTGGATGCAAATAAAATGAAAAATAAGCTATAAAAAACGCCAACCCGCGAAATGACTGGGTTGGCGTGCAATAAATAAAAATAATATTGGGGGGTAACAAGGGCAATTAGTGCGGGTTTGCTTCCAATACCCGATGCATCACATAGGCATCGACATAACCGAGTTGGCGGTGGTTAAAGGCTTTTGGCAGGGTGGCAATAATCTTAAAACCTAGTTTTTGCCATAACGCGACGGCCAGAGTATTGGTGCTGACGACAAAGTTAAACTGCATTGCCCGGTAGCCCAGCGCAGTCGCCTGCTCAATGCAATGAAGGCCGAGTGCTTTGCCGACCCCCAAGCCACGCGCTTGCCCGTCAACCATAAATGAAGCATTCGCCACATGGGCACCTAAATCGCGCTGGTTATTGATGAGTTTATACATCCCCACAATACGCTGCTGATGTACTGCGACAAAACAGCGGACACCCGCACCAAACCAGTAGTCGTAGGCATCTTGTTCCGGTGTCTCGGGGCTGAATACATAGGTATCCCCGCCACTCACCACGGCCTGAAATAGTGGCCAAATTTCAGCAAAATCTGCGGTTGTTGCAGCTCTAATCTCCACCTTATGCCCCTTCTCAGGTAATGTTATCAAGCTGTGGCTTGGGTCTGATAGTCAGTGTTGCGCCTATAGAGGCACAGATGATTGATGCCAGTGCCATCCATTGAATCAATGTCAGATGCTCGTTTAAGAACACTAATCCTGAAATTGCCGCCAATGCAGGTTCCAGACTCATTAATGTGCCGAATGTGCGAGTAGGGAGATTGGTTAGCGCAACCATCTCAAGTGAGTAGGGCAGTGCGGTGGACAAAATGGCGACGGCCAAGGCAATTGGCAAAATGGCGGGGTCGAACAGCGCCATGCCGTTATACGCCACCCCAATGGGGCAGAAAACCAGTGCAGCGATTAGCGAGCCAATAGCAACAGTCCCCGCGCCATGATCACCGCCCGCTTTCTGCCCGGAAATAATATAGAGCGCCCAGCAGGCACCCGCACCCAGTGCACATGCGGCGCCGAATAGGTCGATGGTGCCGACGTTATGCCCTAGTGGTAGCAGGAACCAGAGGCCCAGAACGGCTAATCCTACCCAGATAAAATCTACCGGCCGGCGAGAGGAGAGCATCGCCAGGGCCAAAGGGCCGGTGAATTCTAACGCGACAGCAATGCCCAGTGGCACTGTTTTCAGTGACAGGTAAAACAGAAAGTTCATTCCACCGAGTGTCACGCCATAGACCAGCAGGGGCAAACGGCTACCGGCTTCAAACCGCATCCGCCAGGGCTTAAAAATAACAAATAGAATCAGTGTGCCGATGCCGAGTCGCAGCGAGGTTATCCCCTGAGCGCCAACCAGCGGGAACAAACTTTTCGCTAGCGATGCGCCACTCTGGATTGAGATCATGGCGATCACCAGCAAGAAAATAGGGAGCAGCGGGAGTGAATGTTTAGATGGAGGAGACAAAGACATCCTTTTGAGCCTCAAAGAAAAGTATTAGGTATCAGTCATTGGCAGTGTAAATGAAATGTCAGCAGAGTGTTTGAAAATCACCAACACCTCGCCAAAAGCGATAAAAAAATAATTATTTCTGCGCTTGTTGTTTTTTAACGCTATTTTTGCTGCTTATTTGAGCTTGAAAATTAAGAGTCGTCTGAAATGGCTTTTGGTGATGGCTGTCACATAAAGGTGTAGAATAGGGCAAAATCGTAAGCGTATTAGTAAGATGGAAGATACTTGAAATTGTTTGTTACACCAAATAAATGATTAGACAATCATTAGTAAGCAGAGTTTCCTACTATTTGTTGTTATAATTTCATGGTGTTCTTGTTTCATCTAAAAATTTGCGTCTTTCGAGGTGGTTATGATTAAAATTACATGTCTTTCAGCGGTAGCAGCTTGTGTATTAGCAGTATCTGCAGGTTCAGCTTTTGCAGGTCAAAGCACCGTTTCTGGTGGTTATGCCCAGAGCGATTACCAAGGTGTTGCTAACAAATCTTCAGGTTTCAACCTGAAATACCGTTATGAGTGGAGCGATTCCCAACTGGGCTACATCACTTCTTTCACTCACACTGAAAAAAGCAGCTTCGGTGACAGCGCCTCTGTTTACAACAAAGCGCAATATAACGCGATCACCGCTGGTCCAGCTTACCGTATCAATGATTGGGCTAGCATCTATGGCCTGGTTGGTGTGGGTTATGGCCGTTTCAGCCAGAACTTCCCAACTTCTGCTAACGACAAAAACAGCACCAGCGATTACGGCTTCACCTATGGTGCGGGTATGCAGTTCAACCCAATCCAAAACGTTGCTTTGGACGTCTCTTACGAGCAGAGCCGTATCCGCAATGTTGATGTTGGTACTTGGGTTGCTGGCGTAGGTTATACTTTCTAAGCAACTGCTTAGGAGTATCAGCATCCAGCTTTAATGTTGAAATGCTGTGTTTGATAAAAATCCGCTCTCGGGCGGATTTTTTGCGTCTATTGGCATGGGGCAGTGATGCGTTTTGTCCTTGCACCCGCACTCATTTCAGTATGAGTTCAGCGCAAAGATTATCTCACTGCGTTTGCCGCAGCGGCAATCAGGTCAATGATCTGCTGTGGATGAGAGATATGTGAGGCGTGGCTGGCAGGCAATTCAATCACAATTTGTGCCTGAATTCGTTCGGCAAATCCGCGCTGTGTTTCTACCGGCAACATCCGGTCTTCGGTCGAAACCTGATACCAGCAAGGCTTCACCCGCCAGGCTGGCTGGGCAGATTTATCAGTAAAAGCACGTGCTGCTAAGGGTTTTTGCACCAAAGCCATCACCAATGCTTCGTTTTCATCAATATCCTGACACATGTTTTCATGGAACCTATCAGTGTCGATCCACAAAAAACCATTATCATCGGGGCGAATGTAAGCAGCGCCAATGGGGGGTTTACGTAAGGCAAAGAGGCTGGATAAGCTTTCACCGGCATCGGGAGCGAAAGCAGCGAGATAGACCATCCCAACCACATTTTGCAGATGCCCGACCTGAGTAATCACCATGCCGCCATAAGAGTGGCCAACTAATAGTGTTGGGCCATATAATGCGGTAGTTAGCTTAATAGTACACTCTACATCATCTGCCAATGAAGTTAGCGGATTTTGAATGGCAATCACCCGGTGACCCATGGCATGCAGTGCTGGAATAATATGCCGCCATTGTGAGCCATCAGCCCAGGCACCATGTACTAATAGGATATTAAGCTTAGTCGCCATATTTCCCCCGAAGCGGGTATTACCGAAACCTTGGATAATATCTACATGCAGAAATAGCATTCTTGACGAATAACAACTTCTACTCATTTACTGGTGCTAATTATTTTTCTAATCCGATAGGTATGTTATTAGAATTAATGAACTCTGTTATTAGACTTTAAGTATAAAGAACTACTGGCTGGTGGCTCTAGGATAAAGATGAAAATGAAACCTTTATTAAGACTATCAGCATGAGAGTTGACGGCATAAAATCGCTGATAACAAAAAGCATAAAAGTTAAAATAAATAAAAACAAGGGATTAACAAGATCTCATGTTGAAAATGGCAGACTAATTTACTGGTAAAAATAGAATAATATGACAAACTACTATTAGCTCTGATTTACCTTCACTGCTCTTATCGTGATTCACATATCAAGCTGCATTAAAATAAAAGTAATAGATTATAATAAACAGTAGGTTGTAATCATGACGACACTCAATGAGCAGGCTCCACTTATGCTACATGACACTAAACTTGAACAGCAGATTTTACGGCGATCGATTTTTTGTACTTTGATTATTGCCACCATGGGGATTGTTTTCGGTATTGTTTGTGGTTCGATGTCGATTATTTTTGATGGCATGTTCTCCGCCTTAGATGCCGGCATGTGCAGTTTATCCTTATTGGTTTCACGACTGCTAGGCCAACCGAATAGCCGGCGTTTTCAATATGGTTTCTGGCATGTAGAGCCGCTGGTATTGGCTTTTAATGGCAGCTTATTGGCTTTCCTCTGTCTGTATGCATTTGTTAATGCTATTAAAGGTATTATTGATGGTGGTCGAGAGTTAGAACTCGGCTGGGCGATTGTTTATGCTCTGGTTGTTAGCATTTTCTGTTTCACCATCTTCTTAAAACAGCATCGTTTGAATAAGCGCGTTAAGTCTGAGCTAATAGCGCTGGATACCAAGAGCTGGCTGATGTCAGCTTGCATTAGTTCTGCTTTATTGGTGGCCTTTTTACTCTCCTGGAGCATGGAAGGCACCCGTTATGAGCACTTAATTGTTTATACCGACCCCAGCGTATTAGCACTGTTAACCTTGATACTGATACCTGTTCCGATAAAAACGGTGATTGCGGCAGTGCGCGAAGTATTACAAATGACACCAGATACGTTAGATTCGTCCATGGAAAACTTAATGGATGAGCTGATGGCGAAATATAAATTTATTGACTATTCACATTACGCCACTCGTATTGGTCGAGGCTTATTTGTTGAAATTCATGTTGTTATACCGCCTGAAATGGAAAATAGTGGTGTACCTTATTTTGACAAAATACGTGATGAAATCTCCCATGCAATTGGTGAGTCCGGCCCCCATCGCTGGTTAACTATCTCCTTTACCCGCGATGCTAAGTGGTTATAGCGCAAAGGAGATAACCGGGCAGCTGATTTTAAATTAACTAACGAGGATCATGATGGTTATGGAAAAGATGATTGTTAAGCGCCAGGTAAAACTTAACTCTATTGACGCACCATCAAGATTTAACGCTGTATCCAAGGTCGCAATTAGTGATAGCACCATTGCTGCTCGTAAAGCCAAAATTATCAGCAATATGGTGCGGGCTGATCTCGATTACCTATTCGTTTATGCTGACAAAGAGCATGGTGGCAACTTTGAGTATCTTGCCGGGTTTATCCCCCGCTTTGAAGAAGCAGCGATGGTGCTGCATGTCTCAGGGGAGACTTATTTATTACTGGGCAACGAGAATTTAAAGTTATCGCAATATGCCAGAGTGGAGAATATCGGAATTCATGTTCCCTATTTCTCTTTGCCAAATCAGCCAATGGAAAACAGCAAAACATTGGTTGAGTTATTGGCTGATAGCGGTATTAAGCAAGCTAAAAAGGTCGGGGTGGCGGGATGGAAACTCTTTACCAGCAAACGGGACGATAATAGCCAGCTGTTTGATCTTCCCTATTTTATTGTGGATGCGATTAAGCAATCCGTTTCACCAACCACGGCGGTGATTAATGCTACCGCGCTTTTTATTGGCAGTGATACAGCGGCCAGAGTCACCAATAATGCTAATGAATTGGCTCATTATGAATATGGGGCGAATCTGGCATCTAATTGTATTCTTAAGGCACTGGCTGCGGTAGAGATTGGTAAAACAGAAAAACAGCTGGGCAGTTATCTTGCTGACGAAGGGCAACCGAATACCGTGGTGATGATTGCAGCGACGGGTGCTCGTTTTGAACAAGCTAATTTGTATCCCGGAGATAAAGCGGTGCAACTTGGCGATAAGATTTCATTGACCACTGGGTTTAAAGGCGGCCTGAGTAGCCGAACTGGTTATGCTGTCCATCACGCAGATGAACTGCCTTTAGCGGAAAGGGATTATCTCGATAGAGTCGCAATCCCTTATTACACCACTGTAGTGGCCTGGTTAGAAAATATTCGTATTGGCATGTTGGGCAAAGAGATCTATTCGCTCGTTGAGGCAGTACTCCCTAAATCGCAATATCACTGGTCATTAAATCCCGGTCATTTAGTGGCTGATGAAGAGTGGTTGTGTTCACCTATTTATAGTGATTCGGAAGAGATAATCAGCAGTGGTATGCTATTCCAAATTGATATTATTCCTGCGGTAAAAGGTTATGCCGGCGTGAGTGCTGAGGAGTGTATTGCGCTGGCGGATCAACAACTGCGTCATGACCTTGCGACCCATTACCCAGAGGTTTGGCAAAGAATAGTGCATCGGCGTCACTATATTTGTCATGTGCTGAATATTCGTCTCAGCGAAGAGGTGTTACCGATGTCGAATGCGGTGGGCTATTTGCGACCTTTTTTGCTGGATAAGCAGCGCGCATTGCAATGTATTGATGGGGCATAGCACTGATAGCTTAGGTCTCCATTGAGGTGACTTTAGGGGCGTTTTCGCCTCTTTTTACTGTAGATAGTTCGCAACAACCTCGGCTAAAACCGTGGTTCATCTTCGGATTTATCCCCCCTGCTGAGATTTCGTGCAAAACTGCAGGCGATACTCTTGCCATCTTGTGGCATAATGCGCGCCGAATCACATTTTCTATAATTCTTGAATATCCCTATTCAGTAATCCAATCGAGAGCGAGCTCTGTGCTAAGTACTAACAATATCACCATGCAATTCGGCAGCAAGCCGCTGTTTGAGAACATTTCAGTAAAATTCGGTGGCGGTAATCGCTATGGCCTGATTGGCGCTAATGGGTGTGGTAAATCCACATTCATGAAAATCCTTGGTGGTGATCTGGCACCAAGCGGCGGCAACGTATTCCTTGACCCAAATGAGCGCTTGGGTAAATTGCGTCAGGACCAATTCGCCTTTGAAAACAACACAGTGCTGGACACCGTTATTATGGGTCACGGCGAATTGTGGGAAGTAAAAGAAGAGCGCGACCGCATTTACGCCATGCCTGAAATGAGTGAAGCAGACGGCTATAAAGTGGCTGATCTGGAAGTTGCCTATGGTGAAATGGATGGTTACAGCGCAGAAGCCCGTGCCGGTGAATTGCTGCTCGGTGTCGGTATTCCGGTTGAGCAACATTATGGTTTGATGAGCGAAATCGCTCCCGGCTTCAAATTGCGTGTCTTGTTGGCGCAGGCCCTGTTCTCAGACCCAGAAATCTTGTTACTCGACGAACCTACCAACAACCTGGATATCGATACTATCCGCTGGTTGGAACAAGTGCTGAACGAACGTAGCAGCACCATGATCATTATTTCCCATGACCGTCACTTCCTGAACATGGTGTGCACCCACATGGCGGATCTGGATTACGGCGAATTGCGTGTTTATCCGGGTAACTATGATGAATACATGACGGCTGCGACTCAAGCTCGCGATCGTCTGCTCTCTGATAACGCCAAGAAAAAAGCCCAGATCTCTGAGCTGCAATCCTTTGTAAGTCGCTTTAGTGCCAACGCCTCTAAATCCAAGCAGGCCACTTCGCGCGCCCGCCAGATTGATAAAATTCAGCTTGATGAAGTAAAAGCTTCTAGCCGTCAGAACCCGTTTATCCGCTTTGATCAGGATAAAAAGTTGTTCCGCAATGCGCTGGAAGTTGAATTGCTGACGAAAGGTTTTGATAACGGCCCACTGTTTAAAAAACTGGATCTGCGTCTGGAAGTGGGTGAGAAAGTGGCTATCCTCGGGCCAAATGGTATCGGTAAATCTACTTTGCTGAAAACCTTGGTAGGGGATTATGAGCCAGATTCTGGCAGCGTAAAATGGTCTGAAAACAGTAAGATAGGTTACTACGCGCAGGATCACGCCAGCGATTTTGAGATCGATCTGACGGTATTTGACTGGATGAGTCAGTGGAAACAGGAAAAAGATGACGAGCAGGCTGTGCGCAGTGTGCTGGGCCGTTTACTGTTTAGCCAGGATGATATCAAGAAGAAAGTACAGGTCTTGTCTGGTGGTGAGAAAGGGCGGATGTTATTTGGTAAGTTGATGATGCAGCGGCCTAACATTCTGGTAATGGATGAGCCAACCAACCATTTGGATATGGAATCCATTGAAGCGCTTAACATGGCACTGGAAATGTACGAAGGCACGTTAATCTTCGTTTCCCATGACCGTGAGTTCGTCAGTTCATTGGCGAGCCGAGTGATTGAAATGACACCAAGCAAATTGATCGACTTTACCGGCAATTACGAAGATTATCTGCGTAGCCAGGGTATCCAGTCCTGATTATCTGATCGGGTGATAATAAGAGAGCTGATGCATTGCATCAGCTTTTTTTTGCACTGAACTCCGCTAAATCTTGCTGCAAACCTCGCAATTGAGATCTTTTGCTAGTTTTAAACTGCGAAATTCTGCGGTCATGGCGTCGTACATCAATATACGGCCGGATATCACCTGACCATAATTGGCCAGTAATTTTATCGCTTCCATTGCTTGCAAGTTACCAATAATACCCACTAATGGGGCCATCACCCCAGCTTCAACGCAGGTGAGCGCATTATTGCCGAACAATCGACTAAGGCAGCGATAACAGGGCTGATTCTCCTGATAGGTGAAGACAGTGATTTGCCCCTCCATCCGAATGGCAGCGCCTGAAACCAGGGGTTTACGTTGTGCATGGCACAGACGATTCAATTGTTCGCGGCTGGCGACATTATCCGTGCAATCCAACACTAATTGGTGTTCAGCAATGGTGGTAGCGAGTTGCTCATCATCTAACTGGGCATCAACTGTTTTCAGTGTCAGATGGGGGTTCATCTCTGATAGTGTCAGCGCCGCAGAGGCCACTTTAGACATCCCGATACGGCTATCGCGATGCAGAATCTGCCGTTGCAAGTTGGACAGAGAAACCCTATCAAAATCCAGCAGGCTAAGATGGCCCACCCCGGCCACTGCCAAATATTGTGCCGCCGCACACCCCAGGCCACCTAATCCAACGATCAGCACCTTAGCTGCGTTAAGCTTTTCCTGACCGTCAAAATCAAAATCGCGCAGGACGATTTGCCGGTTGTAACGCAGAGTTTGTGCATCGGAAAGTTCAGGCAACATCTCAGCTCCCTAGCAGCGCATTAAATAACTCTATCTCAACGATTTCGCCAATTTCAACTGAACCACGCTCCCGCTCAAGTACGATAAAACAATTCCCCTGACTAAATGAGCTAAATATATGGGACCCCTGATGGCCAGTGGTACGCACTTCCAGCTCGCCGTTGGCGTTGGTAGAGAAAATCCCGCGCTGGAAATCCAAACGACCTGGAGATTTTTTCAATTTAGTCACTGCTTTTGCCTTCAGGCGCACTGGCGGATGCCACTCAGAGTGGCCGGAGAGCTTGGCAATTAGCGGTTGCACTAACTGATAGAAGGTTAGGGCCGCTGAGACCGGGTTACCCGGTAAGCCACAGAACCAAGCATTCTCTAATTTGCCAAAAGCAAAAGGTTTGCCGGGCTTGATTGCCAATTTCCAGAAACCGATATCACCTAACTCCTCCAGCATCTGTTTGGTGTAATCCGCTTCACCGACTGAGACGCCGCCACTGCTAATAACCAGATCTGCAGTACCATCGGCTTGCTCAAATGCCTTACGCAATGCCTGCTGATCATCAGGGATGACGCCGAGGTCAATGATTTGGCATCCTAACTGTTGCAACATTAAGCGCACCGCAAAGCGATTAGTATCGTAAATCTGCCCTTCGCCCAACGGCTGCCCGATCGGCTGTAACTCATCGCCAGTAGAGAAAATGGCGACCTTCAAGGTGCGGAAAACCGTGACTTCGGCAATCCCCAATGATGCCAGCAAGGGGAGTTGCGCTGCGCCTAATTTTACGCCCGCGGGGAACACTGGCGCACCTTGTTCGATATCTTCCCCCGCTAAACGGATATTTTGCCCGATATGCACACTGCCATTAAATGTGACACCTTGTTCGCTCACCATGGCCTGCTCTTGCATGATGACGGCATCAGCCCCCGCAGGAATAGGGGCACCGGTCATAATGCGGACACAGGTATTGGCAGGCCACGAATCTTTAAAGGGCGCCCCCGCAAAAGCCTTGCCAGCCACCGGTAATGGCAGTCCGCTGCTAAGCTCATTACAGCGCACAGCATAACCGTCCATAGCCGAATTGGCGAAAGGGGGAACAGCAATGGGGGAAGTTATTGCACGGGCTGTGATACGCCCCGCAGCATCGGTTAACGGGACAATTTCTGTTGCTTGCAATGGCGTGACCTGTGACAGCATTTTTGTCAGTGCTTGTTCCAGAGAGAGTAAATCCGAGGTATTACAGTGATCCATGCTGAACTCCGTGGTCTGTGTGCACCCTGCTAAGGGTATGGCGGATGCAGAGCTACCAAATAAGAGAGCCATTATGGCAGAGAATGTATAGTGGGTGAATGGATGGAGGCCACAGACTGAGACTGTCTTGATCGGCGCGGCTCTTTTTCATTGGCATTTATCGTCGTCTGACAAAACAGGGGGATAATATGGACTATCAAAAAATTCTTAAATTCTGGTTTAGTGAAATGGACTCGGCGTTATGGTTTAAAAAGGATGAGGATTTTGATGCCCATCTACGCCAACATTTTGGTTCTGCCTGGCAGGCTGCATCAAAGGGGGAACTGGCCCATTGGCGGCAAAATATCGAAGGGCGTTTGGCTGAAATACTGGTATTAGATCAGTTCAGCCGAAATATGTTTCGTGATCTTCCCGCATCTTTCTCCTGTGATGGCATGGCGTTAGTGCTGGCACAAGAGGCTGTTAGCAGTGGTCAGGCCGGTCTGCTATCTGATATACAACGTGGTTTTTTGTATATGCCCTTTATGCATTCAGAATCAGCATTAATTTACCAGCAAGCGTTGACGTTATATACCGAATTAGGCAATAAGCTCCAACTAGATTATGAATTGCGCCATAAAGCAATTATTGATCGTTTTGGCCGTTACCCGCACCGCAATCATATTCTCGGGCGAGTATCCAGTGCTGAGGAGCAAGCTTTTCTATTACAGCCGGGGTCGGCGTTTTAATCTGAAAAGGCCAGCTTAAAAAGGTCAACATAACGGGCATTCCACCTCTTAATTGACAGGTGGAATGCGGTTAATAATAATTTCTGCTGTATTCGATAGCCACAATGCATATAGCCTTAGTGAGCATTGACTAAATAATGCTGAATGGTTGCCAGTAATTTTCCAGTCCCGCAACATGTATCATTATATCCTTCGGTATGTCGTCGATTAATCACCCGATCATGGGGGCACCCCCCGTGGCAAATAGAAAACCACTTACAATGGCGCATTTTTTCTGTCGCCTCGATCTCCTCATTGATGGCTTGTTGGTTGTGTGATGAATAAGCTAATAAATCGGCCAAATCAGTATCTAATAGTGAGCCATAGATGCTGTCTTTATCACCGACATATTTGTCACAGGGAGAGATATCACCATTGGGTTCTAAGGTGATTATCTCTTGTGAGCAATTACCAGACCAATAACATGCCGCCGGTTTGTTTTTTGGGTTTTTCAGTACTTTCATAAAATCGTCAAAAACCGCAATGTTTATCCTCCCCTGGTAGCCATTTACCCAAATATTAAACAAGTTTGATAGGAACTGGATAAAATCACTATAGCTGATAAAGCTATTATCTATGCGATCACCTTTAGCTAACCTATTATCGGGGACGATATTCAAGAATTCAATATTGGTTAGCTCTATTGAGATAAAGTAGTCTAACATCTCCTTCATATTAGTTTGATAAACTTCTCGGTCAACAACAATGAGCGCACCATATAAGATGTTGTGTTGGCGAAGTTTTTTTATCCCTTTTGCAATTCGATCGGATGTCCCCCTCCCTCGATAGTCAATGCGCCGTTTATCATTCACAGTGGGTACGCCATCAAGACTAATTCCGACATTCATACCAATGCCTTTGATAAATATTAACCACTCATCTGAGACGTTGACTAAGTTTGATTGCATGGTATTAGTTATATATTGCTCAGGTCGCTTAAATTGCTGTTGCAGCCAAATAAGTTTTTTGAAAAAAGCGGGTTTCAATAGTGTAATTTCCCCTCCATGCCAAACAAACTCAAATCTATTAATATTAGGAATGGCAAGTATTTGTCGAACTGTCCGCACGAGTGTTTGAAATGAAACTGTTTGATTTGGACCTTCAGCCCATGAATGACAATAGGTGCAACGAAGGTTACATAGTCGAGTTGCTTTCAATACAATGACGAGTTTTTTTGCTTTAATGGTTTTTGCTGAAATATTTTTATTTATTTCTTCATTGAAGATATCCAATTCAATAGTGTCGAGTAATTGTTCTGCTGGTACTTTACCAATAAGGTAAGCTGATAGTTCCTTGTATTCACATTTTTCGAGTCTTTCCAATTCCTGTGGATTTACATCGGCTATTTGAACGCAATCAATATTTTTTATCGGTATTGCACTCCCCATAATATACTCCTATTTTGTCATGTGAGTTTACCATCTTTTATGTTTATTATTCTGTTTCCGTATGTTGAAGCATCATCTGAGTGCGTAACCATAATGACAGTGGTTCCTTTTTGATTTATATATTTTAATTGCTGAAGAACCAGATGGGCATTTTTACTATCCAAATTTCCGGTAGGTTCATCAGCCAGTAATAATCCAGGTTCTGAAACCATTGCTCTGGCAATGGCCACTCGCTGTTGTTGGCCTCCGGATAGTTGCATAGGTTTATGATTTCGCCGATTATCAATATTAAAAAGATTTAACGCTTGATTTACTCGTTCAACCCGCTCCTTTTTTGCCACACCACGATACTTAAGTGGTAATGCAACATTGTCAAAAATGGACAGATGAGGAATTAAGTTAAATGATTGAAATATATAGCCTACTAGCACTCTTCTTAACGCTATTTTTTGCGACTGGCTCATGCCGATAATATTCTCTCCAGCCAGGGAGAAGAACCCACTATCAAGGCTATCAAACATACCAATGATATTAAGTAGTGTTGATTTACCCGATCCGGATGGCCCCATGATCGAAACAAAATCACCTTTTTCTACCCTAAAGTTGAGATCTCTAAGAACTTTGGTTTTAATCGTTTTGGTGGTGTAACATTTTTCAGCATTTTGCATGTTTAGCATGTTATTTGAACTCAATGATATCATATTCATTATTATTGGCCGCAGGAGGCGTTACAATTATTTGTCCTGCCCTCACTCCAGATGTGATTTCTACTTTCATCGCATTGCGATGTTTTACGGCCACTTTAGATTTAATCGCGTGATCATGTTCTGGTTGATAAATATAGACAAAACTATCTCCTTGCTTATCTGAGAAAATACTCTCAATGGGCGCTAGTAACACATTATTACTCTCTTCTTGTAATGGGATTTGTATTTCAATAGATTGTCCTCTCTTAAGTTGTATGCTGCTTTCTTTCAGTGGGATCAGTTTTGCTTTGAACTTTCCATTTTCAACAATAGTAGATACCGACTCAATAAGTAGTGGCGTATCTTGACCATTTATAGGAGAGGTAATATGGCTTTGTGGCTTGATTTTGTCGAGATAATACTCACTGAAGTAAACATTGAAATAATATGATGCTAAGTTGTCTATCACTGCAATTTTTTCGCCAGGTTTTATTTGCTGACCTAATTCAATATCCAAGACGGATAAAGTTCCATCAATAGATGCAGTAATAACTAATTGCTCCATACCTTTTTCAATTACCCCCAACATTTTCTCAAGTAATAAAATAGAATTATCTATATTTATAAGTTGTAAAGGGAGTGAATCGTTATTTTTATTGTTGTGTTCCATTAATATATTGCTTTTTATTTTCCAATTTCTTAACATGTCTGTTTGGTATTCTAGTTCTGACTTTGCAATCATGGATTTTCTATCAAGTACTTGATGTCTCATTAATCCTTTAGAAATGATGGTTATTTGATGTTGAGCCTCTTGTAAACTGATTTTCGTGTCTCGGTTATCTTGTTCCATCTGCATTTTCATATTACGTAGATTATTTATTTGTTCGGTAATGCTCGCTATTCTGGATGTCGTTTCTAGCATAAACTCATAGTTAGATAAACGGGCGATGACATCACCTTTAGCAACAGTATCAAAAGCTTGCTTGACGATTTCAGTCACTTTTCCACCTCGTTCACTTGATACAATTATGCTCTCTTTTGGTACTGTGATGGCTCGAGTAATCAATAAATCTTGATATACTTCTGGTTGAATAGTATGGAAAATCGCATCATCTCGAGAAATAAGTAAAGTGCGTTGTGTTGTAGATAAATAATAAAAGCAAGCAATAAATAGAAGTAAGATACAAAAGATGATTAATTTAACAGTTTTGTTCACAATGCTCTTCTTCTCAATGTTTATATCCATAATCTTTATTTCTTTGATTCTCTATTCAGTACGTTGATGCTGAAAATGAGTGTGATAGCCATGACTATAATGATGCTTAAAATGAAAGTGATAAGTGCACCTGCTCCATGGATATAGGATAACCCTTTAACCAAGCTGTATTGGTTCAGCCACCGTTGTAATAACAAAAAACTTATGGGGAGTGATATTGCCATTGCTATAATGATAGGTGTAATATTTTCTTGTATAAAGAAAATTATATTGGTGTAAATAGAGCCGCCAATGGACTCCATTATTTTTAATGTACTATCAAGTCGTTTTGTTTCTGAAATGCCCGTAATTACTGTGCTTATAAATATCAATGTTACCGAGAGTAAAGTGACGATGTTAATTGTTTCTTGCATTAGTATACTATTATTGAAGTGCTCTTTATGTAGGTTGTTAACTGATTTTATCTGCGTGGTATTGATATTGTAGCGCTCTAATATTCTCTCTAACTCCACCATGTCTTGTATATTTTTTAGTTTCACTGCTGCATAGCGCTGGGCGCTGTTTTTAATGAAAATAAGTAAGGGAGAGGGAGCATCCTCTCGATCTGCCAGATAAAAGTCATCTATCACTTTCAGTACTCTGACTGCTTGTTGGGAACCATTTTCGTTAATATAAAATAGATTGTTCAGTACCTGATCATAGGAGCGTAATCCCATTAAAGTTATAAACGATTTTGTGACAATAGCATGATACACATTGTTGTTGTCGCTGGGTAATAGTGGGTTCTCTTTACCTGCCACTATTTTTACTCCCCAGGTATTAATGAAATTCTTATCTGCGGTGAGTGAGTTAACTGTACTTAGTTTGTCTTTCTCTTGCTGATTGTGATGGAATACCGAGGTATTAGTTCGCGACATATCAAATGGTCGCCAGCTACTCATGGCGATATTATCAACTCCAATGGCGCTTCTTAATTCATCTTGTAAACTATTTATGACGGTTTTTGATTTCAATTCATCACTTAATGCAAATGTCACTACATTTTCTTTTTCATAGCCAAAGTTGTCATTTTGCATAAAACGCATCTGTGTCATTATACCTGCCCATAAATATATGATGGTGCCGGCAATAATAATTTGTATACAAAACATGATGCTATGTATATAGCGCAAGCGAGGTTGTTGAGCATAGAGGCTGATATCATAGGTGTTGTTGGGGAAAATAAAAGCACACAGAAAAATACAGTGAGCGAGTAAAATAGCAACATAAGTTGCTACTGATGTTATGGTCAATGCGGTTAAGAAATCGCGCTCACCTTGAATGAACATCAACTCCCTGATGCTATCTGAAAGTTGCGTGAGAGAGATTAAAATAAAAAGAACAAGTAACAGCATAAATGCTGTTTGTAATGTCGCGATAAAGAATGATTCAGTGAGTAACTGATAATGGGATGCGCCAACTGCTTTCTTTATATAAAAGCTGCTTCTCTTGTTTGTATTGATTACATTGTTGATATTGAAGAAATTCATCATA
Organism: Yersinia bercovieri ATCC 43970; assembly: GCF_013282745.1. Classification (NCBI taxonomy): domain Bacteria; kingdom Pseudomonadati; phylum Pseudomonadota; class Gammaproteobacteria; order Enterobacterales; family Yersiniaceae; genus Yersinia; species Yersinia bercovieri. The sequence goes on from NZ_CP054044.1 coordinate 2,915,104, forward strand.
GTCGCAAAAAAAACAAACAAACCTGAGGCGTAGAGAGTATTTAAGTAGGAGACTGAAATTACTGTGCTTATTTCATCTGGCAATGCATTGTCGTAATGAATGTCGGTAATGTTTCTGGCGGAAAGTTGAATGAACTCTTCAGGGCTAAAGGGGGCGCCGGGGAGTTGAGGTGCGTGTTGGATAATGTGCGAATTTAATTGTTCAGGAGTGGGCTTTATAGCTGATTTCATCGTGATAAAAGCATAGGCGTGTGTATCATACCAGTCATGCCTTTTATCATGGTAACCTTCCATTATCTCGGAGGAGAAGGCAATAACTGCAGTGGTTTTAAAACGGCTAGATGCGTTGAGTTCAACGACATCTTTAATGATATATTGCTCTTTATCCCCTAATGTAATTATCTGCCCTTTAGGGGCATCCAAATGTAGATATTGCTGATTAAATTCAGGGGTGATGATGATTTCATTCTTCGCCAGATAGGGGATTTTTTGTTGATATAGGTTTAAGGTGCTGAGAAGATTAGTGCTAACTGCATAGATATCAACATTTGAGTACGCCTTATCATTAACCTGCAAACGGGTAAGTATCCGTACGATATAATCCACTTGCTTAATATTTTTATCACTTTTTAGTACTGAAATAAGTGGTAGAGGGACTTGCGCTGATTTAACTTCTTCCCCGTTAGGTAGATTAAATGTGGTCTCTACCCTATAGATATTATTATAGTTATTATTGTGTTTTTCAATACGATAATCTGTTAGGTAAAGAAGTAATACCAAAAAAGATGATATCAATCCAATAGCCGTTATTACTATTGCTAACAGGCTTGATAGCGGGCTTAGCTTCAGGTCATTGAAAAATTCACTTGTTAGCATGGGATTTATCCATTGGCCTTAATAAATTTTAGTGATGATGTTATTTATCGTTAATGGTTATACTAATTGTTGTCACCTCATCGAGGTATAATTTTTAAATGGCTTAATATCTCAAAAGAGTGCTATTAAGATTAAGATGCTTATAAAAGCATCTTAATCTATTTTTACTAAATGATTTCATTGGCTACTTTATTGTTGTGTAAAGCTTTTTGACCAGCTCCAGGCCGTTATTTCGTTATTGAAATTGTTATTTTTTAGATTTTCAATTTCATGGTCACTAATAGAGAGTAAATTACTTTTAAATGATTGGTCTAACGATTCTAACTTAGCTTTTAATGCCATTAAGTTACTATTGCTTGTTTTTCTATCTGTGTGGTGTGAAGTATACATATAATTCTCCATTTAAATAGTTTCCTTTAGATGCTGCTCAATATTGGTATCTATTGAGCCAGTTATTTGTAATTCTTTTTCACCATTTTATCAACGTTTTTTTGCAGTGAGTTTTATAATGCTTAATTAATTTTATTATTGCATTGAATACTTATTGGTTATTAACGTAACGAGAATAACTTTCGACATCCACTATTAAATAAAAAGCCCCGCAGGGGCTTAAGGTATTTATATATAGATAATCCGGTCAGTTACCCCCTGTTAGGGGTGTAAATGCTCTGCATGGAAACGCAGATGATCTTCAATAAATGTCGCTATGGTAAAATAGCTATGATCATAACCTGGCTGAATACGCAGAGTCAGTGGCCAGTCACGTTGGCGCGCCAGTTCGGCTAATTTTGCTGGTTGCAACTGCTCGGCAAGGAACTGATCGCCATCGCCTTGATCGACCAACATAGGTAACTGAACTGCTGCATGGGTCAGTAAATGGCAACTATCGTACTCTAGCCATTGGCTCTCATCACGGCCCAGATAGGCAGTAAAGGCTTTGCGGCCCCAAGGCACCTGACACGGATTCACTATCGGCGCAAAAGCAGACGCTGACTTATATTGCAGCGGGTTGCGCAGCGCCAACATCAGCGCTCCGTGACCACCCATTGAGTGGCCACTAATAGATTGACGTTCACTAACACTAAAGTGCTGGCGGATCAGGGCGGGCAACTCCTGGCTGATATAGTCGTACATCCGAAAATGTGTCGACCAAGGGGCTTGGGTTGCATTCAGATAAAACCCCGCCCCCTGACCCAAGTCATAACCATCGTCATTAGGAACGTCTTCGCCACGTGGGCTGGTATCGGGCATTACCAACACCAATCCCAGTTCCGCGGCAATTCGCTGTGCACCAGCTTTCAGTGTGAAATTTTCATCATTACAGGTTAGCCCCGACAGCCAGTAGAGCACTGGCGGTGGGTTATCATCCCGTGGTGGTGGCAGATAGATGCTGAAAGTCATATTGCAATTCAGGCTGCTGGCGGCATGGCGATAGCGTTGCTGCCATCCACCAAACATCCGGTGCTCTTCGAGAAGTTCAAGTGACGTATTCATGCGTTGTCTGCCTCCTTGCTCTAGCTGTTTTGCAGAGAATGGGTTTGTGATGATTGATCAAAATGAATCACGGTACGAATGGATTTGCCTTCATGCATTAAGTCAAAAGCTTCGTTGATCTGATCCAAGCCCATGGTATGGGTAATGAAATCACTCAGAGCGAACTTACCATCCAGATATTGCTGCACAATGCCCGGCAGCTCTGAGCGGCCTTTTACGCCACCAAATGCAGAGCCACGCCATACACGGCCGGTCACCAACTGGAATGGGCGTGTCGAGATCTCTTCACCAGCACCGGCGACACCAATGATGACTGATTCGCCCCAGCCTTTATGGCAACACTCCAGCGCGGAACGCATGACATTGACGTTGCCAATGCATTCAAATGAGAAATCTACACCGCCATCGGTCAGCTCGACAATTACATCCTGGATAGGTTTATCATAATCTTTCGGGTTGATCAGGTCAGTCGCGCCCAGTTTGCGAGCCAGCTCGAATTTACTGGTATTAAGGTCGATGCCGATAATTCGGCTAGCACCGGCCATCTGTGCGCCAATAACGGCAGATAAACCAATGCCACCCAAACCGAAGATAGCGACGGTATCGCCGGGTTTGACTTTGGCGGTGTTGATCACCGCACCCATACCAGTGGTGACGCCACAGCCCAATAAGCAAACTTCTTCTAATGGCGCTTCTTTATTTATTTTTGCCAGTGATATTTCTGGCACCACTGTCAGCTCAGAGAAGGTTGAAGTACCCATGTAATGGAAGATTGGCTGGCCATTTTTAGAGAAGCGGGTGGTGCCATCCGGCATCAAGCCCTTGCCCTGTGTAGTGCGGATAGCCTGGCACAAGTTGGTTTTACCGGAGCGGCAGAATTTACATTCGCCACACTCAGGCGTGTAGAGCGGGATCACGTGATCACCGACAGCAACACTGGTCACGCCTTCACCCACGGCTTCAACAATCCCGCCACCTTCATGACCGAGGATCACCGGGAATATCCCTTCAGGATCTTTGCCCGATAGGGTGTAGGCGTCAGTGTGGCAAACCCCACTGGCGACAATCCGTACAAGCACTTCGCCTTTTTGTGGTGGCATCAAATCAACTTCTTCAACGGATAGCGGCTGGTTTGGCCCCCATGCGACTGCAGCGCGGGTTTTAATCATCTCCATGGTGTTGCTCCTATAGCTTCTTTATGATGTGTGTTATATAAATATATTCGTTATGTATCATATATGTTGCGCGTGTTCTTGCGGGAAAACTGCAACTTATATTGTATGTATTATGACCGGAAACTTCAGTTTTGCTTGCTCAATCAATGGGTTTCAATCTGTTCGATGATCAGCTCTTTCAGTGCGCGGACATTGGGGCTAAAGGCGTCTTTACGCCAAATAAGCCAGGTGGCGGTGTCGGCAATATCCGCTGGTAATTGATGGACTTGCACTCGTTCATAGCCCGGTAATAGCGCTAATACGGCGTGTGGGATCAGCGCCAGCCCGGCACCACTTGCCACACAGGCTAGCATGGCATGGTAGGAGTGAATTTCCATAATATGGCCCGGCAGGACACCGGCCTGACGGAACCAACTCTCCAGCCGCAGCCGGTAAGAACAGCTGGGGCGAAAGGCGAAGAGCGTCTCATCCACGGCATCACGAGCTTGCAGAATAGGTGGGTGATCGAGACAAGAAATGATCACCAGTTGCTCCTCGAAAGAGCGGCAGCCGTGCAGTTCATCGTGCTGAACAGGGCCATCGACCAGGGCTGTCGCCAGGGTTCCGGCACGGACTTGCTCAATGATTTCACCTGAAGTCCCGGTGGTCAGCGACAAAGAGACCTTGGGATAGCGCTGGTGATAAGCCGCCAACAAATTGGGCAGGCGGGTTGCCGCAGTGCTCTCCATTGAGCCTAGCGGGAAGTTGCCTGCCGGTTCACCCGCATGGGTAATGCGCATCGCCTCTTCGCTCAGCGCCAGAATTCGGTTGGCGTAGCAGAGAAAGTTGTGGCCCATGGGGGACAAGCGCAGGCGCTGCTTTTCGCGGATAAACAGGTCTGCGCCCAGCTCAATTTCAAGCTGACGCAGGCGTGTGGTTAAATTTGAAGGAACGCGGTGCATCTGCTCCGCTGCTCTGGCAACGGAACCGGTTTCCGCCACGCAGCAAAACATGCGTAGCTGGGTCAGATCCATATGTATTCTCTTTTTGTGATGAACTTAATGAGTATTATTCATTTTTTGTGATTCTAATGCTCAGGCATGATATTGGCAACTCTCTTTTAACGGACTGGCAGAGTGATCCGCTGGCAGAGTAATGAATAGGTGGGGTGGATGGCATTAAGAATCGCAATAAGTGGCTTTCTGGCATTAGTCGTTGCAATGGGGATTGGGCGGTTTGCTTTTACGCCACAAGTGCCACTGATGATTGCAGAGCATCAATTTACTTTGACCGGCGCGGGGTTAGTTGCGGCCTTTAATTATCTGGGCTATCTGTTTGGTGCCTTTGATGCTATGCGGGCCAGTCGCCATGTTGAACGGCGCTTATGGTTGGGGCTGTGGGGGGCAGTAGCCCTGACGCTACTGTCGGCGGTAGTTGACGGGCCGTGGTGGCATGGGGTGGTGCGGTTTGCCATTGGTTGGGCCAGTGGTTGGTCGATGGTGCTGATCGCGGCCTGGACCAATGAACGTCTGGCGCATTTTGGTCGCCCCGCACTTAGCGCCGCCGTATTTGCCGGGCCGGGGGCCGGTATATTCATCAGCGGTATGCTCGCTGTGCTTATCCATAGTTATGAGTTATCAGCGGCACAGGCCTGGATCCTGTATGGCGTATTGGCACTGGTTATTATTGCCGCCATAAGTATCAATCTGCCACGGAGTGGGGAGCTGCATCGCCCCCATATTGCTGCGGTTCCGCTGATCTTAACCCCGGCGCTAAAACGTCTGGTTTGGAGCTACAGTCTGGCGGGATTTGGCTATATTCTGCCCGCCACTTTTCTGTCACAAATGGCCAGCGCGCGTTTTCCCGACAGCCTATTTGCTCAGTTCGTTTGGCCGGTGTTCGGCGGGGCGGCAGTCATCGGGATCACTATCGGTATTCTGACTCGCCACTGTTTGACCGCACAGACGCGTCTGGCGCTGACATTATGGGTTCAGGCGCTGGGCGTACTCTGTGCCGAGTTAGTTCCTGGAGTCAGTGGGTTGGCATTAGGCGCACTATTGACCGGCGGCGGCTTCCTCAGTGTGGTTCAGCTCTCATTGCAGCATGGCCGTGAGTTGGCACCAGAACATACCCGCTATATGGCTGGGTTGTTGACCACGGGTTATGCCATTGGGCAGTTGGTCGGCCCGATACTGTCGGCTATCTCAACCGCATTAACCCATCGGCTGGAACCGGCGCTCTATGTGGCGGTGGTCGCGCTGGTGATTGCCGGTGCACTGGTGATTAAAACCCCGGCTCGCGCCCGTGAAGCGGTGGTGGTGGGATGATTGGCGGCTAAGGGATAAGCCGAGACTGGCGCTCATCATGACAGAGAGAACCATTGGATATGAATAACAATCACTGGATAATCATTTTGCTCTCAACTACAGTGTGGTGCAAAATCTGGGTGTGATCTGCATCATGTTTATCTCGTCCGGACGCGTAGCCTGTTGGAGAAAAGAATGTCATCGCTAAGTAAAGAAGCTGAGCTGGTTCATGAAGCGCTGCTGGCTCGTGGCCTCGAAACCCCATTGCGCAAGCAAGAGTTAGATGCCGAAACGCGCAAGACTTTGATTCAAGAGCATATGACCCAAGTCATGCAATTATTGAATCTGGATTTAACTGACGACAGCTTGGCTGATACGCCAAGACGTATTGCCAAAATGTATGTTGATGAGATTTTCTCCGGACTGGATTACGAAAATTTCCCCAAAATCACCTTGATTGAGAATAAAATGAAGGTCGATGAGATGGTCACGGTACGGGATATCACCCTCACCAGCACCTGCGAACATCATTTTGTGACTATCGATGGTAAAGCCACGGTGGCGTATATTCCTAAAGATAGCGTGATTGGGTTATCCAAAATCAACCGCATCGTGCAGTTCTTCGCCCAGCGCCCGCAAGTGCAGGAGCGATTGACGCAGCAAATTCTGCTGGCGTTACAGACGCTATTGGGCACAAATAATGTCGCTGTTTCGATTGATGCGGTGCATTATTGTGTCAAAGCACGGGGCATCCGTGATGCAACCAGTGCCACCACCACCACATCATTAGGCGGATTATTCAAATCCAGCCAGAATACTCGCCAGGAATTCCTGCGCGCTGTTCGTCATAATAGCTAATATCACCACGGCTAATTAGCCTTTTGTCACAGCGGGCACCAATGGGTGCCCATGCACAGGATGTCGGGTATGCGTCAACGCATCGCAACGTTAGACAGTGCGCGCGGGCTGGCCATTCTTGGCATTCTGCTGCTCAATATCAGCGCCTTTGGCCTGCCAAAGGCCGCTTATCTAAATCCCGCTTATCTGGGTCTCCCCTCACTGTCTGATAGCTGGAGTTGGGCCATTCTCGATATTGTGGCGCAGGCGAAGTTTTTGTCCATTTTTGCCATTTTATTTGGCGCGGGCCTTGAACTGCTGCTTAAGCGGGGTAAGGGCTGGATACGGGCGCGCCTCTCCTTGCTGCTCTTACTGGGATTGATTCACGGCATCTTCTTCTGGGATGGAGACATCTTATTTGCTTATGGTTTGATTGGCCTGGTGTGTTGGCGAATGATCCGTGATGCTAAAGATGCCGCCAGCTTACTGCGTACTGGTGCGGTGCTTTACCTGCTCGGGGTCGCGGTACTATTGCTACTGGGATTTGTCACCAGCGGAGAGCCGGGCCGCTTCTGGCAACCGGGGCCAGCAGATCTGCAATATGAGCAATTCTGGAAGCTGCAAGGGGGGATGGAGGCGTGGAAGAATCGGCTGGATCTGTTGTCATCCAATTTGATCGCCATCGGCGCGCAATATGGCTGGGAACTGGCAGGCTCCATGCTATTTGGTGCAGGATTAATGCGCTCCGGCTGGCTGCGCGGCGAGTTCAGCTTACACCACTACCGGCTGATTGCAGCATGGTTGATACCGCTTTCATTGCTGATCCAGATACCGGGAGTGGCGCTGCAATGGGCTGTCGGCTGGGATTACCGCTGGACGGGCTTTTTGCTGCAAGTCCCCCGTGAGTTAGGTGCGCCATTACAGGCGCTGGGGTATCTGGCACTACTCTATGGCTTCTGGCCGACATTGTCCGGCTTGCGTGTTAGCCATTGGCTGTCACAGGTTGGCCGAATGGCGCTAAGCAACTATTTGCTGCAAACATTGATATGCACGCTGCTCTTCTATCACTTCGGCTTATACCAGCAACTTGACCGCTTGCAGTTGCTGGCAGTAGTGCCGCTGGTCTGGCTGTGTAACATTCTCTTCTCTCTGTTTTGGCTAGGTTATTTTTCCCAAGGGCCGGTCGAATGGCTATGGCGAAAATTGACTGCATATGCCTGTGGTCAATCGTTACAACCTCGCAACACTAAGCCCTGAATACGTCCACAAGATAAAAATGATGAGCGGGTTACAAATTTGTATGTAAACGTTTTCTTTCTTGTGACGTATTTCACGTGGCAAATTCAACAAACTGGGTAGGATAGGCCACCTGCCATGCCCAGTGGATCACCAAGCGCATGGTGACTTATTGATAGGGTAAGGTCATGGCCGCTCTGCATTCATCTGGCAACAGTATTACTATTCGCGATGTGGCCTCACGGGCTGGCGTTTCGTTGGCGACGGTATCGCGAGTTCTCAATAATAGCGCGGCTATCCGGCCAGAAACCCGTGCCGCAGTGCTGAAAGCGGTGTCTGAACTGGGTTACCGCCCGAATGCCAATGCGCAGGCGCTGGCGACACAAACTAGTGACACGGTTGGTGTGGTGGTGATGGATGTTTCAGATCCCTTTTTTGGTGCCTTGGTGAAAGCGGTAGACACTGTTGCTCAACGGCACCAAAAATACGTGCTGATCGGCAATAGTTACCATCAGGCCGACAAAGAGCGTCATGCTATTGAGGTGCTACTCCGTCAGCGGTGTAACTCGTTGGTTGTGCACGCTAAGGCATTGAGTGACGGCGAGTTAATCGGCTTTTTAGAGCAAGTTCCCGGTATGGTTCTGATTAATCGAATTATTCCTGGGTTTGAGCATCGCTGTGTAGGATTAGACAATGTTAGCGGTGCGCAAATGGCGTGCCGGTTGTTGCTCAAACAGGGCCATCAACGTATTGGTTTCCTCGGTTCAAATCACCCTATTGATGATGTCATGCAGCGCCAGACCGGCTACCGGAATGCACTTGAGGCTGCCGGTATCACTGCTCTCGATAGTTGGCGCGCCTATGGCACGCCAGACCTGGCAGGGGGGGAGCGCGCTATGATTGATTTGTTGGGGCGCAATTTACAGCTCAGTGCGGTGTTCGCCTATAACGACTCAATGGCTGCTGGCGCATTGGCTGCGCTGAAAGAGAACGGTATCAGTGTCCCTGAGCAGTTCTCGCTGGTGGGCTTTGATGACATCCCCATTGCGCGCTATACCAGCCCCAAACTCAGCACAATCCGCTATCCAATTGTTTCTATGGCAACTTTAGCCACAGAATTGGCTCTGGCCGGTGCAAATCACCCCCTAGATCCTCAGGCGACCTACTGCTTTACACCGACGCTGGTGCCACGGCACTCTGTCGCAATTTGTGGCGGCGCTCACTAGTTAGATATTTATTCTTGTGTAACCGTTTTCAATCTGTGAGAAAATTCACAGATTCTTAACAACGAGCCGTCTATGCTCTAGCTGTTTTCTACCTGAATGTATCAATATGTCATCGGTTGCCGGATAAAAAAACAGACGGTAGCGGGTTTTAGAATAGCGATTTACAGACATGTGTTCCGCAAACAACTTGTTTGTAAATGACATGGTTTATGACGACTCAGGCGGCTTTTTCGGAGTGGAGTGCGCTCAAGGACGATATATATTCAGTGTCAGCCGCTTTACGACAGTTTTCTCTCGTTAGGCGATGGTGTTATCACCCTGTACTACCCTACATAAACCCGGAGATACAAATGAATAAGAAGGTTTTCACATTAGCAACCTTGGCTGCCAGCATGTTGTTTGGCGCGGCTGCTCAAGCTGATACCCGTATTGGTGTCACCATCTATAAATATGATGACAACTTTATGTCCGTGGTCCGTAAAGCGATAGAGAAAGATGCTAAAGCATCTCCTGACGTTACCCTACTGATGAATGACTCCCAGAATGATCAATCCAAGCAAAACGATCAAATCGACGTATTGTTGGCTAAGGGGGTAAAAGCGCTGGCAATTAACCTGGTTGACCCAGCAGCAGCGCCAGTGGTTATCGATAAAGCCCGCGCAAACGATGTACCGATTGTGTTTTATAACAAAGAACCTTCACGTAAAGCCTTGGATAGCTATGACAAAGCTTACTATGTGGGCACAGACTCTAAAGAGTCCGGTGTTATTCAGGGTGAGCTGATTGCTAAACATTGGCAAGCCAACCCAGCATGGGATCTGAATAAAGACGGTAAAATTCAATTTGTGTTGCTGAAAGGTGAACCGGGTCATCCAGATGCTGAAGCACGTACCACTTACGTGATTAAGACATTGAATGAAAAAGGTATTCCAACTCAACAATTGCAGTTAGATACCGCAATGTGGGATACCGCGCAGGCCAAAGATAAGATGGATGCATGGTTATCTGGCCCTAACGCAAACAAAATCGAAGTGGTTATTGCCAACAATGATGCGATGGCAATGGGTGCAGTAGAAGCATTGAAAGCACACAATAAAACCAGCGTTCCAGTGTTCGGTGTTGATGCCTTGCCAGAAGCGTTAGCGATGGTGAAATCAGGTCAAATGGCCGGTACAGTGTTGAATGATGCCAACAATCAGGCCAAAGCGACCTTTGATCTGGCTAAAAACCTGGCTGCCGGTAAACCTGCTGCTGAAGGCACAACCTGGAAAATCGACAACAAAATCGTACGTATCCCGTATGTAGGCGTCGATAAAGATAACCTGGCTGAATTTACTAAATAACAGGCGAAACACGATTTACACCCAAGTATTAAGGGTAGAAAGTCATTAACCTTCTAGCCCCGGCACCGAGAATTCGGTACACGGAGCCTGGCACCGGGGCTGAAGGTTTTTTTGTTGCATTGATCCCTATTTTAGAGCGCGCGCTTATTGGTGGGTGGCTATATATCCAGCAAGTCGGTGGCGGTTCTTAGCCAGGTATAATTATGGCCGATATTAATACAGCACAACCCCGCGAGTGGTTGCTGGAAATGAGTAATATCAATAAATCATTTCCGGGTGTAAAGGCGTTAGATAACGTAAATCTTAAAGTGCGGCCAAATTCGATCCATGCCTTAATGGGAGAAAATGGTGCCGGTAAGTCAACGTTATTAAAATGTCTGTTTGGTATCTATAAAAAAGACTCCGGAAGTATTATCTTTCAGGGGCAAGAAATAGAGTTTAAAAGTTCGAAAGAAGCATTAGAGCATGGTGTCTCTATGGTGCATCAGGAATTAAACCTGGTGTTACAACGTACAGTGATGGACAACATGTGGCTGGGCCGCTACCCAACCAAAGGTTTTTTTGTCGATCAAGATAAAATGTACAAAGATACCAAAGCCATCTTCGATGAATTGGATATTGATATTGATCCTCGTGACAAAGTTGCCACGTTATCAGTATCGCAAATGCAAATGATCGAGATAGCCAAGGCATTTTCTTACAATGCCAAGATCGTCATTATGGATGAGCCGACCTCTTCATTAACCGAGAAAGAAGTTAATCATCTTTTTACGATTATCCGCAAATTAAAAGAGCGTGGCTGCGGAATTGTTTATATCTCCCACAAAATGGAAGAGATATTCCAGCTGTGCGACGAAATCACGATATTACGTGATGGTCAGTGGATTGCCACTCAGCCGCTGGAAGGGCTGACCATGGATCAGATAATTTCTATGATGGTGGGGCGCTCACTGAGCCAACGTTTTCCTGACCGCCTGAATACACCCGGTGAGGTTATTCTGGAAGTGAAGAATTTGACCTCGCTGCGCCAACCCTCTATCCGCGATATCTCCTTTGATTTACATAAAGGCGAGATCTTGGGTATTGCCGGGCTGGTGGGAGCAAAACGTACTGATATCGTTGAAACCTTATTTGGTATCCGCGAAAAAGTCTCCGGAACCATTAAATTACACGGCAAAAGTATTAATAACCACAGTGCTAATGAAGCCATTAATCATGGATTTGCACTGGTGACTGAAGAGCGCCGCTCAACCGGAATTTACGCTTATCTCGATGTGGGTTTTAATTCCCTAATATCTAATATTCGTAACTATAAAAATAAATTTGGGCTGCTGGATAATACGCGCATGAAGAGCGATACCCAATGGGTTATCGATGCGATGCGAGTAAAAACGCCGGGTCACCGTACCAGTATCGGTTCATTATCAGGTGGTAATCAGCAGAAAGTAATTATTGGCCGTTGGCTACTGACTCAACCAGAAATATTAATGTTGGATGAGCCGACTCGGGGAATTGATGTCGGTGCGAAGTTTGAAATCTATCAGTTAATGACTGAACTAGCGAAGAAAAACAAAGGGATCATTATTATCTCCTCTGAAATGCCTGAGCTATTAGGGATCACTGACAGAATTTTGGTAATGAGTAATGGTCAGGTTGCAGGAATTGTTGAAACCAAACAAACCACGCAAAATGAAATATTACGCCTTGCATCCTTGCATCTCTAATCTAGTCGAAGGTTCTTATTATGAATGCGTTAAATAAGAAAAGTATGCTCACTTACCTTAAAGAGAGCGGGATTTACGTCGTGTTATTCGTATTGCTGGCAATAATTATTGTCAAGGACCCGACATTTTTAAGCCTGATGAACTTAAGTAATATTCTAACCCAATCTTCCGTGCGTATTATTATCGCACTGGGTGTAGCGGGTCTGATTGTGACTCAAGGGACGGATCTGTCAGCCGGTCGTCAGGTAGGTTTGGCGGCGGTAGTTGCCGCAACCATGCTGCAAGCCATGGACAACGTTAATAAAGTTTTCCCTGATTTACAGACTGTGCCTATTCCAATTGTTATCTTAACCGTCTGTCTGATTGGTGCGATTATTGGTCTGATCAACGGTATTATCATCGCTTATCTGAATGTGACTCCATTTATTACCACATTGGGTACGATGATTATTGTTTACGGTATTAACTCCCTGTATTACGACTTTGTTGGCGCATCACCAATTGCTGGTTTTGACCCTGCATTCTCAACCTTTGCGCAAGGATTTTTACGGTTTGGTGATTTCAAACTCTCCTACATTACTTTCTATGCGCTCATTGCTATCGGCTTTGTTTGGGTATTGTGGAATAAAACTCGCTTTGGCAAAAATATCTTCGCCATCGGCGGCAACCCAGAAGCGGCAAAAGTTTCTGGTGTTAATGTGCCACTGAACTTAATCATGATTTATGCCTTGTCCGGTGTATTCTATGCATTCGGCGGGATGTTGGAAGCTGGCCGTATTGGTAGTGCGACCAACAACCTCGGGTTTATGTATGAGCTAGATGCGATCGCGGCTTGTGTGGTAGGCGGGGTCTCCTTTAGTGGTGGTGTCGGTACGGTTATCGGCGTGGTGACTGGGGTTATTATCTTTACCGTCATTAACTACGGGCTGACTTATATCGGCGTGAACCCTTACTGGCAATACATTATCAAGGGTGCGATCATTATCTTTGCGGTAGCACTGGACTCACTGAAATACGCGAAGAAGAAATAATCAGTTATTGGCCGTAAAGCCACGATAAAAATGAAAACCAGTCTGGGAATATCCTGACTGGTTTTTACTTTTTGATGTAAATGAGAAGTGATTTCAATAGGCGGGGAGATCACTAAATTTTGATTAAATTGTTTATTAACCCAGATCAAGCTTATCGCGGGTTAATATATATTTCTTTATTTCAATGCCTTAAAGTATCCACCATCTATTTTTGAGCTTAATGACTTTGGGAATATATGGATAGCGCAAAAAAACTACCCCGTCCCACATTGGCTCAGGTTTGGCAAGACACACTACTCACGGTATCGAAAAAATTATTATTACTCCGAGATATCACCGAGTTAGTTAATGAGCTCAGCAAGATCTCTTTTTCGGTAGTGCGTTTTCAACGTGTCAATTTATTGCTGCTTAATCCGCTGTATAACCAAATAACTCTTTATACCCATGATGATGTCACCGATACAGTCACAGGGTCGCAAAATATCCTATTTGCTGAAGGCCCGGGCGCTCTGGCATGGCAGCAACAAATACCTTTGCAGAGTGATCATCCGCGTATGCAAAGGGAATTTGCGTCTGTCTGTAATTTGGGGCCTTATCAGCGGCTACATTCAGGCTGCCATTTTCCCTTGGGCCATGATAATCACTGGTCAGGTTGTGTTGAGTTTATTAAGACTGACGACAGTGAGTTCGATGAGCAGGCGATGACCTTTCTGGGATTATTGGCCGATGTAGTCGCTATTGCGGTGGATAATATCGCTGAAATAGATCGGGCATTTTCTGAACGTGAAAAACTGCGCTTTGAACGGGATCACTACCGGATATTAGTGGATGTCACTAATACGGTTATTTCTAAACTAGAATTGGATGTCTTAGCGGCCGAGGTTTCGAAAGAGATACACCGCTTTTTCAATATCGATTATATCAGTCTGGCGATATGCGGCAGCCAAAACGATAAAAATAAACTGCATCTCTTTTCGGCCCGCTACCAAACGGGTAAAACAGTGCAGCATCAGCAAGCCAGGATGGATATCACCGGCACCTTAGCGGGGCAAGTTTTACACAGCCGGGAATTATTGCTAGTTAATTTGGCGGATATTTCTCTCTTGGCCCCTGAAGATAAACAATTGGCGAATATGTTGGATGATGGTTTGCAGGTAGTTTGCCTGTTACCACTCTTTTTCGGCCATAAGATGCTGGGTATATTAACACTGGCGCAATGTCAGAGTGATATTTTCACCGACAGTAATCTCAAACTGTTACGGCAAATTGCCGCCCGCATTGCCATTGCTGTGGACAATGCCTTAGCTTATAACGAAATTAGCCGTCTGAAAGACTCACTGGTAAATGAGAATCTCTATCTAACGGATCAGATTATTCATAATGAGGAGTTCGGCGAAATAATTGGTCATAGTGCTGGCATTAAAGCGGTGCTGGAACAGGTCGAAATGGTGGCGTCCAGTGATTGCACGGTACTGATCCTCGGCGAAACTGGCACCGGTAAAGAGTTAATTGCCCGCGCGATCCATAATTTAAGTCAGCGTAAGAATAAGCGCATGGTGAAAATGAACTGTGCGGCGATCCCCTCCGGATTAATGGAGAGTGATCTGTTTGGTCATGAAAAGGGGGCATATACCGGTGCGTCATCACAGCGTATTGGCCGATTTGAGATGGCCGATGGCGGTACACTCTTTCTCGATGAAGTTGGGGATATTCCCCTGGAGCTGCAACCGAAACTCCTGCGGGTATTACAAGAGCGGGAAATAGAGCGTTTGGGGGGCAGTAAAATTATTCCGGTGGATGTTCGGCTGATTGCAGCAACCAATCGTGACTTAAAATTGATGATGGTCAATCGCGAATATCGCAGTGATCTCTACTATCGACTCAATGTTTTTCCTATTGTGATCCCCCCCCTTCGCGAGCGGCCAGAAGATATCCCCCTGCTGGTGAAATTTTTCACTAAGAAAATAGCCAAACGCATGAATCGCGTCATCGATACTATTCCCAGTGAAACATTACGTTTACTGAGTCGTTTACCCTGGCCGGGGAATATTCGCGAACTGGAGAATGTAATTGAGCGAGCGGTCATTCTCAGCCGGGGCACAACACTGAATTTGCAGTTACAAGAGTTGGAATATCACTTATCGCCGTTAGAGGTCGCCAAACCGGCAGCGGAACGGGTCGTTCGTAAAGCGTTGTTACCTGAAAGCGAAGAGCCGGAATTTTCAGAATCTGAACGCGCACGCATTATTCGCGTATTACGTGAGACCAATGGTGTGGTCGCTGGCGCAAAAGGAGCGGCAATTAAGCTGGGGTTAAAACGCACCACCTTGTTATCTCGTATGCAACGATTAGGAATATCAGTAAAAAGTATTGAAGAAGAGGATGGGATAGCTGAGTAAATCTGTTTTTGTCAGTGCTGATTACCAATAGAGTTGAATCAAGGGGAAACACGCCGTTGGGATTGTAGCGGCGTAAGTCACCGAACTGCCCCAGGGCGTGGTCAATCTTGACTCACTACAGCTTATACGCCGTGTAGTGAGTCATCACTATTTCAATTAACGGCGGCTGCTCTACTTAACCGTGCTTTTAACTGGCTATACTCCTGTTGGACATAGTTCTCCGCCCAGCCCTGATCCGGTATCGCCTCCAGTTTCACCGCGCAATATTTGTACTCTGGTGTTTTAGAGATGGGATCAAGATGGTCTAACGTCAGCTCATTACAGGCCCCAATCCACCACTGGTAAGTCATATATACCGCGCCGACATTAATGCGCTCACTGACGGAAACCCGCGTGATCACCTTGCCGCGCCGCGACTCAACCCAGACCAGCTGTTGATCCCGCAAATGCAGTTTCTCTGCATCCTGCGGACTGATTTGCACATAACCCGGCTCATCGGCTAATGTTTGCAGCGCCGAACAGTTACCGGTCATTGAGCGGCAAGAGTAGTGGCCCACTTCACGCACGGTACAGAGCACCAGTGGGTAATCCTCATCCACCTGCTCCATTGGCGCCCGCCACTCGCTGGCAAACAGCAATCCTTTACCGCCGGGGCGGTCAAACTTATTATCGGCATATAACCACGGCGTACCGGGGCTATCCTCGGTAGTACATGGCCACGGGATATAGCCCAATCCAGCCATTTTCTCGTAGGTTGCGCCGTAATAGAGCGGGCAGAGTTCGCGCAGCTCGTCCCAAATCTCTTTGGTATTGTGATATTTCATCGGATAGCCGAGGGCGGTCGCCATCAGACTGATGATCTCCCAATCCGGTTTCACGTCACCCTGGGCATCAACCGCTTTTTCAAAGCGCTGGAAACCCCGGTCGGCGGCGGAGTAGACCCCCTCATGTTCGCCCCATGAAGTGGCAGGGAAAATCACATCCGCCTCGGCGGCGGTTTTGGTCATAAAGATATCCTGCACAATCAGCAGCTCCAACTCGCTGAAAGCTTCGCGCATCATTGAAAGGTCTGGCTCAGTTTGCAGCGGATCTTCGCCCATCACGTAGTTGGCTTTGATTTTGCCCTCTTTCACTTTGTGTGGTACATCGGTCAGTGAGTAGCCGATTTTTCCGGATAGGGAAGGGACGCCCCAGGCTTTGGCAAACTTCTCCAGTGTGGCGGGATCGGTAACGGGCTGGTAGCCGGGATACATATTGGGCAGAGCGCCCATGTCACAGGCACCTTGCACGTTATTCTGCCCACGAACCGGGCCGACACCCACATTAGGGCGGCCGAGGTTGCCGGTCAGCAGCGCCAATCCTGATAATCCCTTAACTACATCCACACCTTGGCCCCATTGAGTCACGCCCATGCCCCACAAAATGGTGGCAGATGGCGCGGCGGCATAGATGCGCATTGCTTCGCGAATAGTCTGCGCTGGCAGGCCAGTGATACCTTCGACATACTCAGGGGTGTATTTGGCGACAATTTCGCGATATTCGTCGAAACCTTCGGTATAGCGCGAGACATAATCTTTATCGTATAACTCTTCGCTAATCAATACGTTGGCAAAGGCATTAACCAGCGCCATATTTGAACCGTTGTTCAGTGGTAGCCACAGATCAGCTATACGTGCCGTTTCGATATGGCGCGGATCACAAACAATCACTTTCGCCCCTTTCTCCTTGGCTTTGAGGATCCGGCGGGCGACGATTGGGTGGGAGTCGGCGGCGTTGTAGCCAAAGACCAAAATGCACTTGGTCTCTTCAATCTCGCAGATTGAGTTGCTCATCGCGCCATTGCCCAGTGTCACTTGCAAGCCTGCCACTGACGGGCCGTGACAAACACGGGCGCAGCAGTCAATGTTGTTGCTGCCGGTCACTGCGCGGGCAAATTTTTGCATCACATAGTTGGTTTCATTGCCCGGCCCACGGGATGAACCGGTGTGCATAATGGCTTCCGGGCCATATTTCTCTTTAATTGCCCGCAACTTGCTACTGGCGAACTCAATGGCCTCATCCCAAGAGACCGCTTCCAGTGTGCCGCCTTTTTGGCGACGGATCATCGGCTGTTTCAGGCGTGGCGTCAGTAGCTTGGTATCATTGAGAAAATCCCAGCCGTAGTAGCCTTTTAGGCAGAGTTCACCTTGATTGGTGACCCCATTAGCGCCCTGTGCGCCGACGACTTTGCCGTTTTCAACCAATAAGTTGATTTTGCAGCCAGAGCCGCAGTAAGGACAGACAGTGAGTGCTTTGTGCATAATTAATTACCCTCGTTCTTGTCGCCGCAGTATCGGCTTAGAAGTTCATCTCGTTGGCTTCATCCAGCGCGGCGCGCATCTGTTTTTTGCGCAGCATGGCTTGCAGGGTGTCGCGGCCAATCATATGTAGCGCTTGAGTTGGGCAAACAGAAATACAGGCCGGCCCTGCAGCACGCCCTTCGCACAGGTCACATTTCTGCGCTTCGGCTTTGAGACAAAAGCCCTGCGAGAGGCCGTTGAACATCACTTCGACCTGTTTGGTCACCACTGTCATGGCACCGTACGGGCAGGCAACGACGCAGGTTTTGCAGCCAATGCACTTCTCTTGCAGCACCTGAATGCTATCAGCCGCTCGCACAATCGCGCCGTTCGGGCAAACATTGGCACAAGGCGCGTCTTCGCAGTGACGGCACATAATGGCGGTACTGACATTCAACCCTTTAACCACTTTCAGCCGTGGAGCGAAATTGGCCTTGGTCATGGCCTCCAGTCGGCCACCATTGTGTGCCAGCACACAGGCGACCTCACAGGTGCGGCAGCCAATGCACTTTTTGGGGTCGGCGATTATGAACCGGTTCATTGTGTAATCTCCTTACCCTTCATCTTTCAAGTTGCAGGTGTGTTGGTGCACCTTGAAATCGATGGGGTATAAATTGAGCAGTCTGGACACATGGCCCTACCGCGATATTCACCTACATATTGCATGGTTTATGCCAAGTTGAATGAGTGAAGTGAAAGTGAATAAATCTATTTGTTTTATAAGGAATTTGTTGGGATTTTATGCGGTTGGGCGAAATGCGGGAAACTGTCGGTGGGTGTGACGTCGGCAAATTTGACGACGTCACACCGTCACTCAATTAAAGATGGGTAAAACCGCCGTCACCTTGCCAGTGGGGCAGCTGTTGATAGAGTGTTTCTACGGCTTGTTTGACGATATCGCTCATCGGAAAGTAGAACGCGACCAGTGTCGGCTGGATGCCAACGAAAATCACTTCACTAATATCCTCCTTGAGCTGATCGATCAGAAAATTGAGCGGCAGATTATGGGTGCTCATGATGAACATTTCAGCAATTCGCTCGGGTTCAATGATTCGAATCTCCCCCGGGGCTAACGCCATATCCGCCGCATCCACGATAATCAGCCGCGTGGGGTGTAAGGCGCGGATACTATGTACCACATTTTCCGGCGCTGAACCGCCATCAATCACCTGCCAATTCGCTAAGGGCTGCTGGCTCATGCGCTCAGCCAGCAATGGGCCTGCGCCATCATCACCCATCATGCTGTTGCCGACGGTTAAGACTAGATTCGTGACTGCATTGAGATGGCTCATGGGCGGCGTTTCACCATTAAGTAGATGGCCGGTTCCTGCTCGATATCGTACAGGGTTTGCAGCAGTTGTTGGCTCCAGGGCCGATGGAGTGAGGCGGCATCTTCCGCCAGTGGCGCAAAAGCCTTCGCCAGCAACTGGGTGTGGGTGCTGTCGATGGTGATTTCACCAAACTTCAGCAGGCCGGCCATTTTGCGGCGCGCTTCGCCCTCAGGCAACTGGCTGAACCACTGCTCATACTCGGCCAGCGGGCACTCCATTATCGCTTTCAGGCAATCAATTACCCCCACATGGTGGCCGATCGCCAGTGAGTAATAGATCACCTGCTGCGCCTGTTCGGGCATCTGATCGTCACTGTCGAGAAACTTCTGGTTCAGCGCATAAAAAATCACCTTAGCGCTCATAGCTGAGGCCCCCTGCCAGTTGCATTAACGTGATCTGTTGCAGGCTGGCAAATATCTCGCTCAGGCGCGGATCATCTTGCTGACTGAGATAGTGCTGGCAGCGCTGCTCTAGCCCGGGCAAGGGCTGATTGACCAGCAGTGACAAAAAGCGGTCAGTGATCTCCCGCCCGTGGCGATAACCGGCCATGCGGCGTGCTTCACGCTCCAGCAGCACACGTAGTGTCAGCGGCGCATCAGGGTGAATTAGGGCGACCCGCTCGTCAGCGGCCTCCTGACTCTCTTCCCCCTTGAGTTTTTGCTCCAGCAGGCCGAGCGCCACCGCAAAGCCATAAAGGGTGGCGGCCGGTGTCGGCGGGCAACCGGGGATATAAACATCAATTGGTACAATGGTATCGCTGCCGCCCCAGACACAATAGAGGTCGTGGAAGATGCCACCGCCGCAGCCACAAGCACCGTAAGAGATGCAGATTTTAGGATCTGGTGCCGATTGATAGGCGCGCAGCGCGGGGCTGCGCATAGCGCGGGTGACCGCTCCAGTGAACAGCAAGATATCCGCATGACGCGGCGAGGCGACGACCTTGATACCAAAACGCTCGGTGTCGAATAGCGGTGTAATCGAGGAGAAAATCTCAATTTCACAGCCGTTGCAGCCGCCGCAATCCACCCGATAGACATAGGCGGAGCGTTTGATATCTTTCAGCAATTTACTTTTTAACTGCGCGATAGCAGGATCAAGCGCAACCGGCTGGCTAACATGATGCCCCCAAGCCGGTTTTGATGAATGTGGCTGGCTCATGGATGGCTCCCCCCTTCGCACTGGTGATTCGGTATCATACTGTTATTTATGGAAATACTGTTATTTATGGAAATACTGTTACTCATGGAGATACTGCTCTTCATGGCGATATTGCTATTGCCGATGATATTGTGTTGGCGCTTACACTCAGGGCAGGTTTCAAAATGGGGGCGTTGCCGCTCGACATCCTCCGCGCTCACTCCTGAATGGATCAGCAGCGCCATGACATAATCCACCTCTTTTTTCGGCGCAAAAGGTCTCTGGCACTGCTGGCAAGAGGTGAGCGTAAAGGTGGCGCGTTGATATAAATCCGCTTTATTGAACACCGCCAACTCAAACTCTGGCGACAGCACAATCGCGCGGGTCGGGCAGACCTCTTCACAGCGGCCGCAGAAAATGCAGCGCCCAAGGAACAACTGCCACTGGCGAGTTCCACGGGCGATATCTGTCTCCATGGTCAGCGCATTGGCCGGGCAGGCCATAGTACAGGCGCCGCAAGCAATACACTGCGCGGCCTCATATTGTGGTTTGCCACGAAATCCGTGACTGACCTCAAGCGGCTTAAACGGATATTTCACCGTGGTATCGCCGACTTTCAGGATGGTTTTAAACAGTTTTAACATTCTTCATCCCTCTATTTGAGCGGCGAATGGGTGCGCTCGATGCCATAACGCGCGATCTCTTTGTAGGGCACAGTGACGGATTTCTGCTTGCGCACATCCACCAAAGTGACCCGATCAGTGCAGGAGTAGCAAGGGTCAAGACTGCCGATGATCAGTGGCGCGTCAGAGACGGTATTGCCGCGCAGCATATAGCGCAGCACTGGCCAATTGGCGTAGGTGGCGGCCCGACAGCGCCAGCGGAACAGTTTTTGGTTATCGCCGGTCATGCTCCAGTGCACATCTTCGCCACGGGGCGCTTCGGAGAAGCCGAGGGCAAATTTGTAGGGCTGATAGTGGACTCTCTCTTCCAGCAATGGGCCGCCAGGCATATGGTTTAGGCCATATTCAATCATCACCAGCGAGTCAAAGAACTCCCGCACCCGCACTAGCAGGCGTGAGTTCACGTCGCAGCCATCAAGGCTAAACAGCTCTTTAGGCACATTGGCATAGTTGGCGTAGGTGTGGTCGTGGCGCATATCGCGGGCAAAACCACTGGCGCGGATCATCGGGCCGACTGGGCTGAAATCGCGGGCAATTTTACGATCTAACAGACCAACACCCACAGTGCGCTGCTCAATATTGGCGGTGCTCATCAGCATATCCACCAACTGGCCGATATCGGCGCGCATCTCTGTCACCAACTGTAGGGTTTTAATGCGATCGGCTTTCAGGATATCGCGGCGGACCCCGCCAATCAGATTCAGACCGTAGGTTTTACGCGCCCCTGTCAGCATCTCGGCGATGGTCATGGCTTTTTCACGCACGCGGAAAAACTGCATAAAACCGGTATCGAAACCGACGAAGTGGCAAGACAAACCGATATTAAGCAGGTGGCTGTGTAGCCGCTCCACCTCCAGCAAAATGGTGCGGATCATCTGCGCTCGTGGCGGCACGATAATGCCCAGCGCATTCTCAATCGATGAGGTGTAGGCCACACTGTGAGTGAAGCCGCAAATGCCGCAAATACGGTCTGATAGGAAGGTGACATCGTTATAGCCCATGCGGGTTTCAGCCAGTTTTTCCATGCCGCGATGGACATAAAACAGGCGGTAATCGGCATCGATAATATCCTCACCATCAACAAACAGGCGGAAGTGGCCCGGTTCATCGGAGGTAATGTGCATCGGGCCGATAGGCACCACGCGGCTACTGCTGCCCGCCTCATTCTCAAACTGATAGGTTTCGGTGTCGCCGGTTGGTGTGGGGCGCTGGCGATAATCCATAGTATCTTTGCGCAGCGGATAGAGGTCATCCGGCCAATCATCGGGCAGCACTAAACGGCGCTCATCGGGCAGACCCACCGGTTGCAGGCCATACATATCGCGCACTTCGCGCTCTCCCCAGACCGCCGCCGGAACCCTTGGTGTGACGGATGGGAACTCAGGCCGCTCAGGGCTTATCAGCGCTTTGACAATCACCCAGCACTTGTCGCCATAGCGTTTTCCAGTCTGTGCGCCATACTGTTCGCGCCCCTCCATCGATAGCACATAGTAAATGGCAAAATAGCCATTCAGGCTGCGCTCATCATTACCGAACAGCACTGATAGCCAGCCGCCTTGCTGGTAATAGAGGTGCTCCACCACCTCCGGCAGGCTGTTTAGCTTAATGGTAATGGTCAGTTGGTCGTGGGTCTGCCACTCCTCATCGAGGATTGCCGCCGGAAATTGTTCACGCAGGCGGGCGACATAGGCGGCCCCCCGTTTTTCACCGCCTGCTGGTTGGCCTGAAAGGGTATTGGCTGAAATGGGCGTTTCGTGAGTCACGTTACATCTCCTGACGTGTCGGGGTGAGTTGCAGGGCGGTATGGGCATCTGCGACGGAAGGGGCCGGTTGAGCCGGAGAGATTGCTGTTATTGGCGAGCGCGATTGCCACGGCAACATAAAGGGCTGAACTGTGGGGGCACTGCTGTCACTTTTGAGGACAATCTGCGCCGCATCGGTGAGTAAACGGGTCACTGGCGAGGGAATGTGCACCCCGAGTAGTAGCATCAGCAGCAGTAAAATCACCATTGGCGCAGTGGTGAGGATCCCCAGTTCACCTTTGCTGACCGCAGGGGGCGGGGTGCCCAGCACCGTGCTGGCAATCATGCGTACCAATCCGGCCAGCACCAGTGTCAGCAGCAACAGCAGCACAATCACCAGCCAGAGATGGCCGGCTTTAATGGTGGCGGCCACCAGCATAAATTCGCTGATAAATAGGCTAAATGGCGGCATCCCCGCTAGCGCCAGTGCGCCACCGGCCAGTAACACTGCGGTGAGGGGGGCGACGCGGATAATGCCTTTAATCGCCCCCATATCCCGCGTGCCATATTTCAGCAGCACATTACCGGAGCCACAGAACAGCAAGGTTTTTGCCAGACTGTGATTTAAGGTGTGGAACAGCGCGGCCACTACCCCCAGCGGGCCACCAATCCCCAGCGCTACAGCAATCAGCCCCATATTCTCGACGCTGGAGTAGGCCAGCAGACGTTTCATGTCGCGCTGCGCCAGAATAAAGAGCGCGGAGACGGCAACCGACATCATGCCGAACACCAATAGCAGCATTTGTGGGAAGTGCGGCCCAATAGCGGCGCTGATAATGATGTAATAGCGGATGATCACCAGCAGGGCGCAGTTGAGCAGCACCGCAGATAGCAGGGCACTGGTGGGGCTGGGCGCTTCGCTGTGGGCATCCGGTAACCACGAATGCATCGGGAACAACCCGGTTTTGGTGCCAAAGCCAATCAGGATAAAGACAAATGCCAGATGCATCAGGCGAGGGTCTAGCTCTTTGGCGTGCTCAGCGACCACCGTCCAGAAAATGGCGCTACCGGGATCGGCCAACACACTAGCCGCATTGGCGTACACCAACACCGTGCCATACAGCCCAAATGCCACCCCCACCGTACAGATAATAATGTATTTCCAGGCCGCTTCTAGCGAGGATCGCTGACCATATAACCCCACCAAAAAGGCCGAGCTGAGGGTGGTGGCTTCAATGCCCACCCACATCAGAATCAGGTTATTACTGGTAACCACCAGCAGCATGGTGAACAGGAACAGATGGAAGAAACCATAATAGTTGCACAGTGTGCCGACAGTAATTTCGCCATTATTCACCTCATGGCGCATATAGCCGAGCGAGTAGAGGCCGGTGATAAAACCGATAATCCCCAGAATGGCGAGGAATAGTGCACTGAGGCTGTCGATATGCAGCCAGTGGTGAGCTGCCAGAATCTCCCCGCCGAGGGCCACCCGACACACCAGCGTCAAGGCCACCAGCAGCAGCAAACTGATGCCGATAAAGTGCACCCAAGTGGAAGCCATGCGGGCGGCACTGCCGAGGGCGCGACAGGCAAAGGCCAGTAGTGAGGCTATCAGAGGTATCGCCAGCAGTAACAGCAGCAGGTCAGTATTGCTCATTTCATTACCCCTTTAGCGCCGTCAGTTGTTTAACATCCAGCGTGTGCAGCGTGCGGTAAATTTTGCGCGCCATAAGCGTCATCACCACCACCGCGAAGATGGCATCGGTGGCAATGCCAATCTCCACCAGCTCCGGTGCGCGGAAAGCTAGCAGCGCTAGCATCAAATGCGCGCCATTCTCCATCAGGCAGTAGCCAAAGATATTTTTCAGAATATTGCGCTGGGTGACGATACACAGCAGGCCAATCAGGAAGTGCCCCAGTGAGACCGCCAGTGCCGGTTTCAGGGCGCTGACCATCGGCAACTGCACCGGCTCGACCACGAAGTAGCTCAGCAAGATGATGATGGCGGCGATAAAAATCAGACTGGCAGTACCTATCACGCCGCCATTGGCTTTGGGGTCCTCCATCTGGCGAAAGGCGCGGTACATAATCCACGGCACCAGCACCACCTTGGTGATAAAGGCGGTTAACGACCACAGATACAACTCATGGGCGTTGAGTGTTTCAGCCAGCACCAGGAAAATCAGTACCAAAACCAGTGACTGCAAAGCATAAAACAGCGCTGAAGTGGCGGGTCTCTTCACGATAATTACCAGCAGCGAGGTAATGATCAGCAGCCCTGCCAGATTGTTGATGACAAGATTGTTGATGACAAGATTGTTGATGAATAGTGTTCCGGTCATTATTTACTCCCTTATCCAAGCCAGGCGACGGCAATAAAGCTTGAGCACACTGACATGATCACCAGTATCACCAGCACTGCCTGCATCGCCAGCGGCAGTGGTTTAGCACTGGCGACCTCTTCTGATGGCTTACCCGGCACTGTTTGCCCGAACCAGTAGAGAAACCAGCCGAAGCTCGCCACTGACTCAATCAGCGCTAAGATCAGCAGTGGTATCAGTAGCCAATGTTCGTGCGAGAGTGAGAAGCCGGCGGCAAAAATAGGGAATTTGCTGAAGAAGCCGTTGAATGGCGGTACTCCGGTTATCGCCAGCGCGGCGACACAGAATCCCACCCCCAATAGTGGCATTTTGCCCATGATGCCTTTGAGTTTCGGCAACATGCGGGTGCCGCAGCTGTAGCTCAGCGCACCTGCCACCAGGAAGAACAGGCTCTTGGCGAAGGCATGGTTAAAGATGTAGGCAATACCGCCATCAAAGGCCATTTTCGAGCCGTAGATAGCCAGTGACAGCGCGAAGAAGATGTAAGAGAGCTGGGTAATGGTGGAGTAGGCGAGCAGCCGCTTCATATCTTTTTGCGGCAAATACATGAAGAAACCATAAATCAGCGTGATAACCGCCATCACCATGCCCACAGTGCCGATAATTTGCGGCACGTCACCCGCCGAGTAAATAGCGCGAGCAAAGATATAGACGCCCACTTTGACCATTGACGCGGCGTGCAGATAGGAGCTGACCGGGGTCGGCGCTTCCATTGCATCGGGTAACCAAATATGCAGCGGTAGCTGGGCTGATTTCCCCCACGCGGCAAACAAGATACCGCCAAACACGATGATTTTGGTGCTGCTATCCAACTGTGCCAGCGCCGTCAGGGCAAAGGTGCCGGTGTTGACCAGCAGCACCGCCGCCGCCAAATAGAGGCCGATGGCCGCCACATGCGTCACCAACAGCGCTTTTAGCGCCGAGCGCAGGGACTTTTGGCTCTGGTAGTAGCCAATCAATCCCCATGAGCAGCCGCCGGTGATTTCAAAGAAGAACAGCTGACCCAGCAGGGTGGATGATAAAACTAAACCCGCCATTGCACCGATGAATACCAGTAGCAGCGCGTAGTAGCGGTTGGTGCCTTCGTGCGGATGCTCGCGGTTCCCCAGAGTCAGATAGCCGGTGGAGTAGAGACTCACCAGCAGCCCGAGAAATACCACGGCGAAAGCAATCAGTGTGCTGATGCGATCGATAGTCAGACCAAACAGCGCCATATCACCGTAATGAATCAATTCAAAAGTGACATCAATCTTCCCGCCCGCTAAGTAGCCATAGGCCAACAGCACCGTCCCTAGTGTGGCCAGCAGCGCGAAGAGGGTACAGGACCATTTCGCCATGCGCTGTGGCAGACAGGCGGTGAGGATTGCCCCCACAAACGGGAGTAAAATAGTCGCCAGGGCTATGTTCATAAGAGCCAGGTTCTCCATGATGAGGTTAGTAGCGCCTTAAAGACCGGTGAGATAGAAAACCAGGGAGAGGGCGGCAACACCAAACCCTAGCCAGGTAACACGGGAGGTCAACAGGAAGCGCCCACGGGCAATGCTGTTCTCCACCATGGAGGCGAGGACAAATATCAGCGCCAATTTGGCAACGCAGGCCACCAGCGCCCATAGCAAGCCGGGGCCGCTGAGTACCGCCAGCTTGCCGAACGGGATAAATACCGCGAGGAACAGTTGCGCCACCACCACTTGCTTGAGGCTAATCCCCCACTTGACCAGCCCCAGTGACGCGCCGGAGTATTCAGTCAGCGGCCCCTCCTGTAGCTCTTGCTCAGCTTCGGCGACATCAAACGGGATTTTGCCCATCTCGATAAATACCGCGAAACCGCAGGCCAGCAACGCCAGCGCGGTGGCGGTCGGCGACTGCCAGTGGCCCTCAGACAGGGTGGTACTGATGGTGCCGATATTGGTGGAGCCGGCAATCAGCCCGACCACTAGCAGCGAGAGGATTAGCGTCGGCTCCACCAGCACCCCCAGTGTCAACTCACGACTGGCACCGATACCGGCGAAGATGCTGCCGCTATCCAGACCAGCCAGTGAGAAGAAGAAGCGGAATAGCGCGAACAGATAGAGCAGCGCTATCAGATCCCCCGCTACCCCAAACGGCGAGGCCAGAGTGAAAATCGGCAGCGCCATGGCAATCAGCAACATGCTGCCCAGTAGCACATAGGGCATTAGGCGGAAGATGATGCCAGCATTGGCCGGTGCCACATCTTGCCGTTTCAGCAGCTTGGCTAAATCGCGATACTCTTGCAGCACCCCCGGCCCACGGCGAGAGTGCATTCGGGCTTTCACCATGCGCGAAATGCCGGACATCAACGGAGCCAGCGCCAGCATGAAAAGCGCCTGCCCGCAGGCGAAGGCAATCATAGAGACCGTAGGCATATCGGTAGTTGGCATTGCTCGTCTCCTTAAATAGCCGCCACAATCAGCAGAATCACCAGCGCGGCGACCACATACAGACAGTAGAGGCGGAAATCACCCTGTTGCAGCCATTGAATACGCTGGCTGAGCCATTGGATCAGGCGGATAAGCGGGGCCACAACTTTGTCGTCCCATACCGGCTCCACCCGTGTTGCGCCGCTGATTGAGTGCTCCAGCGCACTCTGCATCATCGGTGCCGGGTCCAGCTTTTTGCGCATCCGGTAGAGCGGGGCGAACATGACCCGCAGTGGCTGAGTAAAGCCCCCGGCGGAGACGGTCATCGCCTGCTCATAGGCATAACCGCAGGCCCAAGGGTCGCCGCCATGACGAAATGCCAGCCGGCTGCCTTTGTAGAGGCTGGCGACCAGTAAAATCACCAGCGGCAAGATCAGTAAGCCAAAGAAGATGCAGAGGGTGGAGAGCATCGCCTGCGAGCTATGTTGCGGGAACAGCACTACCCCTTGTGCCACCTGTATCGCGGGTGTTTGCGGGGCCGTGATTAAGCTGGCGGCGATGCGAGCAATAATCGGTGCCACCTGAGTCGCGCCAATCCCCAACGCCAAACAGAGCAGTGCTAGCAGCAGCATGGCGGCGGTCATCGGCCACGGCACTTCCCGCGCAAGGGCGGCTTTCTCGGTGCGCGGCAGGCCACAGAAGCTGATGCCGTACACTTTAACGAAGCACATCGCCGCCAGTGCGCCGGTGATAGCCAGCATCACGATGGCAATCGGCCCCGCCAGGCGAATCATAAAACCGCCATTTTTGGTCATGGTAAACAGTGATTGATAGGTGAACCATTCACTGACGAAACCATTAAATGGCGGCAGGGCCGAGATCGCCATACAGCCAACCAAAAAGGCCAACGCGGTGTAAGGCATCACTCTGGCGAGCCCGCCCATCTTCTCCATATCCTTGGTGTGCAAGCGGTAGATGATGGCACCGGCACCGAGGAACAGCAGCCCTTTGAAAACGGCGTGGTTAAGCAGATGGTAGAGTGCGCCGAGCAGACCCAAAGCGGCCAAGACCGGTTGCTGGCTGGCGATACCTATCATGCCGACCCCGACGCCCATTAGGATAATGCCGATATTTTCGACAGTGTGATAAGCCAGCAGCCGCTTGATATCGTGCTCCGCCAGCGCATAGAGCACCCCCAACACCGACGACACTGCGCCGAATGCCAGCACCACCACGCCCCACCACAGCTGGCTGGCACCCAGTAAATCAATGCCCACCTTGATGATGCCGAAGATGCCAATTTTCACCATCACACCGGACATCAGGGCCGAGGCATGAGAGGGGGCAGCCGGGTGCGCGCGCGGTAACCAGCCATGGAGTGGCAGCATCCCCGCTTTGGCACCAAAGCCGAAGAGGGCCAACAAGAAGATAATCGAGGCCATAACCGGTTGCGGTTCCACCTGCCGGAAAGCGGCAAACTCCAGACTGCCGCTGAGGCGATAGAGCAGGAAGAAGGCGACCATAATCAGTACCGAACCGGCATGGGCAATCAGAAAGTAGAGTAGGCCGGCGCTGATGGCATCGTCATCCTGATCGGCTATCACCAGGAAGTATGAGGCCAGTGACATCATTTCGAAAAACACGATGAAATAGAAGGCGTTATCCACCACCACCAGAGCCACCATTGAGGCGATGAACAGATTCATAAACACCCCCATTCCCCAGGCGCCGCGCCCTTTGTACTCCTGCACGTAGGCCAATGAGTAGAGTGCAGTTATCACCACCAGCAATGAAATGACCAGCAGCATAAAGGCGGCGAGTGGGTCAAGGCGCAGAGTGAATGCCGCGAAGGGGAATGGCCCCGCAGTAGCAAAAGTAATAGTGCCGCCAGCCAGTAAGGTGGGCGTGGCAGCCAACAGACCGGCAATGCCTCCCAGCAATGAAGCCAGCCCAGAGGCATAGATAGCCGCAGTTTCGCGCCGTGCCAACAGCAAGGAGAGCAGCGCACCTGCCAGATAGAGCAATAAAGAGAGCCACAATAGCTCAAGTGAAGTCATCATCTTTTCTGCTCCTCGTGAGAGATAGCGGGCGCGCTGTCCATGGCCAGAAAGGCCCTGTTATCTGCTAACCCACAGGCCGCCGCCATGCGCTTAGCCCGATTGGCCTGTTCGATGCGCTGTTCATCCACCAGTATCAAGGCGTTGGTCGGGCAGACCCGCACGCACTCCGGTCCTTGGGGCTGGAAGCGGCATAAGTCACATTTCACCGCCACTGTGCGCACCCCGGCGCTCCAGGCGAGGAGGGGGTGCATGTTAGCGGGGCTGAACGGCACATCGGACAGTTCGCTCATCGGAATGAACTCCGGGAAAGTGTCCGGCACCGCCAGTGGTTTGCTGCCCGCCGGGGTGATTGCGCCAAATGGGCAGGCGATGGCACAGAGTTTGCAGCCGATGCAGGTGGTTTCATCCAATTCAACCGAGTGATTGGTCATGGTGATGGCATTGATCGGGCAAACCCGTGCACACCACGCATCCTCACAGTGGCGACAGAGAATTGGTGCCGTAACCGTGGCGTTACGCATCACGGTCAATCTGGGATGCTCTTGTAAACCCTCGGCTTTATGCACCTGGCTGCAAGCAGCCATGCAGGTATTGCATCCAATACAAAGCCTCGGCTCCGCAATCACAAAGCGGTTCATAGCCATACCCTCCGGGACAAAAATCTGGTGACAGTCAGGCTGATAGCGATCATTTCCCAGCTCTAAAGCATATTTTGTGCCAGCACGGTAGCCGCGGTGGGAAAAGCCGCGTGGAGGCCCATAGGCTATGGCCTCGACCAATGGCGGATAGTGAAGCGAGAGGTAAAATGCCGCCAACACAGCATGGTTGCCAGCCTGAAGTGTCGACATTAGTGACGAAAGCCATGCTCGACGATGACACTTCGACAGTGATTATTCGCATGATGAATCTGTCGCGAGGAACATCTGGCTAATAACTTTATTTATCAGATTGTTATATGGGGTGATGAACTGCGAAAAAGCGCTGTATTGCTGGCATCTTCTTTGCATCACTTAGCACAGAGCAATACCTCGCACAGAGCAATCACCACAGGAGCAGCAGAGTCATGCATGAGATAACCTTATGCCAAAACGCGCTTACCATGATGGAGCAGCAGGCGCGGCTGCATGGCGCGCAGCGGATTACCGGCGTGTGGCTGGAGACTGGTGCATTTTCCTGTGTCGAGCCGCAGGCATTGGTGTTCTGTTTTGAGCTAGTGTGTCGTGGCACGCTGGCGGAAGGTTGCGTTCTACACCTTAGCCAGCAGCAGTCACAGGTGTGGTGCCACGACTGCCAGCAGGAGGTTAATTTACTTAGCAGCAAAGTGACGCGCTGCCCGTTGTGCGCGGGGAGTCATTTACGTATTGGTGCCGCGGATGATGGGGTGATGATTAAGCGGTTGGAGGTGGAGTGAGTTTACTTTTTATAGCTAGAACCGCGCGGCGGGAAGAGACAGAGGCCAGATTATGTGTATAGGTATTCCAGGGCAAATTGTGGCATTGGATGAGACGCAGGCGGGTACAGCTTGGGTGGATGTGTGCGGTGTGCGGCGCAGTGTCAATATTATGCTGGTGGCCGAGGATGCCCCGGGCCGCGCGGCATTGATCGGCCATTGGGTGTTGGTGCATGTGGGGTTTGCGATGAGTCGGCTGGATGAAGATGAGGCGCTGGAGACCTTGCAGTTGTTGCAGGAGATGGGGGAGGTTGAGAGTGATGTAGGACTGTTTTTGGGGCAAAGGGAGTAGTTTTTGCTAGCGGTTGAGGCGCGAGAGGCCAAGTGAACACCTATCTCATGTCAACCGAAGCGATCACCTCCCCATCCTCTAATTGCGCTCAAGGCCAAAGGCGAAGACCAAACCTATTCAAAAACCAAACCCAGAACGAGGTTATTGACAAAGTGCCGGTGTGGAGAGAACAGCTAGATCGTAAAGACGCCGTCAATCCGTCCCTGGAGGCTCGAGCCGCGCCATCCCTGGCGCGGACGCTTTACTCTTCTACCCGTCCTCTCCGCTCCAGATCGCGTCATCGTGTTTTGTCAGCGGTCTGCCAGAACTCATTTTGTTGCGGGTTCAGGGGGGGGGCTGTTTTTTTGTTTCTCTTCTGCCAGCCGGTGCTCAAGCTCGACGAGTTGTTCGGGCGAGACGGCAGGATAGCCTTGGGCGTCATCCGGTATGATGTGTACCGCCGGAATAGGGATTAGTGGCCCGAGGAAGCGGGGTTCGCGTTTCAGGATATAGAGATCAGATAGCGCACCAAGGCGGGCAAAGATTTCGCGTACTCGAACGTTGAGCATATCTTTTGGCGATGGTACAGCGAAACATTGCGCCTGAATTCCCATATGCTGAGCGATAAACAGCGCCCGTTCGCAGTGGAAGCGTTGAGTAATGATAATAAAATCATTGGTATCAAAGACTTTTCGCGTGCGGACGATGGAGTCCAGCGTGCGGAAACCGGCGTAATCCAGCACGATATCAGCCGGTGGGACACCGGCGGCGATCAAGTCACGGCGCATGGTCATCGGCTCGTTATAACTGTGCAGGGCGTTGTCGCCACTGAGCAGTAAGTAGCTGACCTTACCGCTGTTATAAGCGTTTAGCGCCCCTTGAATGCGATATTGATAAAACTGATTAATGCCCCCAGTGCGATAATATTTGGCGGTGCCAAGTACCACGCCAACCTGTCGGTGGGGTAAATCCTGTAGCTCGTCATAGATAAAGGGGGCAGTTTTCCAACTGATCCAGCGATCGAGTGCAATAGCTGTGACCATCAGCAACCCTGCGATGATAATTAAGCTAATAATCAGGCGTTTCCACATTCTCTGGCCTTCGATGCATTCAACTCACTGGTGATAGTTGCAAGGCTACTGTACCCGTCCATGTTGCGCAATACCTATCCCCATCATCTTTCAAGCTACAGGTGTGTTGGCTGCGCTCAATCACCCGAATCACTTACTGATGTAAGCTCATCGGGATTCTCTTGCTTGCCGCCTTCCTGCAACTCGAAATCTATTGGGGATAATTGTCATCTTTCAAGCTGCAGGTGTGTTGGCTGCGCTCAATACTCGGCCCATCCATGGGCCTCGCCTCTGCGAGGCCGCTGCCAGCAGCGTTCAAATCTGCTCCCGACAGATTTGTCACCCGAATCACTGACAATGTACTTGAACGGTGAGAACAAGTAGATCGTAAAGACGCCGTAGATCCATCCATGGAGGCTCGAGCCGCGCCCTCCCTGGCGCGGACGCTTTACTCTTCTACCTGTCCTCACCTTTTTAGAGTGAGTAACTGAGGTTTGTCAGTGGTCTGATGTTTGCTGTCTAACTGCAATTCTAATTAATTTGGATATCCCTTCGTTCTTGCTGTTGCAGGGGGCGGCCCATGCCGAAGCACAGGCCGAATTAGGTTTAGAACGAGGTGCGCTTATAGGTGCGGTACTGCGGTTGCCAGTAGTTATGCTCAATGGCTTTCGCCAGTGCTTCTTCTGAGGTCACAATGGCGACACCTTGCAACTGTGCAGCTTTGCCAACTTGCATGGCAATTGTTTTTGATACGGCCTGAATATCGTCGATATTGGGCAGTAACGCGCCTTCGCCGTTAAGTGCCAGCGGTGAGCACTCTGCCAATGCACGGCTGGCGGCCATCAACATCCCATCGGTGACACGTTTGGCACCGGATGCCAGCACACCTAAACCAATACCGGGGAAGATATAGGAGTTGTTGCACTGAGCAATCGGATAGAGTTTCTCTTTATAGCTAACCGGTGAGAATGGGCTACCGGTCGCCACCAGCGCGGCACCATCAGTCCAGTTAATGATATCTTCTGGCCGAGCTTCAACCCGCGATGTTGGGTTTGAGAGTGGCATCACGATTGGCCGTGGGCAGTGTTGGTGCATCTCGCGGATCAACTCTTCCGTAAACAGCCCCGGCTGGCCTGAAACACCAATTAGCACGGTTGGTTTGGCATTGCGCACCACATCCAGCAGTGAAATTGAGTCACTGGTTAAATTCCAGTTTTGCAGCGCATCACTTTTTTGCACCAATTTGCTTTGGAAAGCCAACAAATTCGGCAGTTTGTCGGTCAGCAGGCCGAAGCGGTCAACCATAAACACCCGCCCACGAGCTTGCTCTTCACTCAATCCCTCTGAAATCATCTGCGCGATTATCTGTTCTGCAATACCGCAACCCGCAGATCCGGCCCCAAGGAAGGTGACAGTTTGGTCGCGCAGCTGGCTACCTGCCGCGTGGCTGGCGGCAATCAGGCTGCCGAGGGTCACTGCTGCTGTACCTTGGATATCATCGTTGAAACAGCACAGCTCATCACGGTAGCGGTTCAGTAGCGGGGTGGCATTGTTCTGAGCAAAGTCTTCAAACTGTAACAGTACATTTGGCCAGCGACGTTTTACTGCCTGGATGAATTCATCCACGAAAGCATAATATTCGTCACCGGAAATACGCGGATGACGCCAGCCCATATACAGCGGGTCATTCAGGCGTTGTGGGTTATTGGTGCCAACATCTAATACCACTGGCAAAGTATACGCAGGGCTGATACCACCACACGCGGTATAGAGTGACAGTTTACCGATTGGAATACCCATGCCGCCAATGCCCTGATCGCCAAGGCCAAGAATACGTTCACCGTCGGTCACCACGATAACTTTAACGTTTTGCTTGGTGGCGTTTTGCAGCATATCGTCAATGTGTTCACGATTGGGGTAAGAGATAAACAAGCCACGTGCACGGCGATAAATATCCGAAAAGTGTTCGCATGCTTCACCAACAGTTGGCGTGTAGATAATCGGCATCATCTCACTGAGATGAGCTTCCAGCAGGCGATAAAATAGGGTTTCGTTGGTGTCCTGGATATTGCGCAGATAAATATGCTTATCGTCGTCGTTTTTGAAATCCTGATACTGGCGGTAAGCACGCTCTGCTTGTTCTTCAATGGTTTCAACCGCTTCCGGCAATAAGCCGTGCAGGTTGAAATGGTTACGCTCATCGTTGGTGAAGGCGCTGCCTTTGTTCAGCAAAGGGAATTCTAACAGGATAGGGCCGGCGTAGGGGATATAGAGGGGGCGCTTACTTTCGTATTCAAGTTCCATGAGTTTTACTCTTAGACGTTATCAGATAGTTGACGTTATCAGGTAGTTGCCCCGATCCTAAAAGATAAGAGAAATATGTACAGCTTTTGTTAGTTAAATATGTCGGTTACAGGTGGAAATGCGAGTTATCTTGCAGATTTAGTTATTAGCGGTGGGAATGTGTTGTTTGGTTAACTGGGGTTAACGATATAACCCCAGCAAATCAGGTCTTTTTAGCTTAAAAAATAACCAACTTAAAAAGTGACGCGGTTGACCTCTGAGCAACCTAAGGCCGCGAGTGTTGCATGAGTAGCATCCCACTGACTTAAAATCGCGTTATTACCTTCCACCAGCACTGCGCGGCGAATAGCAGCACAATCTTTGCCGGACAGATTCGCTAAAATCAATGCGGCTTGCAGTGGCGGCAGGCTCGGGTTGAACGCCGCGTTTTCAGCATAACGGCCAGTATAAATCGTGCCATCAGCCAGTTCGACGGCAACACCACTGTGAGAAAGGCTGTAAGGCGCATGGCTATGGTTGGCACCATGAAGTGCGGCTTGTGTCAGAGGATCGGTTGCTGCCACCGAGTAACCGTGATCCACCGGGTCCATTAGCAGGGTGGTGATCGCCAGATCTTTCGGGCCGAAGGCATCCGGTAGATATTGGCCCAGTGTAGACGCAGGGCGACCTGGCAGATGAATATGCAAATCAGTGCCACTGTTTAGCTCATTCATAAACTGGCGGCAGTGGCCACAAGGCGTGTAATTGACGGTAATGGACACCAGACCGGTTTCACCACGTAGCCAGGCGTGAGTGACCGCACACTGCTCAGCATGGATGGTTTGCTGCAATGGCGCGCCGCTGAACTCCATATTGGCACCGAAATAGAGATTGCCGCTTTTCCCGCGCGCAATGGCCCCGACCATAAAGTGGGATATGGGCGTGAGTGCGCAAGCAGCAGCCAGGGGCAGTAGTGCAAAAGCCAGTGTATCGTCATCTAACTCACTGATCTCTTTTACCGTTTTCACTTGCTCGGCGGTCAGCATGGCAGGGAAATCGTTTGCGCTCAGAATAGGTTCAAGTGCGGATTGCAGTGCAGCGGGCAGCTCAGCCCAAGGGGCGTGAAAACGTGCTTGCATGGGATTATCTCCAATTGTAACGGGAAGCTATTTTAGGCAGCTTAGGAGACTATTAGTGTGATGTGTATCCCGTTATATATGAAATTTATGCAAGTAAAATAACTAATGAGAGATGTATCTCAAATTTATACATTAATCTTGGTGATTAACCGCCGTCAGGGAGATGCCATCAGCCAAACAAATGTAGTAGCACTGGGAATAAGAACGGCGCCACCAGAGAGGTGATAATCCCGCAGATAACCAGTGCCAGCGAGCTGAACGCCCCCTCCTGATAATCCAACTCCGCACAGCGGGCGGTACCCAGAGCATGGGAAGCCGTCCCCATCGCCAAACCTCGCGAGGCTTTAGTGGTGATTTTCAATAAATTCAGCAAGCTGTGACCAAATACCGCCCCCAGAATACCGACGAAAATCACACATACCGCACTGATAGCCGGCAAACCATGAATAGATTCGGCCACCGCCATGGCGATGGGGGTCGTCACCGATTTAGGCAATACTGACGCGGCAATTTCGGGTGTCGCCCCCATCCACAGGGCCACGGCGGTGCCACTCACCATGGCAGTAATACTGCCTATAAAACAGATGGTTATGATGGATTTCCAGCGCGCGCGAATTTGATGCAACTGTTCGTACAGCGGGAAAGCCAATGCCACCACCGCCGGTTGTAGCAGGTCATTTAGGATTTTGCTGCCAGCAAAATAGTTGGCGTAGGGCATCTGTGTGACCAACAGTAATGGAATGATCACAACCATAGATATCAGTAATGGGTTAAGCAGCGGCATTTTTAGCCAGCGGGCCAGATAGCGGGCAGCGAAGAAGACAATTAAGGTCAGTGGCAGTGACCACCATAAGTTGCTGATCATTTGTCATCCTCCGTATGGGTTGGAGAGCCGATAACTTTGCGCTCGCGGTGGACATAATGTGAGCTATACGCCACCACTAACATCACGATCAGGGTGCTGACAAAGCAGGAGACGACAATGGGGCCGAATTGCTTGGTAAGTTGATCGTAATACTGCATCACGCCGACACCGATTGGGACAAACAGCAGCGCCATGTAGCGGATCAGTATGCGGCAACCGGGCTTGACCCAGCTTGAGGGCAAGATTTGCGATGCAAGCAGGGTAAACAGAATCAGCATACCGATGATACTGCCGGGGATGGTGATGGGCAGTAGCAAGGCGACAAATTTACCGACCCATAGGCAGAGGTAAATAATGGCGAAAGCCCGTAAGTACTGCCAGCAAAGTGAAATCACATTGCGCATAGAGAGGATCCTGAGTAACGGAATTGATTCATCATACAATTAACTTTGGTTATGTGCCAGCCATCACACTATGAATAATTTTAATGGAATTATGCCAATCACGACTGATTCTGCTGGTGGCCAGCAGCGGGTGCTTTAGCCAGCAGATAACCGCGATAGAAGAAGGCCAGTCCCAGAATAGCCGCGATAATCAGCATATAGAACATCATCTGCGGCGCAGCATAGGCTAACAAAAAACCACAAAGCACGGGGTTAACGGCTCCGCCTAGTTGACCGAGATTCTGCGCCCCATAGTAACTGCCTTTAAGATTCGCTGGCGCAATAAAATCGATAAACAAGTACTCGACCGGAATAACAATAATTTCGCCCAATGAGAAGATCGCCATTGCCAGCATCCATAATGGGATCGAGTCCTGAGCGGCCATAAACCCAAGCAAGCCGATGATAAAGAACAGGGTGCCGAGCATCAACCAGCGCATTAAATTCTGCTGATTCATGCGGCGGCTCAATAGGTATTGCAGAGTGATCACAATCACGGCATTCACGGTCATGACCGCCCCAATCACCTGATAGGCGAATTGGGCATCGGCAACGGTAATCAGATATTGCGATAAATATCCGGAGAATTGGCCAAAGACAATCGCGCTAAACATGCCGCCGAGGGTGAAGTAAATCAGTCGCTTATCGTGGCGCAAGATGCGGAATGTTTGGCGAAAATCAGGTGCAGGTTCTGTCAGTGTCGATTTAGCGGCTGACATATCAGCGCTGCTAATCCTGAATTTTAGGGTGATGGCAACCAGCAATGCCAGCGCGCCTGAAATGATAAATGGCACTTGCGGGCCGATATTGACCACTAACACCCCTAATGCCGGGCCGACCGCCCAACCGACATTAACTAGCGTGTAGTTGGCAGAAAAGGCTTTGATGCGTTCGTTGACCGGCAGCCAGTCGGCAAAGCAGGCTTTAATGGCAATGCCATAGACCGAGTAAGCTGAGTGCAGCAGGGCCAATATCAAGATAATCCAGGCGGGATGTTCTACCCACGGCAGCGTAAAGAAGGTGGCTGCAAACAGTGTGATTGCCAGCAAGATCAACTGTTTTTTGTTGAATTTATCCACCAGATAGCCGCCATAGAGGCTGGTGAAAATACCCAATGTCAAACTCGCCCCTAGCACTAGCCCAACTTTATCCGGTGCCAATTGAAAATGCTCAGCAAGATAGATGGTGATAAAGGGCAGGGTAACGGCTCGACCAATGGTTAACACCAGCGAAGCAATCAGCAGATTGGTGACACGTGAGGGAAATCCTTTCATGGTATTTTCTTATTTGTAATTATTTGGATAACAAACTGTTTTTATGCGGATTTTCTAATAAAAATGGCACGCGTACAGCACGACGACAGTAGCTCAACCAATTACATTAGACTATTGCGGCAGGAAGAGAGAGGGGGGCGCGGAAATATATTTTGCAAACAGTAGAGCTGCCAGTAATAAGCTTGCCCAAAATTATTGGCGTTGCAGGTAGGCAGCAAGCGCGGGCACCCCGATGAGCTGACTCAGGTCAGTGATTTGGGTAAGCGCGCGTAGCTAACCCCCTGCAACTTCAAGGGCAAAGGGAATTTTTAACCTAAGTACTCGATGATTGATAACCCACCATTATAATCGGTGCTGTAGATAATCCCTTGTGCATCAACAAATACATCACATGACTGAATGACTTGTGGGCGACCAGGGCGTTTATCCATCATTTTTTCCGGTGCGGCGGGCACCAAAGCGCCGGTCTCCTTCGGCTGATAGGGGTTGCTGATGTCATAAGCGCGGACACCGGCATTCTGATAAGTGGCAAAAATCAGTGATGAGCTGATAAAACTACCCGGGCGGTTTTCGTGTAGGTTATGTGGGCCAAAATGTGCACCTTTTTTCACATAATCCCGCTCATCGGGTTGCGGGAATGTCGAGATACTCACCGGATTGCTTGGCTCGCGAATGTCAAATAGCCAGATATGCTTCTCACCATCTTCCTGATTATCCAGCACCGCCTCATCCAGCACTACAAGCAGGTCGCGGTCGGGTAGCGGCAGCGCGGTATGGGTGCCACCGCCAAAAGGGGGGCTCCAGTTACGATGACTAATCAGTTTGGGCGCGTGCCGATCACTGACATCTAATAGGGTCAGTCCACCATCGCGCCAACTACCATAGGCGGTGTCACCACTGATAATGGCATGATGCAGTGCGTAGCGTTTACCCTCCGGCCAGCTGGCTTGTTCACCGGCGGCAGTATGCATACCGGGTAGCGCATAACGACCTGCAACCTCGGGGTTTTGTGGGTCAGCCAGATCAATGGTCAGGAAGATATAATCACTGTAACCATCGAGTAGCGCAGAGACATAGGCCCAGCGCCCACCGACGTACCAGATGCGGTGAATGCCGATGCCATCAAGTGGCAAGAAGCTGATTTCGCGCGGTTTATCTGGTGTCGAAATATCAAAAATACGTAATCCGGCGCTCCAGTTACGGCCCTCCTGACGGGTGCTGACGGTCTGTGCCACCGAGCGGGTGTAATAGACCTTCTCTTCGGCAAAACTGGCGTCAGCAAACAGGTCGCGGGCATTAATCACCAGTAGCAGGTCATCATGGGCCTGTAAGTGTACATTCCAGGTATTGGCGGGTGCGGCGATAAAACCGGCAGGGCGCGGATTTTTCGCGTCCCGGACATCAATAATCGATACTCCTTGTGACACCATATGGCCGA
The DNA here is from genome assembly GCF_013282745.1 of Yersinia bercovieri ATCC 43970. NCBI lineage: Bacteria > Pseudomonadati > Pseudomonadota > Gammaproteobacteria > Enterobacterales > Yersiniaceae > Yersinia > Yersinia bercovieri. The sequence goes on from NZ_CP054044.1 coordinate 2,955,016, forward strand.
CATAGGCGTAGCCACGATGTACCATTACCTGCACACCATCTGGTTTGCCGCCCTGATCACTATGACCAATCAGCCGCATATTGCGGCTGTATTCTGGTGTCGGCAAGGTTACTTGCGTTGCCATCTATTTCACTCCAAATCAATTGGCCATGTAGGCCCCTTACTGACGGTGATTAGCTACCGTGCTTAGCTACCATGACTCGCCACTCTAACTGCTGGCCGTTACTGCGCGTTTTTAGCCGCAAGGGTGGCAAACCAGGGTGAGTTGAAGTCATCAGACTGGCCCCAGCCGGGAATGATTTTACTCAAACCTGCCACGTTAACCGGGCCGGGTTGGCTGGCTAGCAATGCTTGAGGAATGGAGGCGGCGCGGAACTCATAGCTGGCAGGTGTGGCTTCACCCGCAATTTTCTTGGCAATTAGACGCAAGTTCACGGCACCGATCAGTTTAGGGTCTACGGCGACACTGACTTTCCACGGACTATTGGCTTCGCGCATCAGTTGCAGATCCTGATTCGAGATATCAATGCTGTACAGTTTGATTTCGGTACGGCCATTCTCTTGTAAGGCTTTATAAGCGCCTTGAGAAAATGCATCCCAAGTGCCCCAGATCGCGTCAATTTTGCCTTTCGGGTATTTCGCCAATACCGCACCCACTTTATTGGCGGTATCCCCTTGAACATCCGAAGAGACAGCACCGATAGACTCCAACTCATTAATACCCGGATTCTGTTTCAGCAGCGTCTGGTAAGCCGCCTGACGGCGCTCCATGGGTGGGAAACCGGCCACCCACAGTTTGATGATATTGGCTTTACCATTGAAGTCTTTGACCAATTGACCAAAGGATTCATTGGTGAGGGAAGCATCATCCTGCTGAGTCACTGTCAGACCGGGGATCTCACCTTGAATCGCGGTGTCAAACACCGAGACGGCGATGCCGCTGGCCGCAATGCGCTTCACCAGCTCAGTTGAGTAAGGATCACGGCCTTGAGAAAGAATAATGCCGTCATATTTTTGGCTGATAGCTTGGTTCACGAAGTCCTGAAAACGGGCGTCATCACCATTGCTCAGGAAGGTATCCACCTTGAAACCGAGCTTTTTGCCCTCTTTCAACACGCCAGAGAGAAACTGTGTGGTGTTGTCGTCGGAACCCAAATTACGGATCACCGCGATCTTAATCTGCCCTGGATGTTTGGCGATAGCATCAGGGATTGGGGCTAATGTGGCGGTGTCCGCAGCGAATACCGGCAGTGCCGTCAGCAGGCTCAGGGCCAGTAATGGGGAAGCAATTTTTTTCATCCGGAACTCCGTCATGGTGTCGATAAGTTAGGCAATGTGTGTGTTGCTGCTGTTGTTATAGCTATCTTTGTGTCTAGACGTCTATCTGTCTCTATGCAGCATCATAACCATAACTTTTTTGATAAGGAATTAACTTTGTTATGAATTTTTCGATCGCGTTATATCTTTTAGTTTGGATGGCTTAAATAAGCAGCAAAGGCGAGGGGGGCAAGAGGCGGGGGAGCGGGAAGCAGTGATAACCATAGCGGCAAAGGCAAAAAAAATGCCGATCAGGTCTCCCTCATCGGCATAGTGGTAAAAGCACTCTATTTTACTTCACTTGCATACCCGGCTGAGCGCCAGCGTCTGGGCTGAGCAGGAAGATATCCTTGCCGCCAGGGCCGGCTGCCATCACCATGCCTTCAGAAATACCGAAGCGCATTTTGCGTGGAGCCAGGTTTGCTACCATCATGGTCAAACGGCCTTCCAACACTTTTGGATCCGGGTACGCCGAGCGAATGCCAGAGAATACCTGACGGGTTTCGCCACCGATATCCAGTGTCAGTTTTAGCAATTTATCGGAGCCTTCGACAAATTCTGCTTGTTGAATCAGTGCGATACGCATATCCACTTTAGCAAAATCATCGAAACTGATAACTTCCTGAATCGGGTCATCGGCTAATGGGCCAGTTGCCACCACGGTTGCCGCCATATCTTCTTTAGAAGAGGCGACCATCTCGTTCACCTTGTCCAAATCGATACGGTTAAACAGCGCTTTAAAGCCATTAATCTGATGGCCCAGCAGCGGTTGTTCGATGCTATCCCACGTCAATTCGGTATTGAGGAAAGCCTCAGTACGCTCATTGAGGGATGGCAATACCGGTTTCAGATAAGTCATCAGCACGCGGAACAAGTTGATGCCCATAGAGCAGATGGCTTGCAGCTCGGCGTCACGGCCCTCTTCTTTCGCCACCACCCACGGCGCTTGCTCATCAATATAGCGGTTGGCAACATCAGCCAGCGCCATGATCTCACGGATTGCTTTGCTTGATTCGCGGCTGTTGTAGGCATCAGCAATGCTGACAGCTGCATCGGTGAAGGTTTTATACAGCGCGGGATCTGCCAGTTGGTCAGCTAACTTGCCGGCAAAACGTTTGTTGATAAAACCGGCATTACGGGAGGCCAGATTCACCACTTTGTTGACGATGTCGGCGTTAACGCGCTGGACGAAATCTTCCAGATTCAAATCGATATCATCAATGCGGGAGGAGAGCTTCGCGGCATAGTAATAACGCAGGCAATCGGCATCCAGATGCTTTAGGTAAGTACCCGCTTTGATGAATGTGCCACGGGATTTCGACATTTTTGCGCCGTTGACCGTGACATAACCATGGACGAACAGATTGGTGGGTTTGCGGAAGTTACTGCCCTCCAGCATCGCCGGCCAGAACAGGCTATGGAAGTAAACGATGTCTTTACCGATGAAGTGATAAAGATCGGTTTCAGCGCCTTCACGCCAGAACTCATCGAAGTCCAAATCACCCCGTTTGTCACACAGGTTTTTAAACGCCCCCATATAACCGATAGGGGCATCTAGCCACACGTAGAAATATTTACCCGGTGCATCAGGCACTTCAAAACCAAAATAGGGTGCATCGCGGGTGATATCCCACTGTTGCAGGCCTGATTCAAACCACTCCTGCATTTTGTTGGCAACTTGCTCTTGCAGTGCGCCAGAACGCGTCCAGGCTTGCAGCATCTCGCTGAATGCAGGTAGGTCAAAGAAGAAGTGCTTAGATTCGCGCATCACCGGTGTGGCACCGGAAACGGCAGATTTTGGATCAATAAGCTCAGTCGGGCTGTAGGTCGCGCCGCAGACTTCGCAGTTGTCGCCATATTGATCTGGCGCTTTACACTTCGGGCAGGTGCCTTTAACAAAACGATCGGGCAGGAACATGCCTTTCTCAGGATCATAGAGCTGAGAGATAGTGCGATTCTTGATATAGCCGTTTGCCTTCAGGCGGCTGTATATCAGGCTCGACAGTTCACGGTTTTCATCACTGTGGGTGGAGTGATAGTTATCATAACTGATAGCGAAACCGGCGAAATCCTGTTGGTGCTCCTGGCTCATTTCGGCAATCATCTGCTCCGGTTCGATACCCAATTGCTGAGCTTTCAACATGATTGGAGTGCCGTGAGCATCATCTGCACAGATAAAATGAACCTGGTTGCCGCGCATTCGCTGGAAACGGACCCAGATGTCTGCCTGGATGTGCTCGAGCATGTGACCGAGATGAATAGAACCGTTAGCGTATGGTAGCGCGCACGTCACCAATATTTTTTTCGCGACTTGAGCCATAGTGGGAAATTGCTTTCTTTATGTCGATTAAAGGGTCTTTGATGTTAACCGATAAGCCGGTTTGCCGCTAGGGTAAGGCCGCTGGGATCTTGCCTTAAGTCATAACGAATAGATTTTCACCTGTTTTCAGTCTATTTGGTTATTAACCCTGGCGGTTATGTGGCCTGAGCCGATTTTCTCTCTATTCGGCCCACACAGGCGCTAATGAGTTCTGGTACACTATTGCTATTATCCATAGGTTAATAACGATAAATTCAAGGAGCCGGGATGAGCCAAAAATCCCCTGAGCAGACCACCGCCGATCTGCTGCAATCACAAATTTCAAAGGTTCTTACCGCCTTTAGCCACCCAACCCTGCAAAAGGATCTCGGCACGTTGCGCGCCATTCATCACTGTGCCTTATTGGACAATGTGCTCCATATTGAGCTGGTGATGCCTTTTGCCTGGCAGTTTGGTTTTGATGTATTGAAAGAGAGCGTCAGTGAAGAGTTGCTGGCGGTGACAGGTGCTAAAGCTATTGACTGGAAGTTGTCCCACAACATCACCACGCTAAAACGTGCCAATGACCAGCCGGGCATCAAAGGGGTGCGCAATATTCTGGCGGTCAGCTCCGGCAAAGGCGGTGTAGGGAAATCGAGTACCGCAGTGAATCTGGCGCTAGCATTGGCGGAGGAGGGGGCGAAAGTCGGTATTCTGGATGCTGATATTTATGGCCCGTCGATCCCGAACATGCTGGGCACTATGAATCAGCGGCCAACCTCACCTGATGGCAAGCATATGGCGCCGATTATGGCCCATGGTCTGGCGACTAACTCCATCGGCTATCTGGTGACTGACGAGAACGCCATGGTGTGGCGCGGCCCAATGGCCAGTAAGGCCTTGATGCAGATGCTACAAGATACCCTATGGCCGGATCTGGATTATCTGGTGATTGATATGCCGCCGGGGACCGGTGATATTCAACTGACTCTTTCGCAAAACATTCCGGTGACAGGCGCGCTGGTGGTGACAACACCACAAGATATCGCCTTGATAGATGCCATGAAGGGCATTGTAATGTTCGAGAAAGTTCATGTGCCAGTGCTGGGTATCGTGGAGAATATGAGCATGCATATTTGCAGCAATTGCGGCCATCTGGAGCCTATTTTCGGTACTGGTGGTGCAGAGAAACTGGCGCAGAAATACCATTGCAAGTTGTTGGGTCAAATCCCACTGCATATCTCACTGCGCGAAGACCTTGATCGTGGCGAACCAACGGTTGTTAGCCATCCTGACAGTGAATTTGCTGACATCTACCGCCAGTTAGCCTCCAATGTTGCCGCAGAAATGTACTGGCAAGGTGAAGCGATCCCAACGGAAATATCATTCCGCGCAGTATAGAAGCGGCTTTATTGATAGATGGACGTTATTGGAATTGCTGCGGCCAACACCGTGGTAATTTCAATGACGCAGGGTATAGGGCTGGCATCGAACCAGCTAACTCCCTATAATTGGTGCGCTCGAAGCACCTCACGTGCTTTGTCTCCCCCTCACACTTCGTAATCAGGTCTTTAATTTTATGACTGACAAAGCACACCAGTGCGTCATTATTGGGATAGCCGGTGCCTCTGCCTCCGGTAAAAGTCTTATCGCCAGCACCTTGTATCGTGAATTGCGCGATCAGGTCGGTGACCAACATATTGGTGTCATCCCTGAAGATGGTTATTACAAAGATCAGAGTCATCTGTCGATGGAAGAGCGGGTTAAAACCAACTATGACCACCCCAGCGCCATGGACCACAACTTATTGCTGGAACATTTGCAATCGTTGAAAGCGGGTAAGTCCGTTGAATTACCGCTTTACAGCTACACTGAGCACACCCGTAAAAAAGAGACCGTCCATTTAGAGCCGAAAAAAGTCATTATTCTGGAAGGGATCTTGCTGCTAACCGATATTCGCCTGCGCCAAGAGATGAACTTTTCTATCTTTGTCGACACGCCATTAGATATCTGCCTGATGCGCCGGATGAAGCGTGATGTTAATGAACGCGGCCGCTCAATGGATTCAGTTATGGCTCAATACCAGAAAACTGTGCGCCCAATGTTTCTGCAATTTATCGAACCCTCCAAACAATATGCTGACATTATTGTTCCGCGTGGCGGCAAGAACCGAATTGCGATCGATATTCTAAAAGCGAAAATCAGTCAGTTCTTTGAGTAATGTTAGTCTGGATCTTTGCTGCTTAATATGGCAGTTTTCGTAGTATGCAGCTGTAACATGTGAATTTTGATGGAGATTTTGGCAATGAGACTGTGCGATCGTGACATAGAAGCTTGGCTGGACAACGGTAAATTGGGTATTGATCCTCGTCCACCGGTAGAACGTATCAATGGTGCCACGGTCGATGTTCGCTTAGGTAATCAGTTTCGTGTTTTCACCGGCCACACGGCGGCATTTATTGACTTAAGCGGCCCGAAAGATGAAGTCAGCGCCGCGCTAGAACGGGTCATGAGTGATGAGATCAATCTGCCAGAAGGGGAGGCATTCTTCCTGCATCCGGGGGAGTTGGCACTAGCGGTGACGTTGGAGTCAGTAACTATCCCCGATGATCTGGTCGGCTGGCTTGATGGTCGCTCCTCATTAGCCCGCCTTGGGCTGATGGTGCATGTGACGGCACACCGCATTGATCCCGGTTGGCAAGGCAAGATCGTGCTGGAGTTCTATAATTCAGGTAAATTGCCGTTGGCGCTGCGCCCAGGAATGCTCATTGGCGCACTGAGTTTTGAACCACTCTCCGGCCCGGCCGCCCGCCCTTACAATAGCCGTCAGGATGCAAAATATCGAGGTCAACAAGGTGCTGTGGCCAGTAGGATTGATAAAGACTAGCCATTTTTCTCGCTGAGATTTTAGCCTGTTTAGACTTTTAGCTTGTTTAGACTTTTAGCTTGTTTAGACAACAGAGGATGTTATGAGACGATTGCTGACGACGTTAATTATCCTGCTGGTTGTCATTGTGGCAGGAATGAGCGCATTAGTATTGCTGGTAAATCCTAATGATTTCCGTGCTTACATGGTCAAACAGGTCGAGAAGAAAAGTGGCTATCACCTACAATTAGAGGGCGATTTACGTTGGCATGTCTGGCCACAACTCAGCATCATTGTTGGCCGAACTGCACTAACCGCACCGGGCGCGACAGCGCCGATTGTCAGTGCTGAAAACATGCGCCTTGATGTCAAACTGTGGCCGCTGTTGTCACATCAACTTGATGTCAAACAGGTGATGCTGAAAGGGGCGGTTATCCGCTTAACCCCAGATAGTGAGGCTCAGCAGCAGCCCGGCGCACCTGTAGCGCCATCCGGCAGTGCACCACTCAATGAGCACCGCGCCTGGAAGCTCGATATCAATAAAGTGCAGATAGCCGATAGCCTGCTAATCTGGCAGCGAACAGATAATGATCAGGTCAATGTTCGCGATCTCAATCTTGAACTGAAACAAGACGATCAGCGCCAAGTGCATATCACCCTGTCTAGCCGCGTTAACCGTAATCAGCGGGATGTGACTTTTTCCATGGTCGCTGATGCCGATATGCGGCACTACCCGCAGCAATTCAGCGCCAATATCAGCCAATTCGCCTATAAATTGGAAGGTGCGGATATTCCTGTTGGTGGCGTGAGTGGTGAGGGGACATTACAAGCCAGCTATCAAAGTGATATTCAGCAATTATTGTTAAACCAGCTGAGTTTCTCTGCCAATAACAACCAGTTGACCGGGAGTGCTAAAGCCACTCTGGGCGACATCCCCGATTACACCATCAATCTTGCCGCCGATAATCTCAACCTTGACACTATCTTTGGTTGGGAGTCGAAAAGTGCTGCAGTCAGTAAAGATGCGGGCAAACAGTCTACCGTGACAGCTCCGGTTATCGCGATCCAGGCCGATGAGGATGTCGGGCAGGACTTGCAGTCGTTACGTGACTTCAACGCACAAATCTCGCTCACTGCAAATAATCTGGTTTATCGCGCAATTAGCGTCAATCAACTGCATCTGCAAGGGGCAAATCAGCGTGGTGATGTGCAGATTAGCCGCTTAACGGGCAGTGGGTTGGGCGGTGATTTTTCACTGCCTGGAACACTGGATGTGACGGGTAAAAAGGTACTGGCGAGTGTCAATCCCGTGATAAATCATATGGAACTGGCACCGGTGTTACAGGCGGCGGGCTTACCAAAGGTCATGACGGGTAAATTCTCCCTGAAGGCGCAGTTGTCGGGGGATGGCCTCAATGTTGAGTCATTCAACCACCGCTGGAAAGGTGATGCGCAGTTCAGCATGAACAGTGCACGGTTGGAGGGATTGAATATCCAGCAGCTTATTCAGCAAGCGGTTACCCGCAGCTCCAGTGATGTTAAAGGTCAAGACCGCTATGAGCGTTACACGGAGGTTAAACAGCTGCAAGCGAATCTGGCCCTCAATCGTGGGGCAATGAAAATCAGTAATCTCATCGCGGATTCAGAGCTGATCGCCATTAAAGGTAGCGGCGCGCTCAATTTACCGGCACAACAGTGTGACATGAATTTGTCTGTGCGGGTGCTGGAAGGCTGGAGTGGGCAAGATAACTTGGTCAGGCTATTACAAAATACCGATATTCCACTGCGTATATATGGGCCATGGACTCAGCTCAGCTACCAATTGAATGTCGAGCAACTGTTGCGTGGTGAATTACAGCAACGCGCTAAAAAAGCACTCAATGATTGGACTGAGCGTAATCAGTCCAGTCGCGGTAGTCAGGATCTTAAAAAGTTGATCGATAAACTTTAAAGCGCGAGCGGTCTCCGATAAGTCGCTATGCTTATCGGAGATGATGGCTTGTTTGTTATATTTCTGTTGTACTCTTGTTCGCCAATCTCGTTGTTCTAAATATAAAATTCTCCCTTCTGCTCACAAATTGATATTTGTTTCTAAAATCTCTGCGAATAATTGATAGATGTCATAAACTCGCCCATGGACTATGGGCAGAGTGCAGAGCTATTTCTGCGTTTTAACAATTATTTATGCGTTTTAACAACAATAAAGACTTATACCTAAAGCATTTGGCGTATCGCGAACAATATTGCAGCGCCAAAAATACAGGGTATACACAGCAACAGGCGAGTATTCGGTGAGAGAGGGTATATGTTAGATCTTTTGATTGGGATTGTCGTGGCCGTTGGTGTAGGCCGTTATATCATTAAGGGCTATTCAGCAACCGGTGTGCTGATGGTCGGCGGGTTATTACTATTAATTATCAGCGCCCTGATGGGCAAAAACGTATTGCCCGCCAGCGCGACCTCAACCGGTTGGCGTGCGACGGACATCGTTGAGTATGTCAAAATCCTGCTGATGAGCCGTGGTGGCGATCTCGGCATGATGATCATGATGTTATGCGGTTTTGCGGCTTATATGACGCATATCGGTGCGAATGATGTGGTGGTCAAGATTGCGTCCAAACCACTACAAATGATCAACTCCCCCTATTTACTGATGGTTGCCGCTTATATTGTGGCCTGCCTGATGTCTTTGGCGGTCTCATCTGCAACCGGGCTAGGGGTGCTGCTAATGGCGACGCTATTCCCGGTGATGGTCAATGTGGGCATTAGTCGTGGCGCAGCAGCAGCCATTTGCGCCTCACCGGCAGCCATTATTCTGGCCCCGACCTCTGGTGACGTGGTGCTGGCGGCCAAAGCCTCTGAAATGCCACTGGTCGATTTCGCCTTCAAAACCACCTTACCCATCTCTATTGCCGCGATTGTCTGCATGGCTATCGCCCACTTCTTCTGGCAGCGCTATCTGGATAATAAAAGCCAGGAGAAGCATGAGATGATGGATGTCAACGACATCACCACCAATGCGCCAGCTTTTTATGCCATTTTACCTTTCACCCCCATTATTGGCGTGCTGATTTTTGATGGTAAGTGGGGGCCGGAGCTGCATATCATCACGGTCTTGGTTATCTGTATGCTGGTTGCCGCGGTGATTGAGTTTATCCGCAGTTTCAGCGCAAAAACCGTATTTACCGGCCTTGAGGTCGCTTACCGTGGTATGGCTGATGCATTCGCCACCGTGGTGATGCTGTTGGTCGCCGCTGGGGTATTTGCGCAGGGCTTGAGTACCGTCGGTTTTATCAGCGGCTTGATTGGATTGGCTCAATCCTTTGGCACTGGTGGCATTATTATGATGCTGGTACTGGTGGTGATCACTATGTTAGCGGCAATGACAACCGGTTCAGGTAATGCGCCGTTTTATGCGTTTGTCGAATTGATCCCAAAACTGGCGGCGCAAATGGGTATAAATCCGGCTTATCTGGTTATCCCGATGCTACAAGCCTCGAATTTGGGACGTACCTTATCCCCAGTGTCGGGTGTGGTGGTGGCAGTCGCCGGTATGGCAAAAATCTCACCTTTTGAAGTGGTGAAACGTACCTCTGTGCCGGTGTTGGTGGGGTTGGTAGTGGTGATTGTGGCCACTGAAATTCTGGTGCCTGTGCACTTATAATATCCGCAGCATGAATCATAAAGCGGAGGTTATTGGCAAAGTGCCCACAGCGGAGAGAACAGGCAGATCGTAAAGACGGCGTAAAATCATCCCGATGGCGCGGACGCTTTACTCTTCTGCCTGCCCTCGCCGTCATCGGCGTTTGTCAGCAGTCTGAAGCCGGGAGCGATATGAACTGACTCCATAAAGCAACCCGGCTTTTTTATCTGTTTGTTCGACTTAATTTAATAGTCAGCCAGTTACACTTCATAATCAGGATCTGGGGCTTTCAGCGGCGTTATCTTCACCTTCAAGATACGATGGCTGCTCACTTCCAGTGGTTCAAACAGATAGTCACCAATCTTCAACTGTTCGCCCACCTGAGGTATCCGCTGGCTATACTCCATCAACAATCCAGCCAATGTATGATATTCACGTTTATCATCAATCGGCAGTGGCAGATAGAGCACCAAATCCTCCAGTGGCATATAGCCATTCGCAATCCAGCAGCCATCCTCGATTTGCTGAATATCGTGGCGGGCATCCAACTCTTCACCCGCCACCGGTAGATTCCCGGCAATAGTCTCCATCACATCGGTCAGGGTGACTACCCCCTCAATGGAGCCGAACTCATCGACCACAAAGGCAAAATGGGTCTGCGCCTGACGGAACTGTTCCAATGCCATCAACAGTGAAACTTGTTCAGGGAAAATCAATGGCTGGCGAATCAGCGCCCGCAAATCGAGTTTTTCGCCTGATAACTGCTGCTTCAACAGATCAATGACGTGAATAACACCTAGCGGTTCATCTGTTGAGCTATCTTCAGTGACCACAATTCGCGTATGCAGATTTTTCGTCAGTAGTTGAGTCAACTTCTCTGGTGGATCATTAAGGTCAAGATATTCAACATCATGGCGTGATGTCATGATGCTACTGACGGTACGCTGTGCCAGCCCTAATACCCGCTCGATCATCCGGCGCTCCTGCTCATTGAACACCTCCTGACCGCCACTGCTACTGTCTGCTATCAAGCTGGCGGTGTGGTTATCCAGCTCCGCCTCTTCGTGCTTACCGCTCAGCATACGCAGCACCGCCTCTGCGGTTCTTTCACGTAACGGGCGCACTGTCGACAGGAAGCGACGGCGGTTGAATTGAGCAAACTGATTCAGTGATTCAATGATTACGGAGAAACCAATCGCGGCGTAGAGATATCCTTTCGGAATATGGTAGCCAAAACCTTCAGCCACTAAGCTAAAGCCGATCATCAGTAAGAAACTCAGGCAGAGAATAACAATGGTTGGATGGGCATTCACGAAGCGAGTCAATGGCTTGCTGGCTAATAACATCAAACCAATCGCAATACAGACCGCCGCCATCATCACTGCGAGGTGATCCACCATACCGACGGCAGTAATCACTGAGTCGAGGGAGAAGATGGCATCCAACACCACGATCTGTGCTACAACAGGCCAGAAGCGTGCGCCTTTGCGTTGCTGGTTCTGCTGATGATCCTTGCCCTCAAGGCGCTCATTAAGCTCCATGGTGGCTTTGAAGAGCAGGAATATCCCCCCGACGAGCATAATCAAGTCACGGGCACTAAATGGATGTCCGGAAAGGGTAACTAATGGCGCGGTTAATGTGGCTAACCACGAGATACAGGCCAGTAGCACCAAACGCATCAACAATGCGCACAGCAGACCTGTGACTCTGGCTTTATCCCGTTGATGGCGAGGTAATTTTTCTGCTAAAATGGCAATAAATATTAGGTTATCAATACCTAACACAATTTCGAGCACAACCAGCGTCGCCAGTCCTGCCCAAATAGTAGGATCTGCGATCCATTCCATATTTCGCGTTTCACCTTTTATTTCTACGGCTTATGCCACTGATGTGAATCATGTGCTCAAATCGTGAGGTTTTCAAATTTTAATATAAGAAATGGATGATATTTAAAAAATTTTCTCAAGGTAAATAAAAAATGTAACCAATTGAAAACAAGCTATAACTATATAGGGGTGCTTATGGAAAATAGTGGGAAACTAACAGATATTTCCTAGTTTAAACTAATGTCATATAATGGATAATCATAAAAAATAGTTATGTGAGTGTGTTTTTTCAACTCAATAGTGTAATTGAGTGTAAGCCCACAATGCAATTAAGCGTTGCAAATATGAATAGTTAGTTATAGGTAGCTGCAAAGCTAAGGGCGGTAGCGTTGCTAAATCGATTAGATATACTGGTTATTATTTCAAATGAAATGATTACCGTTCTCATTTGAGTGCATCTTTCATAGTGACTAAGGATATATAATGTTACTTCCGGTGATTATGGCTGGCGGAACAGGCAGTCGCTTGTGGCCGATGTCAAGAGAACTTTATCCTAAGCAATTTTTACGCCTGCACGGGGTGAATTCGATGCTACAGGAGACCGTGAATCGGTTAGAGGGAATTTCCGTCAGAGAACCAGTTGTGATTTGCAATGAAGAACATCGTTTCTTGGTCGCAGAGCAGTTAAGACAAATAAACAAATTATCACATAATATTATTCTGGAACCTATTGGGCGTAACACTGCTCCTGCCATTGCACTAGCTGCACTCAATGCTATTTCTCAAGGTGACGATCCGATAATGTTGGTGTTGGCTGCTGATCATATTATCAATAATTGCGACGCCTTCCACCAAGCTATTACCCGCGCTACCCCATTTGCTGAAAAAGACTGTTTGGTCACTTTCGGAATTGTACCAACAGGTCCAGAAACCGGCTACGGCTACATTCATCGAGGTGATGTGATCCTCAGTGATATATCTGAAGCTTTTAAAGTTAAGCGCTTTGTTGAAAAACCTAATTTAGATACCGCAGAACAATACATCAATTCGGGGGAGTACTACTGGAATAGTGGTATGTTTATGTTCCGCGCCAAACGGTATATACAAGAACTGGAAAAATTCAGGCCAGATATTCTTGATGCTTGCAAAGCAGCAATCAAAGATTCGGATTCGGATAAAGACTTTATCACTATCGATAAAGATCGATTTAGTGCTTGCCCAGATGAGTCAATTGACTATGCCGTAATGGAGCAAACTAGCAGCGCCGTTGTTGTGCCACTTGATGCGGGCTGGAGTGATGTCGGTTCCTGGTCCGCATTATGGGATGTCAGCAAGAAAGATAAGTCGGGCAACGCCGTAACGGGTGATACATTCTTACACGATACACAGAATTGCTATATCAATACGGATGAAAAATTAGTCGCTGCAGTAGGTGTTGACAATTTGGTTATTGTCAGCACGAAAGATGCGGTACTGGTGGTAGATAAATCTAAAGTTCAAGATGTTAAAAAAATTGTTGAACATCTTAAGCAAACCAAACGCAGTGAATATCGCCGTCATAGAGAAACTTATCGACCTTGGGGCCGTTGCGATATTGTTGTTAATGAGCAACGCTTCAACGTTAACCGCATCACGGTTAAGCCTGGCGGTGCATTTTCTATGCAGATGCACCATCATCGGGCCGAGCATTGGATTGTATTGTCGGGCACGGCAAAAGTAACGATTGGGGATAAAACATTCTTAATCACAGAAAACCAGTCTACATTTATTCCTATTGGTTCTCTTCATATGCTGGAAAATCCAGGTAAAATTTCACTTGAATTGATTGAAGTTCAGTCAGGATCTTACTTGGGTGATGACGATATTATTAGAATTAAAGATCATTATGGCCGCTGCTGATTTAAGGGAAACAATGAAGACGTTAACTTGTTTTAAAGCCTATGACATCCGTGGTCAGTTGGGTTCAGAATTAAATGAAGATATTGCTTACCGCATTGGTCGAGCCTTCGGTGAATATTTAAAGCCTAAAACAGTTGTTGTCGGTGGTGATGTTCGTTTGACAAGTGAACCCTTAAAAATGGCCTTGGCTGAAGGACTGATGGATGCTGGAAGTGATGTCTTGGATATTGGATTAAGTGGTACGGAGGAAATTTATTTCGCTACTTTTTATTTAGGAGTCGATGGCGGAATAGAAGTGACAGCTAGTCATAATCCAATCGATTATAACGGTATGAAGCTAGTTCGAGATAATGCTAAGCCAATAAGTGGTGATACTGGTTTACGCGATATACAAGAATTGGCTGAACAAAATAATTTTAAGCCGGTCGATAAGAGTAAAAGAGGTAGCTATAAAACAATCTCGATACTTAAAGAGTATGTTGATCACTTAATGAGCTATATCGATTTTAAAAACTTCACTCGCCCACTAAAATTAGTCATTAACTCTGGTAATGGCGCTTCAGGGCATATTATTGATGAAATAGAAAAACGTTTTATTGCTGCGCATCTACCCATCGAATTCGTAAAACTTCATCACCATCCTGATGGTAACTTCCCAAATGGTATTCCCAATCCGCTATTACCTGAATGTCGCGCTGATACTGAAAAGTTAGTCATTGAGTCTCGTGCAGATATGGGGATTGCATTTGATGGCGATTTTGATCGCTGTTTCCTGTTTGATGAAAATGGAAAGTTCATTGAAGGTTACTATATTGTAGGATTACTGGCTGAGGCCTTTTTAAAGAAAGAACCCGGTGCCAAGATAATTCATGACCCTCGCTTAACCTGGAATACGATTGATATCGTTGAAAATTCAGGCGGTATTCCAGTCATGTCAAAAACGGGACATGCTTTTATCAAAGAACGTATGCGCAAAGAAGATGCAGTGTATGGTGGTGAAATGAGCGCACACCATTATTTCAGAGACTTCGCATATTGTGACAGTGGAATGATTCCATGGTTGCTGGTTGCGGAGTTATTATGTGTGAAGAATAAATCCTTGAGTCAATTAGTGGGTGATCGTATTCAAGAGTTTCCTGCGTCAGGTGAAATTAACCTCCAACTAAAAGATGCTAAAGACAGTATTACTAAAATTAGAACTATTTACGAGCTCGACGCTGTTACTATTGATTTAACGGATGGAGTAAGTATCGAGTATAGTGATTGGCGGTTTAATTTAAGAGTGTCTAATACAGAACCAGTGGTCCGCTTAAATGTTGAGTCGATGGGGAGTATGGTACTGATGCAGAATAAGACAAAAGAAATATTAGCACTGCTAGGTGGAAAATAATTGTGAAAGAGATGTTGCAAGCCATCTATCGCTATAGAGGCTTTATAATTGGTTCGTCTAGACGAGAATTTCAGTCAAGATATCAATCTAGTATACTTGGACCTCTTTGGCTCATTATTCAACCTTTATCATTGATACTTGTATATACAATCGTTTTCTCTGCAATAATGAAAGCTAAGTTACCAGGAAATCCAAGTCATGTAGCATACAGTATTTATCTTTGTTCAGGGATTATACTGTGGAATTTATTTTCAGAGGTTATATCAAAAAGTGTGACGGTTTTTATACGACACGCTAATCTAATTAAGAAGATTAATTTCCCCAAAATATGCTTGCCTGTTGTAATAATAGCTACCAGTACCATTAACTTCTTCTTGATATTTGCTATATTCTTTATCTTTCTTGTGGTTTCGAACAGTCTACAAGGGTTGTCTATATTATTTATTATTCCTGTAGTGTTACTGACTCTTCTATTCTCTATAAGTTTGGGAATGATTATAGCTGTACTCAATGTTTTTTTCAGGGACGTTGGTCAGTTCATAATAGTTATACTCCAATTTTGGTTCTGGTTAACACCAATAGTATATCCTGTTTCTATTTTACCTATATGGGTTCAAAATATCATTCACTATAATCCGTTAACGGGTTTGGTTATTTCCGCACAAAAAATATTTGTTGCTGGTGAAGCTCCCCTGTTAAGCAATTTACTGCCTGCAGTAATAGCTATAGTGATATTTTCTATATTGGGATTAGGCTTGTTTAAAAAATATGGAAACGATATGGTAGATGAATTATGATTAGTTCAGTATCAGTAAAAAATTTAGGTAAGGCCTATAAGCAATATCCAACAAAATTAAGCAGACTTAAAGAATGGATATTGGCAAAAAAATACCACTCCCTCAAATGGGTTCTCAGAGATATTAATTTTAATATTAATCCTGGGGATTCGGTTGGAATAATAGGTATAAATGGGGCGGGAAAGAGTACATTATTAAAATTGATTACCGGCACTGCAACTCCTACGGAGGGTGACGTTACAATTAGAGGCCGTGTAGCTGCTCTATTAGAGCTTGGTATGGGATTTCATCCAGATTTTACAGGTAGACAAAATGTCTTTATGTCTGGCCAACTTCTAGGCTTAAGTGTACCTGAACTTGAAAAGTTAATGCCTGAAATAATAAAATTTTCTGAAATAGGGGATTATATTGATCAGCCTGTCAGGGTGTATTCCAGTGGAATGCAAGTAAGGCTTGCATTCAGTGTTGCCACTGCGGTAAGACCTGATGTACTTATCATTGATGAGGCTCTTTCTGTTGGAGATGCCTACTTCCAACATAAAAGTTTTGAGCGTATCAAAGAATTTAAAAAACAGGGTACAACCTTGCTTATTGTCTCTCACGACAAGCAAGCGATTCAAAATATTTGTGATAAAGTTATTTTAATTTCTAATGGTCAGAAAATAATGGAAGGAGAACCTGAAGCCGTTCTCGATTATTATAATGCGTTATTATCTGATAACAGCGGAAAAGTGAATGCTTCACAAAATATTTCTAATGGAAATATCCAAACTATTTCTGGCAATGGTGATGCTACGTTTGTACACGTCAATATTACTGATGTAAATGGTAAACCAATAGAAGTTATCACTGTTGGTCAGCGTGTCACTTTGAAAATCGAACTGGCCGTAAATAGAGATTTAAAAGATTTATGCGTAGGTTATTTGATCAAAAATAGATTAGGAGAAGAGATTTTTGGCACAAATACTTATTATCATTCTAAAGTAATAGATAAAGTAATGGCAGGCGAGACTATACATTACAAATTCACGTTTGATGCAAACATAGGTGAAGGAAATTATTCGGTTTCCGTCGCAGCTCATATGGGGCATAACCATTTAAGTAAAAATTATGAATGGAAGGATTTAGCATTTGTATTTACTATTGTTAATACATCTAAAAATAATTTTGTTGGTTCTTCTTGGATACCCCCAACTGTAGAGTATTGCAAATAATGGCTGATTTTTATCGTGCATTTGAAGATAAATATAGAGGTTCGCAGGCTTCAATTAAAGAAAGATTAATGGTTTACTCTCCTTTAATTGAAAAGATAAAAGAGTTGCATGGAGGATTAACTTCTTTAGATCTGGGTTGTGGTCGAGGGGAGTGGATGTCACTTCTGAGAGATCTTGGGGTTGAAACTTTTGGTATCGATCTGGATGATGCGATGCTCGAGGAATGTAGAATTAGAAATTTCTCAGTTAGAAATGTAGATGCAATTTCCTTTTTAAACTCTTGTGAGGCTGAGAAGTATCATATAATCACTGCATTCCATTTTGTTGAACATATAGCATTTGATGACTTATGTACCGTTATTGATAACGCTATTCGTGCACTTAAACCGGGTGGGATTTTGATTTTAGAAACACCAAACGCTGAGAATATAATCGTCGGGACAAATAATTTTTATCTTGATCCCACACATAAAAAACCTATTCCTGCTCTTTTACTCAATTTCTTATGTGAGTATTATGGGTTGAGAAATAGTTATATCATGCGATTGCAACATCCGCAAGGATTAATGGAGAAAGCCGATTTTGGCTTATATGATGTCATTACAGGGGTTAGTTTTGATTATTCAGTTATTGCACAGAAAAAAGATATCAATGCTATTGATGTTAATATAGAAGAAATTTTGGGTGGAAAATCAGGGTATAATTTAGAAAAGTTATCCAAATTATATGATAAAAAAACCGCGGCAAAATTTGAAGAAAGTAAAGAAAACTATAATTTATTAGAAGAGAAAATTAATTTATTAGAGAATAGCCTACAAGATGTTCAGTTAGAATTTAAGCTTCTAATTGAAGACCGAACGAAAGAGTTGGCAATGCTTGAAAATAGAATTGAGCTTATTTACAAAAGTAACTCATGGAAATTTACAGCACCGTTCAGATTTATTTCTTCAAAGATAAATAAACAACGTACAAAAAAAATAAGTAATAGTAATAATGCCAAGCTTATTTCTGTTAGGAATAATAAATATGCCATTAAGGCATATTTATTATTGAAAAAATTAAACCCAAGTAGTGCGGTTTTTTTGAAATTGAAATATGATGAAGTAATCTTTAACACGGAAGTGAATAATTTCAACAAAAATAAAAAAGCTCAAGAAGAACTTGCGATAGCTAGTAAAAATAAAACGGCAGACAACCTCAATGAACTTAATCATTTCGACTTGGTTTCAGAAGTAAATCATATAAATATGATGTCGACTGATAGTTATATTAATTACCTCCAAGATGTGATTAAAAGTAATGGTTTTCAACATTTAAACTCTAGTCTTCCCGTTGGTACGGATACTTGGATTTTAAAAATTAAAGAAGCTTTGTATCTTAATAAGCCACTTGACGAATTATTCTCTGAAAACAATGAGAATATAGCTGCAGCAACTGCTTTGTATATTGTACTGCTAAATAGAATGCCTGAAAATGATATAGTTAGAAGTAAGCCAATAAGACATTTATGCATGGTAATACAGCAAAGTGAAGAATATAAAAAAGCTTCTGGGAATAATTTGAAGAATTGGTGTAATTTATGATTTATGTTAATATTACTAGTACTTTCAGTAGTAAACGTAAAACTGGGATTCAGCGTGTTGTTGTTACTTTAAGTGAGTTTTTGTCAAAAAATATAAATTACAAATTCATCACTTATGATAATAATAATTCAGAGTTCAAATTAATTAGTGACTACGAATGTATCAGCCACGCTATATATGATGAAGAATGTAAGCTACTTACGTTTAATTTTAATGAACTGAAACAGGGGGATATATTTTTCGATATTGATGCTGCTTGGAGTGATGGTGTTAATCGAAAGTTTCTCTATGAGATTCTCAAGAGAAAAGGGGTGAAAATATACAACCTACATTATGATAGTGTGCCATTAGTTAATTCCGCTTGGTCTCATCAGAATACTGTAATAAGTTACATTGAATCATTCTATGCTAAAATTGCATATAGTGATTATATATTCTCAATTTCTAACTTTGTAAAAAAGGAACTTGATGATTTTAGTAGAGATTTTATAGGTGTATCAAAGGATGGATCAGTAATTGATTTGGGCCCATTGCCCGTACATGAAGAAATAGATATAAAAAAATTATCTCAGATAGATAAAAAACTCACGCATGTACTAAAAAATAACTTTCTTCTTGCTGTTGGTACTCTTGAACCAAGGAAAAATTATTCGCAGTTACTTTCCTCCTTTCTAAAAATAGATAATGGAAATACGAATTTAGTTATTGTTGGTCGTAAGGGATGGAATATTGATGAGTTTGTCGAGGAACTTACTTCTCACCCTAGATATAATAAAGATATATTCTGGCTCGATGATGTTAGCGATGAAGAATTAGCATTTTTGTATAAGAGATGTCGAGCTTATATCACGACATCTCTTTATGAAGGTTATGGCTTGCCAGCGATGGAGGCATTATCGTTTGGTGCGGCGACAATTGTATCTAATGGCGGGGCTTTGCCAGAAGTTGTCAGTCAGTTTGCATTTGTTTTCGATCTAAATAATAATATAGAACTAGAAAAAGCACTCACAGATGTTATCCATTCAGATGATTTTTACTCTGTACTAAAAAATAAGGCAGAGGATTTTCAGTATACTTCTTGGGATACTGTTGCGTGTTCAATTATATCTAAAATTGATGAGCTAGAGAATTGCGCCGCCGATTATTCTTTCGAAGAGAAGGTTAATCAAGCGGTTTATATTTCTATAGATATAAATAAATTTAGATTAAGCATCAAGTCTTTGAAAGATAAGATGAAATTCATTAATGAAATCGTTGTCTTAACTAAAAAAGAGTATGTAAACGATTTTGAAGCGGAGATTTCTAATCTAGGTTTCTCACCACATGTTTTTTGTGACGAAGATATTCTTGCCGATATTGGTCTCAGTATATTAGATCACCAAGAAAGAAATACGTTATTGAGGAAAGAGCTTTATACTCAAGTAGTCATAAAAGATAACTTTATTGCAGCTGATGATGATTATATTGCACTTAATAACATAAGTGAGGAATACTTCAGAAGTAATAATGTTCACAACTGCTATTATTATTATAATTCGCTTGAATCTTGGCTTGGCAGTTACCCAAATAGAAGTAGTTATGATCGCGGTCTTTTAAAAACAGCTCAGTTGCTTAAGTCGTATGGTTTTCATACGAAGGCTTATTCATCACATATGCCGCAAATAATAAATAAGAAATTAGTGAACGAGATTTACGGTAAATATTTGGCTAGTGATAAAAACAAAGGGGTGGATGAATGGAGTGTTTATTTTAATATTGCTACGTTCTATTTCCCTAATAATTTCTCCATTAAAGAGTATAGATGTTTTTCTTGGCCAGGAAATCCATCTGACTGGCCTTGTGATGTCATTCCAGTAGAGTTTGATTTTCAAAACTATTATGACTCATTAGAAAATGGATTTAATGAAATTGTAGAGGATCCTGATAAAATTCTTGAATATAAAAAGGGTCTAGAAAAAGTAAAAATGACTGAAGTGCAAAAAATGAATGAGAAAGTGAGGCCGATTTGTTTACTCGTAGATGTAAATAAATTTACATTCATGCAACCATCATTTGAACTTATCTCCGGTCCCATTCATCTTCGTCGTATCATTGTACTCAATAAATCAAGTGAACATTTTGATATAGAAATGCAGATAATTGACTCTGGTTCAGTGAAAATTAGAGAAGAGTATTTTAATACTAGAAATAGTAGTTGGATTCCTCTATTCCCACCAAATGAACCGGGTGTATATTTTATGGAGTGTAAATTGCTCCAATCTGGTAAAGTGATAAGTACAACTAATGTTGAGTTAAGTGTCGCATCTAATTAGAAATTAAAGGATATACACATGAAAGCGGTAGTAACTGGTATTACAGGTCAAGATGGCGCATATCTCGCTGAGTTATTACTTGAGAAAGGCTATGAAGTTTATGGTACCTATCGTCGTACAAGTTCTGTTAATTTTTGGCGGATTGAAGAGCTAGGTATTGATAAACACCCGAATTTGCACTTAGTTGAGTATGATCTTACCGATCTTTCTGCCAGTATTCGCTTGTTGCAGACAACGCAAGCTACTGAAGTGTATAATCTTGCTGCACAAAGTTTTGTCGGTGTTTCTTTTGACCAACCAGCTACAACCGCCGAAATTACCGGTATTGGTCCACTGAACCTGTTAGAAGCTATTCGTATTGTTAATACTAAAATTCGTTTTTACCAGGCTTCTACCTCTGAAATGTTTGGTAAAGTTCAGGCTATACCACAAGTTGAAGATACGCCGTTCTATCCCCGCAGCCCATATGGTGTCGCTAAGTTGTATGCACACTGGATGACAATTAACTATCGTGAAAGCTACGGTATTTTTGGTTGCAGCGGCATTCTGTTTAATCATGAATCTCCGCTACGTGGTCGTGAATTTGTGACTCGCAAAATTACTGACTCAGTCGCAAAAATTAAATTAGGCAAACTGGATATTCTGGAATTAGGGAATATGGATGCTAAACGCGATTGGGGTTTCGCCAAAGAGTATGTAGAAGGTATGTGGCGTATGCTGCAAGCAGATATCCCTGATACTTTTGTTTTGGCAACCAACCGTACTGAAACGGTACGTGATTTTGTTTCTATGGCATTCAAGGCTGCTGGTTTTAATTTGTGCTTTGAAGGTAAGGATGAGCATGAAGTTGGGATTGATGTCGCCACAGGGAAAGCTTTAGTTAAAGTTAATCCTAAGTTCTACCGTCCAGCAGAAGTAGAATTGTTGATTGGTAATCCGCAAAAAGCTAAAGATGTGCTTGGCTGGGAACCGAAAACAACCTTAGAAGAACTTTGTCAGATGATGGTTGAAGAAGACCTTCGCCGTAACCAACAAGGTTTCTCATTCTGATGGTAATGAATGGCAAGCGTGCCCTGATCACCGGTATCCAGGGATTTACGGGCCATTACATGGCAGTGGAATTATCCGCTGCTGGTTACCGGGTGTTTGGTTTAGGCTCACAGCCATCAAATGAACCTGATTATTTTGAAGTAGATTTACTTGATGCTAACAGACTTACTTCTATCATTGAGCAGGTGAGACCTCATTTTGTTGTTCACCTTGCTGCCATTGCATTTGTCGGACATGGCGATCCAGGCGCTTTTTATGATGTTAATGTTGTTGGTACCAGGAATTTATTAGCCGCGTTGAATAGGATTTCCGACACTATAGACGCAGTTTTACTTGCCAGCAGTGCTAATGTTTATGGTAACACCCAAGCTGGCATGTTGAGTGAAACAGCCGTGGTAAATCCTGCTAATGATTATGCCGTCAGCAAGTTAGCCATGGAGTATATGGCTAAATTATGGTCTGATAAATTACCCATTATCATTGTTCGTCCCTTTAACTATACTGGTGTTGGGCAATCAGATAATTTCTTACTGCCTAAAATAGTTTCTCACTTCAAACGTAAAGCCGATCAAATAGAGTTAGGAAATTTAGATGTATGGCGCGACTTTACGGATGTTAGGGCATTAGCAAAAGCATATTTAGGTCTATTAGCAGCCAAACCTATTGGCGAGATTGTTAACGTCTGTTCTGGTCGGGCCTATTCATTACGTGAAGTGATTAGCCTATGTGAAGAAATAACCTCGCATAACCTAGCTATTCATGTTAATCCAGCCTTTGTTCGTGCTAATGAAGTAAAAATACTATGTGGTGATGCGAGTAAATTACAAAGCATTATTGATGGCTGGGATACGCCACCATTAGAACAAACACTACGTTGGATGCTGGAAAATAAATAATGAAAGTAGTTTTTTCTACTGACTCTATTAAATATCCGCTGACCGGTATTGGTCGCTATACATATGAGTTAGCCCGAGAGTTGCAAAATAATGATGACATCTCAGAACTCCTATTTTTACAGGGTGGAAAAATATCCCGTGATTTACCAATTGTTAAGACTGAGTCGAGTGTTGCTTCAGGGTTAAAAACCGCGGTAAAAAATAGTGCAATTGGGATTGAGCTGTATCACCTTTCTGCGACGTGGTTAAAAAGCATGGCATTAAGCTCTTATAAGGATTCTGTTTACCATAGCACCAATTTTTATTTACCCCCTCGAGTTGATAATGCTGTCGCAACTTTCCACGATCTTTCGATTTTTAAGTGGCCACAGTGTCACCCTCAAAATCGTGTGCAATATATGAAAAAAGAGTTATTACTCACACTAAAAAGGGCGAAAGTCTTAATTACTGACTCTGAATTTACCCGTAAAGAGTTAGCCGAGTATTTTGATTATCCTATAGAAAAAATTGTCTCAGCACCCTTAGCTAGTAATAAGGATTTTTATCCTCGCGATGATGTAATCTTGCAAAAATTAATGACAAAGTTAGGGCTCACTGTCGGTCAATATACGCTGTTTACTGGAACCATTGAGCCAAGAAAGAATATTGCAACGTTGCTCGATGCCTATGAACGTCTTCCTCAAGAAATACGTACTTTCTATCCGTTGGTTATCTGTGGTTTTCCTGGTTGGAATAGTGAAGCGTTACATCGCCGTTTTGAATTAGCCACACAACAAGGCTGGCTATTATACCTTGGTTATTTAAGTTCGGATGATCTTCCTTTGCTTTTTTCTGGCGCAAGGACGTTTCTATTTCCTTCATTATATGAGGGGTTTGGCTTACCTGTTCTTGAGGCTATGGCATCAGGTGTCCCCGTTGTTTGCTCAAATGCAGCTTCATTGCCTGAGGTTCTAGGTGAGTCAGGTTTGATGTGCGATGCTTTGGATGTAGAGGGGCTAACTGCTGCTATCATTAAAAGTCTGGAAGATGAAAATTGGCGAAATAATGCAATAGCTGCTGGACTCTCCAGAGCTAATACCTTCTCCTGGAAGCGGTGTGCTCAGGAAACAATAAAAGCCTATCGACAGGTATAATAATATAATGCTAAAAATACTGCATTTTTATAAAACTTATTACCCTGACTCATTCGGTGGCATTGAACAGGTTATTTTTCAGTTATGCGAGGGGGGGCGCGTAGAGGTATTGACTCTACAGTACTCTCTTTAAGTAAACGAGGTAGTATTATAAATAAAAAGATAGGTTCACATAGCGTATATTGTTCCCCAATTAATCTTGAGCTCGCTTCTACACCTTTCTCATTTCAAGCATTGAAAGATTTTAAAAAATTAGCTAATCAAGCTGATATTATTCATTATCATTTTCCATTCCCTTTTATGGACATGGTCCATTTTTTGTCGGGAATAAAAAAGCCTACTGTTGTTAGTTATCATTCTGATATTGTAAAGCAGAAGAACATGTTAAAAATATACACGCCATTAATGAATGGATTTCTTAATGATGTATCACATATTGTTGCTGCTTCACCTAATTATGTTGCGACTAGTATTACATTGAAGAAATTTGTTCATAAAGTAAGTGTTATTCCCTATGGTCTCGATGAGAAGTCCTATCCTGTTCCAACACTTGAACGCCTTGACTGTTGGAAGAATAAAATCGGCCCGCGTTTTTTCTTATTTATCGGTGCTTTCCGCTATTATAAAGGCTTGCATATACTTATCGAAGCTGCAAAAAACTCAACTTATCCGATTGTTATTGTCGGTGCAGGCCCTATCGAGTCTGAATTAAAACACCAGGCTGAAGAGTTGAAAATTGAGAATATTCATTTCCTGGGAGCTGTTTCTGATGAAGATAAAGCCGCTCTTTTAACGCTTTGTTATGCAGTGGTTTTCCCCTCTCATTTACGTTCAGAAGCCTTTGGTATTACCTTATTAGAGGGCGCGATGTATGGAAAACCTTTAATTTCAAGTGAAATAGGAACAGGTACGACATTTATTAATATTGATCAACAAACGGGGTTAGTTGTACCACCATCAGATTATAAAGCACTAAGAGTTGCAATGGATAACTTATGGAATAATATTGAACTCTCTGCAGAGTTTGGCCGCAATTCACGAGCTCGCTACTTAGATTATTTTGTTTCTGAGAAAATGGTTTCAAGTTATATAGACTTATATAATAATCTTATTGAAAATAATACTTAATTACAATGTCGCTCTGGTTTTATAAGGTTTTACTTTATTTAATAGTGTAATATTCATTCAACTCTTCTTGTTAATCATTAGTAAATGAAATAGTTGCTGATATTTTATGCCTGTAATCAGGCACATTACTGATGTAAACTTTAGAGTAGATAAATGAATAATGAGTAATCTCAGCTTATTTTTTAAGTGTGCACAATTAATCTAACCAGATTTAGCTGGTTAAAGTTGAAGAGGTCATAGCAATGAAGTCTTTGAAAGCAGTCATTCCTGTTGCCGGGCTTGGCACCCGCATGTTGCCCGCGACTAAGGCGATCCCAAAGGAAATGCTGCCAGTGGTCGATAAACCCCTGATTCAATATATCGTGAACGAATGCGTTGCTGCTGGCGTGAAAGAGATTGTGTTGGTAAGCCACTCCTCTAAAAATGCGATAGAAAACCATTTTGATACCTCATTTGAGTTGGAGGCGGCACTGGAGTCACGGGTTAAGCGGCAGCTCTTGAAAGAGATTAAAAATATCTGCCCGCCGGATGTCACTATCATGCAAGTGCGTCAGGGCCATGCCAAAGGGCTGGGGCATGCTGTGCTCTGCGCGCAACCGATGGTGGGTGATAACCCATTTATTGTGCTGCTGCCCGATGTGCTACTTGATGATTCAACAGCTGATTTATCTAAAGAAAACCTTGCTAGCATGATTAAGCGCTTCGAGGAGACCGGGCGTAGTCAAATCATGGTAGAGCCGGTGCCGAAAGCGGATGTCTCCAAGTACGGTATTGCGGATTGCGGCCATGTTGATTTGGCACCGGGCGAGAGCACCCTAATGACAGCAGTCGTCGAGAAACCTTCAGTCGCTGAAGCGCCATCCAACCTTGCAGTGGTTGGGCGCTATGTCTTGTCTAAGGATATCTGGCCACTGTTGAAAAAAACCCCACGTGGTGCGGGTGATGAAATTCAGCTGACTGATGCCATTGCGATGCTAATGGAGCAGGAGCCGGTTGAGGCCTTCCATATGACCGGTAAATCGCACGATTGCGGTGACAAGTTGGGTTATATGAAAGCTTTTGTCACTTATGGCGTCCGTCATAATACCGAGGGTGAGAATTTTACCGCCTGGCTAAAACAGCAAATCAACTAACTTCGGCTTAGTGGCTGAAGAGGTAAATATTTTAAGTTCGTCTCAAGAGATCAGCAGGTTAATGATGACCAAATTGAAAGCAGTGATCCCAGTAGCAGGTTTAGGCATGAGAATGCTTCCAGCCACCAAAGCCATTCCAAAAGAAATGCTGCCTATTGTTGATAAGCCCTTGATTCAATATGTGGTTAATGAATGCGTTGCTGCTGGTATTAAAGAGATCATTCTGATAACCCATTCGTCAAAGAATGCGGTAGAAAACCATTTCGACACCTCTTATGAACTGGAAGCCATGTTAGAGGCTCGCGTTAAGCGCCAGTTATTGGATGAAGTGCAATCTATCTGCCCGTCAGGGGTGACCATCATGCACATCCGGCAAGGCCACCCTGAAGGTTTGGGTCATGCCGTGTTATGTGCCAAACCGCTGGTGGGGGATGCGCCATTTGCGGTATTGCTGCCGGATGTTCTGATTGATGACGCAAAATCAGATTTGACCCGAGACAATCTTGCTCAATTGGTCAAGCGCTTCGAAGAGAGCGGAACTAGCCAGGTCTTGGTGCATTCGGTCGAACCCGAGGCGTTATCGAACTATTCGGTTATCTCTTGTGA
This sequence comes from Yersinia bercovieri ATCC 43970, assembly GCF_013282745.1. Classification (NCBI taxonomy): domain Bacteria; kingdom Pseudomonadati; phylum Pseudomonadota; class Gammaproteobacteria; order Enterobacterales; family Yersiniaceae; genus Yersinia; species Yersinia bercovieri. The sequence continues at coordinate 2,982,108 of NZ_CP054044.1, forward strand.
GAAAACTGAACTAGCACCCGGTGAGAGCAGCCGAATTAAAGCCATGGTCGAGAAGCCGCAAAGCCCGGTGGACCTGCAATCAAATCTCTCTGCCGTTGGGCGCTATGTGCTGTCTGCGAACATTTGGCCGCAGTTGGAAAAAACCAAACCAGGTGCCTGGGGCCGTATCCAACTGACCGATGCCATTGATGCACTAGCAGAAGAAGAGCCAGTTGATGCCGTTGCCTTGACTGGGCAATCTTACAATTGCGGTGAGAAACTCGGTTATATGCAGGCGTATGTTGCTTATGGTTTACGCCATCCACAACAAGGGGTGGAGTTTAAAGCCTGGTTGAAAGATTTTGTGGCATGAGTCAAATTTGAGATATGAGTTAGGCCGATGAAAAGCAATCCATGGGGTTGCTTTTTTGTTTTGATTTACCCGCCCTAAATAGCGTTACATTACCTGTCTGTACTGGCGAAGCAAACGTATGCGCACAGCAACTGGTCAGTTGTGCTATCTATCGCACCAATCACTACCCAGCGGGCATAATCCTGAGTTAACATGTTTCCCACATCAAAAACCTGTTGGCCTCAAGGCCGGTAACAGGTGTCATCCTTCAGACAGGAGTTCTTTTAATGTCCAAACAACAGATTGGCGTTGTCGGTATGGCGGTGATGGGCCGTAACCTGGCGCTCAACATCGAAAGCCGTGGCTATTCCGTCTCTATCTTCAACCGTTCATCAGACAAAACCGACGAAGTGGTTGCTGAAAATCCAGGCAAAAACCTGGTGCCGAGTTACACCGTTGAAGAGTTTGTTGATTCACTGGAAAAACCACGCCGCATCCTGCTGATGGTGAAAGCGGGTGAAGCTACTGACAAAACTATCGCTTCACTGACGCCGCACCTTGATAAAGGTGACATTCTGATTGATGGTGGTAATACCTATTACAAAGACACCATCCGTCGTAATCGCGAACTTTCTGCACAAGGTTTCAACTTTATCGGTACTGGTGTTTCCGGTGGCGAAGAGGGTGCATTGAAAGGCCCTTCCATCATGCCTGGTGGCCAGAAAGAAGCTTACGAATTGGTTGCACCTATTCTTGAGAAAATTGCGGCCCGTGCAGATGACGGTGAAGCATGTGTGGCTTATATCGGTGCAGACGGTGCTGGTCATTACGTGAAAATGGTTCACAACGGTATCGAATATGGCGACATGCAGCTGATCGCGGAAGCTTACTCTTTGTTGAAGCAGTCACTGGGCCTGAGCAACGAAGAGCTGGCAAGCACTTTCGCTGAATGGAACAAAGGTGAGCTGAACAGCTACCTGATTGATATCACGAAAGATATCTTTACCAAGAAAGACGAGGCTGGCATCTATCTGGTCGACGTGATTCTGGATGAAGCTGCAAATAAAGGCACCGGTAAATGGACCAGCCAAAGTTCACTGGACTTAGGCGAGCCACTGACACTGATCACTGAATCTGTGTTTGCCCGCTATTTGTCTTCCCTGAAAGATCAGCGTGTTGCGGCATCTAAAGTGCTGACTGGCCCGAAAGTGCAGCCTTTTGTGGGTGATAAAGCTGAATTTATCGAAAAAATCCGTCGTGCGCTGTATTTGGGGAAAATCGTCTCTTACGCGCAAGGTTTCTCTCAGTTGAAAGCGGCATCTGACGAAAATAACTGGGATCTGCATTACGGTGAAATCGCCAAGATCTTCCGCGCAGGATGTATTATCCGCGCTCAGTTCTTGCAAAAAATCACTGATGCATATGCAGAAAATCCGAAAATCGCTAACCTGCTGTTGGCTCCATACTTTAAGCAAATCGCTGATGAGTACCAGCAAGCGCTGCGTGATGTTGTGTCTTATGCGGTACAAAATGGTATCCCAACACCAACGTTCTCTGCTGCGATTAACTACTACGATAGCTACCGTTCAGCCGTGCTGCCCGCTAACCTGATTCAGGCGCAGCGCGATTATTTTGGTGCGCATACTTATAAACGTACTGATAAAGATGGCGTATTCCATACTGAGTGGATGGAGTAATTCATATAATGGCTACTGCGCGTTGCCATTTCGGGATTGCGTAGTGCTTGCTGATTTATAGGTTTGTCCCAACAAAAACGCCCGCGATGATAAGTCGGGGCGTTTTCTTTTATCAGCAATAAAGCCACCAATAAGAAGACTACTTTTCGTGGCGTTCCCGTAGACGGCCAATGACTTTGCTGAGATCTAAATCTTGATCTTGTAATAACACTAACAAGTGATACATCAAGTCTGATGCTTCGTTGGTCAACTCTTCGCGATCATTCACCGTCGCGGCGAGGGCGGTTTCTACGCCTTCCTCCCCCACTTTTTGGGCGATTCGTTTAGTCCCGCTGGCATAGAGTTTTGCGGTATAAGAACTGGCCGGATCGGCTGACTTACGTGATGCTAGCAACTGCTCCAACTGATACAGAAAACTCCAGTCGCTGGCTGCAGGGGCGAAGCAACTGTTATTACCTAAATGACAGGTTGGACCGATAGGATTCACCAGAATCAGCAGGGTATCATTGTCACAGTCAGGGTAGATATTCACCACGTTTAAGAAGTGACCGGAGCTTTCGCCTTTGGTCCACAAACGCTGTTTGGTCCGAGAGAAGAAGGTCACTTTAGCGGTTTCTTCTGTCACTGCCAGCGCTTCACGGTTCATATACCCCATCATCAGAACCTCACCGGACACGGCATGCTGAACGATGGCAGGCATTAGATTGTCGACTTTTTCCCAATCTAGTTGGTTAATTTGTTGTTCGGTTAACACACTCTTATCTCCACGCCTTGTTCAGACAAATACTTTTTCAACTCGCCGATATTAATGATCTGCTTATGGAACACGGAGGCGGCCAACGCACCATCTACATCCGTATCGCGGAAGGCTTCGAGGAAGTGCTCCGGCGTTCCGGCACCGCCAGAGGCGATCAACGGCACATGGCAAATAGCCCGCATCTGTTTCAGTTGACGCAAATCATAGCCGTTACGCACACCATCTTGATTCATCATATTCAGCACTATCTCGCCGGCACCGCGCAACTGGACTTCTTTGATCCAATCTTCGGTTTGCCAAGTGGTGGCTTTGGTGCGCTTTTCATCGCCGGTAAATTGATAAACCTGGTAACTGCCACTTTCTTCATCATACCAAGTATCAATACCCACCACTATGCATTGTACGCCATAGCGCTCAGCCAGTCGGGTAATTAAGGTTGGGTCAGCCAGTGCGGGTGAGTTGATGGATATTTTATCGGCACCGAAGGCCAAAATCTGGCCTGCGTCTTCCACACTCTTAATTCCGCCTGCGACGCAGAAGGGAATATCAATCACTTGCGCAACTCGTGAGACCCAGCTTTTATCGACCACACGCCCATCCGAGGAGGCGGTGATATCGTAAAATACCAGTTCATCAGCGCCCTCTTGCGCGTAGCGCTGCGCCAGCGGCACGATATCACCAATAATCTCGTGGTTACGGAACTGGACCCCTTTAACCACTTGCCCATCTTTTACATCCAGACAGGGAATTATACGTTTTGCCAGCATGCGATCGCCTCCTTCACGTTAAATTTGCCGTCCAGTAGCGCACGACCGACAATCACCCCTTGTACACCGCTGCCGCGTAGACGGGCGATATCATCCAGACAACCGATACCACCAGAGGCCTGGAACGCCACTTGTGGATAACGCTGGCAAACCTCCTGATACAGCTCAACATTGGAGCCACTCAGGGTGCCATCGCGGGAGATATCTGTGCACAGCACATGTTTTAGGCCGAAAGGCAGATACTGTTCGACGATCTGTTCCAATGTGGCATCGGAGTTTTCTTGCCAGCCGCTGATGGCAACTTGCTTACGACCCGCAGCATTGATCCTGACATCCAGCGCCAAGACGATCGCCTCGGGGCCGTAACGCTCAAACCACTGCTGCACCACTTCTGGCTGCTTAACGGCGGTTGAACCGACCACAACTCGTGTCGCCCCAGCTTCTAATAGCGCGACCACATCCTGCTCATTGCGGATGCCGCCCCCCACTTGCACCGGCACATCGACGCCGGCCAAAAGCTCACGCAATAACGGGATCTGGCGGGCGGCGGGATCTTTGGCGCCGGTAAGGTCAACCAAGTGCAATACCTGAGCGCCTTGCTGCTGATAATCCTGTAAGCGTGGTAGCGGGTGGTTGCCATAATCACGCTGCTGACCGTAATCGCCCTGATGCAAACGTACTACCTTGCCTGCTATTAAATCCAAAGCGGGAATAATCATGGTGTTTACATCTCCAGAAAGTTTTTCAGCAGTTGGGCTCCCGCTGCGCCGGAACGTTCCGGATGAAACTGCACGCCAAAGAAGTTGTCTTTTTCGACTGCGGCGGTAAATGGCTCGCCGTAATTGGCTTGGGCGATGGTATTTGGGCATATTGGCATTGCATATCCGTGCACAAAGTAGAAATAGGTTCCGTCTGGGATACCACGGAACAGGTGATTTCCCGCTTGTGCGGTAATCTGATTCCAACCCATATGCGGTAACGGTAAACCAAAATCGGTCATCTGTTTCACTGGCGCATCAATAATGCCAAGGGTGTTGATGCCACCACTCTCTTCGCTGCTGTTTGCTAGCAATTGCATGCCAAGGCAGATACCCAATACTGGTTGGGTACAGCTCTTAATCAGCTCGATCAGTTCGCGTTCTTTCAACTGATCCATTGCTGCGTGCGCGGTCCCTACGCCTGGTAAAAACAGTTTATCAGCACGTAGCACGATTTCAGGGTCACGGCTGATAAGCGGTGCATAACCCAGTCGCTGCACCGCGTAGGTGACAGAGGAGAGGTTGGCGCAACCGGTATCCAGAATCACCACATTCATCAGAGCACTCCTTTGGAGCTTGGCAAGGTGTTGCCCTCAACGCGGATCGCCTGACGCAGAGTACGGCCAAACACTTTAAACAGACTCTCCACCCGGTGGTGATCGTTACGACCCTTGGTTTTCAGGTGCAGTGTGCAGGCCATGGCATAAGAGAGAGAACGGAAGAAGTGCTCGACCATCTCGGTGCTCAGATCACCAACTCGCTGGTAGTTAAATTCTGCTTTGTATTCCAAGTGCGGGCGGCCGGAAATATCCAGTGCACAGCGTGCCAGACACTCATCCATTGGTAGCACAAATCCGAAGCGGCCAATCCCTCGTTTGTCGCCCAGCGCGTTGTTGATAGCCTCGCCCAGTGCCAGTGCGGTATCTTCCACCGTGTGGTGATCGTCGATATAGAGATCACCACTGACCTGAATATCCATGCGGAAACCGCCGTGGGTAGCGATTTGATCCAGCATATGGTCGAAGAAACCGACGCCAGTTTTGATCTTGCTACCGCCTTCGCGATCCAGCCAGACATTAACGTCAATCGCTGTTTCTTTAGTGACACGGTTAACGTGAGAGTGGCGATCACGCTGGGTCAGTTGTTTGGCAATCTGTGGCCAGTTAAGGCCATCGCGCTGATAACGCAGGCCGCCGATACCCATATTTTGCGCCAGCTGCAGGTCAGTTTCACGGTCACCTATCACATAGCTGTTGGCGCTGTTCATCACGCCTTCCGCCAAATAGCTCTCGACTAAGGCGGTTTTTGGCTTACGGCAAATACAGTTATCTGCGGGCAGATGCGGGCAAATCAAAACCTGCTCAAAATTGATCCCCTGCGAGCTGAAAATTTGCATCATCAGGTTGTGCGGTGGGTCGAAAGTCTCCTGCGGGAAGCTGTTAGTCCCCAAACCATCCTGATTGGTGATCATCACCAAACGGTAATCTGCTTTTTGCAGTGCCAGTAGTGCTGGGATCACTTCTGGTTCTAACGCCAGTTTATCTAACCGATCAACTTGAAAGTCTTCCGGTGGCTCGGCAATCAGGGTGCCGTCGCGATCAATAAAAAGAAATTTCTGGCTCATATCGTTTCCTTGCGCAGGCTGGCAGTATTGGTCTGATTCGGGCTGTCAACGCCGGGCAGGGGGGCAAGGGCGGCAATCACGCGCTCACACTCCTGACGGGTGCCGATGGTAATGCGCAGGCAGTTAGATAAACCCGGCTGCTTATTTTGATCACGCAGAATAATGCCCTGGTCCCATAGTGTTTTGAATACGCTGCTGGAGGCAGTAAAACGAGCCAGTAAATAGTTGCTCTCACTGGTAAACACCTGCTCAACACAGGCGCACTCATTCAGCGCATTTTGCAGCCATTCACGATTGGTTCGCACTTCATTCACCCGCTGACGCATCTGCTCAAGGCCCTGTGGGCTAAGTGCTTGTGCGGCGATATCGGCAACCGGCGTTGATAGCGGGTAGGGTGCAATCACCTTAAGTAGCAGCTGGATAATATCGCTATTCGCCAACGTAAAGCCACAACGTAAACCCGCCAATGCGAAGGCTTTCGATAAGGTGCGCAAAATTACTAAATTCGGATAATCTTTTAGCCAACTGCTGACACTGGCCTGTGGACAAAACTCAATATAGGCTTCATCAATAGCGACGATAGCGCGACCTTGCGCCAGTTCCAGCACTGCGCGCAGGTCAGCTGGATTGATTAAGTTGCCCGTTGGGTTATTCGGGCTGCAAATGTAAATCAGCTTCACCCGATCCAGACTCTCTTTAATCGCTGGTAAATCGAGCTGCCAATCCGCTTTGGTCTGCACGGTGCGCAGCTCGACGCCAAAGGTTTCGGCGCTCACGGCATACATGCCATAGGTTGGCGGGCAGAATAGGATGGCATCCTGACCCGGTTCACAGAAGGCGCGGATCAGCAGTTCGATACCTTCATCCGCACCACGGCTCACCAGCACTTGCTCAGTGTCTAAAGCCGCGTAAGCCGCGTAGCGTTCAATCACCAGCTTTGGCTGGCACTCAGGGTAGCGGTTGAACGTTTGCGCTGTCAGTTGGTATTGCGTCGCCAGCGGATATTCGTTGGCATTGAGCCACACATCACCATTGCCGCCTAAGCGGCGGGCCGACATATAAGGGGTTAGCGCACGGATATTGGCGCGGGCCAAATCAGTCACGGTGGCAGACTTGCTCATGGTTGCTCCTTATTGGCGGCTGTCAGGGCAGCGACGCGTAGGGTAACGGCGTTTTTGTGGGCGGTCAGTTGTTCGGCCTGAGCCAGTGTTTCGATGGTTGATGCCAGGCCCAGCAGGCCTTGCGGGGTTAACTGCTGCACCGTCATGCGCTTAACAAAATCGGCCAGACCCAGGCTGGAATAGGTCGAGGTATAACCATAAGTGGGCAACACGTGGTTAGTCCCAGAGGCATAATCACCGGCGGATTCCGGCGACCAGTCACCCATAAAGACCGATCCGGCGTTATCGATTTGATCGATAATCTCTTCCGGTTTACGTATTTGCAGAATTAAGTGCTCCGGGCCGTATTGATTGCTGATATCAATGCATTGCTGCAAATCTTTGGTGATGATCAGGCGGCTGCTCTCCAGTGCCTGCCGGGCGATATCGGCGCGCGACAACAACTTAAGTTGCTGCTCAACTTCAACCGCCACGGCTTGCGCGATGTCCGCATCAGGTGTCAGTAAAACCACCTGTGAATCCGGCCCGTGTTCGGCCTGAGACAGCAAATCAGAGGCGATAAACGCCGGTGTCGCGCCGCTATCGGCGATAACCAACACTTCTGACGGGCCAGCGGGCATATCAATGGCGGCACCATCGAGGCGTTGACTGACCTGACGTTTTGCTTCGGTGACATATGCATTGCCCGGCCCGAAGATTTTATTCACTTTTGGCACCGATTCGCTGCCGAAGGCCATCGCGGCAATAGCTTGCGCCCCGCCAATCTGGAACACTTCTTTAATCCCGCACAGTTGCGCGGCATACAAAATCTCATCGGCAATTGGCGGTGGTGAACATAAAATGACGCGCTGACAACCGGCAATACGCGCGGGCGTGCCGAGCATCAGGACAGTAGACAGCAACGGCGCGGAGCCGCCGGGAATATACAAGCCGACGGAGGCAATCGGGCGAGTGATTTGCTGGCAACGCACGCCCGGCTGAGTTTCAACATCCACTATCGGCATTTTCTGCGCATTGTGGAAGATTTCAATATTACGCACCGCTTGCGCCATCGCTTGCTTGATCTCGTCATTCAAGCGGGCCGCAGCGGCGGCTATCTCTTCAGTAGTGACGCGAATATCGGCCACCTGCACCGCATCAAAGCGCTGGCTGAAATCGCGTAAGGCGCTATCGCCCTCGGCTTTCACCCGATCCAGGATTTCACTGACCGCACTGGTGATGCGGCCTGATGCATTAATTGCCGGGCGGCTTAGCAGCGCTTTTTGCTGCACTGCACTGCATTGCTGCCAGTCGATTAGGGTATTGAAATTCGTCGGCTGCATCGGTTACTCCATCATTTTTTCAATCGGTAACACCAGAATGGAGCTGGCACCCAGCGCCTTCAGTTTTTCCATGGTTTCCCAGAACAGGGTTTCGCTACTGACCATGTGCATCGCGACGCGGCTCTTATCACCGGCCAGCGGCAGAATGGTTGGGCGCTCGGCACCGGGCAGCAGGGTGATGATCTCATCCAGACGTTCGCTCGGTGCGTGCATCATGATGTATTTGGATTCACGCGCCTGAATGACGCCCTGAATGCGGGTCATTAGACGGTCGATAAGTTCTTGTTTCTCAACAGGCATCTCGCCATCACGCTGGATCAGGCAAGCTTTAGAGCGGTAAATCACTTCAACTTCGCGCAGGCCGTTGGCTTCCAGGGTGGCACCGGTCGAAACCAGGTCACAGATCACATCAGCCAAACCGGCACGGGGGGCGACTTCAACTGAGCCGTTCAGCAAACAAGATTTAAAGCTAACACCCTGTTTGTCGAGGTATTGTTTTAAAATGTGCGGGTAAGAGGTGGCGATACGTTTATTTTGTAAGCACTGCGGGCCGGTATACTCAGTATCCAGTGAGGCAGCCAGTGACAGGCGGCAGCCACCGAAATCGAGACGACGTAAGGTGAAGTAACGTGGATCCTCGCCCTGAGCACGGCGGCTCAGCAACTCCTCTTCCAGTACGTTCTCGCCGATAATGCCCAGATCAACCACGCCATCCATCACCAAACCTGGGATATCGTCATCGCGTACGCGCAGAATGTCGATAGGCATGTTCTCTGCGAAAGCGATTAGACGCTGCTGCTGCAAATTGATTTTAATCCCGCAGCGCGACAGCAGTTCATGGCAATCGTCACTTAGGCGGCCTGATTTCTGCATTGCGATACGTAAACGTGTTTTATCCAGCATGGTAATCCTCTAACTTTTTAATAAATAGAATCTAATTTATAAAATTATGGGCAACAAAAAAGCCCTCGGAAGATAATCTTCCGAGGGCTTTCTCTATTGCGTTCTACCGCCACCTGGAAGATTCGTTAACCGTCTTCCAGCACACATCGGCCTGCAAGACTAGTCAGGATGATGGTGATGATGGTGATTAAATTGAACGCGATTCATAATAATTTCTCTATTTGGGCTTTTGAGAAAATCAAAATAGCCGTGACGTGCCATAATTTCTGTCAATCAACGTAAACCATCTGATGGCTAGGGCGCAACCTTTTTTTCGCTAGATGAGGTTATTTCAAGCTGGCAGGCCGCGACTGATCTGCTGTTAATCTTTTTCTTTATGGCGATTACCACTCTATTTTATGTCAGTTTAAGCACAAAGTTGTTACGCATTGCCATTACACCGATGAATGAAATGAAAGGCATTATGTACTCAACATAATTGTTAGCGCAGGCCAACTGGCGTAGGTTATCAGTATAGTGCTTATTATCGGCGTGAGTTATCGGCATGAGTTATCGGTATAAACCGATGGAGAGCAATTAAAATGAAAAAAGTCGCCATTATTGGATTGGGCTGGTTAGGCTTGCCGTTAGCGCAATCATTGATCCGGCGCGGAGTGCAGGTGGTTGGTAGCAAAACCACCCCGGATGGGGTCGAAGCCGCCAGAATGAGCGGCATTGATTGCTACCTATTGCAACTGACACCGGAACTGATTTGCGATCCGGATGATTTAGCACAGCTAATGACAGTCGATGCATTGGTCATCACCTTACCTGCCAGCCGCACGACTGAAGGGGGCGGGGACTATCTTCAGGCGGTACAAATGGTGGTCGACAGCGCACTGGCTTTCGGTGTGCCTCGCATTATTTTTACTAGTTCTACCTCGGTGTATGGCGAAACCCGTGGCCGAATCAAAGAGAGCTCACCACTGCAACCGGTGACCACCGCCGGAAAAACGCTGTTGGAGCTTGAGCTTTGGTTGCATAAGCTGCCCAATACCTCGGTGGATATTTTGCGCCTTGCCGGACTGGTGGGCGCTGATCGCCATCCTGGGCGTTTTCTGGCGGGGAAAATTGATGTAAAAGGCGGTTCACTGGGGGTCAATTTGGTGCATCAGGAGGATGTTATCTCAGCCATCGAACTGCTGCTTAACCTGCCAAGAGGCGGCCATATTTACAATCTCTGCGCGCCACTTCATCCGAGAAAACGTGACTTCTATCCCGCCAGTGCGCGGGCGTTGCAACTGACGCCACCGGAATTTGCATCTGAGGATATCGAAGAGCCTACTCGTGAGATCGATGGCAGCAAGATTTGCCGTGAGCTGGGGTTTGAGTATCAGTATCCTGATCCAGCAAGAATGCCTTTGAATTGAGTCTCTTATTGGCTACTGCGCGTTTGTATTTTGGGTTTGGGCAGTGCTCAAAATCCTCACATACTACGTGTATGCTCCGGTTTTTGCGCGCTGGCCGCACCCAAACTACTTCTGCTCGCCACGCCTCGAATGGATGGGCATTGAAAGCATTACAACATAAGAATCAATACCCTATCACCGCTTCTGATGAATATAGGTCAGTGCCAGCGCCATCGCCAGAACCAGCCCTTTGATGATATCCATCGCATAATAGGGTACTGACAGCATCACCAGCCCGTTTTGCAATACGCCGAGGATCACCGCGCCAATCAGGGTGCCGAAGGCATTGGGTTTGCCTGAACCTGCCAGCGAGAAACCGATATAGGCGGCCGCCACCGCATCCATCAGATAACCGCCACCGGCGTTCACTTGTGATGAGCCAATCCGCGATGCCAGTAAAATCCCGCCCAATGCGGCTAATAGCGACGACAGCACATAAGCCAGCACCCGATAACGCACTGTCCGAATGCCCGCTAGCCGCGCAGCTTCTGGATTGCCGCCAATAGCATACATCCGCCGACCATGCTTGGTCAGCGACAAATACAGCTGCACCACAATGGTGACTGCTAACATAATCAGCACGATAACCGGCACTTGCCCCAGCGCTGAAAACATCTCAGGGATGACACCCTCCGCCATATCGCCGCTTGGCAGCAGCATATTCTGCGTGATAGAGCCGCCGTAGCTGTAAGTCATCGCCACACCTTGGATCACAAACAGACTGGCGAGGGTCGCCAACATGTCAGGGATCTTCAGCACCACAATCAAAAACGCATTAAATAAGCCGACCAGTGTACAAATCAGCAAGGTCAATATAATCGCACCGGTGGTACCAAAGCCGTACCAGACAAACAGCGACACCACGATGGCGTTGGCCAGTGAGGCGGTGGAGCCGACTGACAGGTCAAAGCCGCCAATTGACAGCGAAATCGACACGCCGATGGCAATCACTGTCACGATGGCAATTGATCGCAAAATATTGATGATATTGTTCGGATCGAGGAAGTTTTCCGATGCCAAACCAAATAGCGCGATTAGCGCCACCACGGTGAGCAACATCCCCCATTTATAGAGAAAATCAAATAGTTGGTGACGCCACGGCTGCGCGTCGGCTAGGGGGAGTTCTTTGCTCACTGAGGGGTTCCTCCGGTTGAAAATAGTAATAGTGTCTCTTCGTCGACCTCTGCGGCGTTCAGCTCGGCGACAATGCGCCCGTCCCACAACACACAGATACGAGAGCATAAACCGACCAATTCTGAGAATTCACCGGATGCATAAATAATGCCTTTCCCCTGCTGCGCCAATCCATCAATCAGATGGAACAGATCCTGCTTGGCTTTGATATCCACCCCTTTGGTTGGCTCATCAAAAATCAGCACCTGCGCATCACCCCGCAACCACTTGCCGATAGCCACTTTTTGCTGGTTTCCGCCGGAGAGGCGAGCCAGCTTTTGTTGTGGGGAGGAGGTGCGCACCCCAAGGCGCTGAATCAGTGTTTTGGCCCAACTCAACTCTTGGCGACGACTAAAAATACTCCAGCGAGAAAAAGTGTCATCGGCGGCGACACTCAGGTTCATGGGGATACCTTCGTGGATAAAAATTCCCTCTTTGCGCCGCTCTTCTGGCACCAGTGCCAACCCTTGCGCAACTGACTGGTCAGGTGAGCGCGGTCTCCAGGCTTTACCCTGCAATTCACCGCGATCGACACGGCTGGGGGTGGCACCAAACAGCGCTTTACACAGTTCAGTTTTACCGGCACCGGCTAAGCCGGCAATGCCCAAAATCTCCCCCTCATGTAATGTCAGTGAGATATCACGCAACTTGTGCTGATCATGCAACCCGCTGACTGACAACAGGATTTTGTCGCTAACCACTGCCCGCCGTGATGGAAAGATATCATCCAGGGTGTGACCGAGCATCTTTTCCACAATCTGCTCACCACGTAAATCCCCCATCAGATCATGGCTGACGCGGCGACCATCACGTAATACGGTCAGTTGGTCGCAGATTTCACGTAATTCGTGGATACGGTGTGAGATGAAAACGATTGCCATCCCTTCCGACTGCAAACGGCGCACCACACGAAACAGCCGCGCACTCTCTTCTTGATCCAGTGGCGCGGTGGGTTCATCCAGAATCAGAAAACGGCATTGATGGGAAAGGGCGCGCGCCAGCAGCACCTGCTGTTTCTCGGCCAGAGTGCATGACTCCAGGCGCTGGCGAACATTCAACTTGAGGTCAAGCTGCCCAAGTAGTGCTTCGGCCTGACGATAAAGTTGCGGCCAGTTAAGCAGGTGACCCTGCTCGGCGAGCCTATCTAGCATAATATTTTCCGCTACAGACAGGGTCGGGATCAGCGCCACATCGACCTCTTGCTGAACCACATGAATGCCATGCTGCTTTGCCTGACGGGGGGAGTGAATATCTATCTGCTGACCATCAATATAGATCTCGCCGCGATAGTGGCTGTGAGCGCCGGAGAGAATCGCCATCAGGGTCGACTTCCCCGCGCCATTAGCACCGACTAGCGCATGGGTAGATCCACCTTCCAGTGTAAAATCAACTTGTTGCAGGGCATGGAATCCAGAGAACGAGATAGAGATATTCCGCATCTCAAGGCGGGAGGAGGCGATGCTGGACATAAATTTCGATGACTGCCCTATAAAGTATTTTGTCGCAATCGGCAGTCAATAATGCTGCTCATAGCACTCTTTTTTAACACAGTTTTTATTAATCGCAACAAACTAAAATAGTTAAGGTATATCAAAAAATTATTAAACATTACTGACGTAGCCCTTAAGATGAGAAAAATATTGCTGAGATTATCATTTAAAGGAACACGCCATGAGCACCAATGCCATCCGAGTGCAGGTGGGGCCTGCTAACTATTTCTCTTTTCCGGGTGCTATCGACAAGCTGAGTGAGTTTTATCCTCCGGCAGCACTGGATCATGCGCTGTGGATCTACGGTGAGCGCGCATTGGCCGCCGCCAGTGACTATCTGCCGGCAGACTTCCACGGAGAAAATGCGGTACGTGCTGCATTCTCAACCCATTGCAGTGCAGCTACTGTGGCGGATTTGGTGCATAAAGCGGGCAGTGACCGCCAGGTGGTGATTGGCATTGGTGGCGGGGCGGTATTGGATACAGCAAAAGTGGTGGCGCGCAAATTGGGTGTGCCACTGGTTGCCATTCCGACCATCGCGGCAACCTGCGCGGCCTGGACGCCGCTTTCGGTTTGGTATAACGAGGCCGGACAGGCGCTGAATTTTGAAATTTTCAACGATGCCAACCACTTGGTGTTAGTGGAACCGCGCATCATTTTGCAGGCCCCTGTGGCGTATCTGTTAGCCGGTATCGGCGATACACTGGCGAAATGGTACGAGGCGGTGGTATTGAGTCCGCAACCGGAAAGCTTATCTCTGACGGTGCGTTTAGGGTTACAGGCGGCTCTGGAGATTCGCAATGTGCTACTCAAGCAGAGTGAGTCGGCGCTACAGGCGGTTAAGCAAGGTGAACTGACGCAAGATTTTTTGGATGTCGTTGATGCCATTATTGCCGGTGGCGGCATGGTCGGTGGGCTGGGTGAGCGCTATACCCGCGTCGCGGCGGCTCATGCGGTGCACAATGGCTTGACGCTGCTACCCCAAACAGAGCACTTTCTGCATGGCACCAAAGTAGCTTATGGGATATTGGTCCAAACCGCCTTGTTGGCGCAGGATGAGGCATTAAAATCGCTGATAGCCGCCTTTAATCAATTAGGTTTGCCAACGCATCTGGCCGCCCTGGATGTTGATATTAATGACCGCGATGGCATTGAGCGCGTGATTGGTCGAATTCTCAAGCCGAGTGAGTCAATCCACTACCTGCCGATTGCATTAAATTCAGACAAACTATGGGCAGCGATTGAGCGGGTGGAAATTGCTGCTCAACGCGCGCACAGCGCGGGAATAGGTGTTTAGATCAAGCCAGCAGAAGAATATTATTTCTAATGGTTTAACACCTTGTTTTTTGCCCTCGAGTTAGGGCAAAATAGGCCCCATGCAATAACCGACGTTTAAACGCGTCGGTTATTTTTTTGCATTCATGTTTTCACAAATCAAGAGGCCGGACAACGATCCGGATAGATAAACAGGTCCGCGAGCGATTATTCACATACGAAAATCGCCGTTATGAGGAAAGAGAGATGGGGCAATTATTTTCATTGGCACCGGTGCCCACCGGTATGCGCTGCACATGCAGCGATTATGGCGCAGCAGGTATGGCAAATACCCGTTACACCGCTCAGGTTTCCCCACTTACGTATCCCAGGCAGATACGAAGTTTCCCCGTCACCTCTGACCTTTGCACTAAACTTGCAAATCGGGTTAAAGGTATGGGGAGGCTGAATCATGACGCATAATGCTACTGTTGAAGTCGGCACCAATCAAACTGGCACCAACAACCGCGTTCAACTCAGAAAAACACTGACGTTGGTACAAGTGGTGATGATGGGGCTGGCCTATTTGCAGCCGATGACCATTTTCGATACGTTTGGTATTGTATCCGGCCTGACCGATGGTCATGTCGCGACCTCTTACGCCATTGCACTGATTGCGGTGCTCTTCACGGCGATCAGTTACGGCAAACTGGTGAAGCGCTTCCCGTCCGCGGGTTCAGCTTACACCTATGCCCAGAAATCCATTAGCCCAAATGTTGGCTTTATGGTGGGTTGGTCATCACTGCTGGACTACCTGTTCATGCCGATGATTAACATTCTGTTGGCAAAAATTTACCTTGAAGCGATTTTCCCTGGTGTGCCATCGTGGATTTTTGTTGGCGCACTGGTCACTCTGATGACGCTATTTAACCTGCGTGGCATCAATGTGGTGGCAAATCTGAACTCAGTCATTGTTGTGGTTCAGGTCGCAATCATGGTGGTCTTTATGGGCCTGCTGATTCATGGCGTTTATCAAGGTGAAGGGGCGGGTACGTTGGTTAGCCCACGTCCGTTCTATTCTGAGAATGCCCATTTAGTGCCGATGATAACCGGGGCCACGATACTCTGCTTCTCATTCCTTGGCTTCGACGGCATCAGTTCGCTGTCTGAAGAGACACCGAATGCTGGCAAAGTGATCCCGAAAGCGATTTTCCTGACGGCATTGATTGGCGGCGTGATATTTATTGTCGTCTCTTACTTCTTGCAGCTCTATTTCCCGGATATTTCGCGCTTCACCGATCCTGATGCATCACAGCCGGAAATCATGCTGTTTGTGGCCGGCAAGTTCTTCCAGTCAGTGATTCTGTGTTTCTCCTGTGTCACGGTGTTGGCATCAGGTATGGCCGCACACGCAGGTGTTTCACGTCTGCTGTATGTGATGGGGCGTGACGGCGTATTCCCAGAAAAAGTATTTGGTTATGTGCATCCGAAATGGCGCACTCCTGCCATCAACGTACTGTTGGTGGGCGGCGTGGCGTTGTCTGCCATCTCCTTTGATTTGGTGACGGCAACCGCATTGATTAACTTCGGTGCACTGGTGGCCTTTACCTTCGTTAACCTGTCAGTGATTTCACAGTTCTACATCCGTGAGCGCCGCAACCGCACGTTCAGGGATCATTTCAGCTACTTGATCCTGCCGATGATTGGCGCGGGAACCGTGGGTGTGCTGTGGATGAATCTGGAAAGCAGCTCAATGACTTTGGGGCTGGTATGGGGTGCCATTGGTCTGCTTTATATGATCTGGAAAACCCGTGCTTTCCGCCAGGCTTTACCGCAGTTCAATGGTGAGCTGGCACAGTAATCTGCTTTGAAATTAGGTTATTGCTAACGAAAACGGAGCCTGATGGCTCCGTTTTTTATGGGGGGATTTACAGTTTCCGAGGTTAACTCACTAAGCCTTTTGCATAATCAAATAGCGCTTTTAGCAGTGCCAACTTCTCTTTATCGTCTTCATACTGATTATAGAATTGCTCCAGTTGCAGCACGTAATCTTGCACCAGCTCTGGATTGAGCGCTTCACGGCGATGTTCCAGCCAGCGTTTCTGCTCACTGTAAGTCAAGGTGTTGGGGTAGTTACGGGCGCGGAAACGAAATAGCAGCGGTTCCAGCCGTGGGTCTTGGAAGGTCAGATCCAGTGCGGGTAGATTTTGCGGCTCAGTTTGCAAAATAATCTTCATGGTAGCGCGATCAGCATCACTGAAAAAGCCGTTATACAGCTGCGCATCCACATCATCAGAAACGGCAAATGGCTCGGCTTCGGCAAATAGCGCGACCACTTTTTCGCGAACTTGCGGGTTCTGTCGCAGCAGTTGCAGGTTTCGTAGACAGTGTTGGCGGTCTATTCCCAGCCGTTCAGCATTTTCTGGCAGCAAGGTTTTAGCCGGTGCCAGTACCGGGCATTTGTTAATATGCACCAGCTTTAGGGGGACGGCGGCATCCTGAGCGCTGAGTCTATCGCGGCGGGTATATAGGCGTTCACGTAACGTGTCGCTATCCAGCTCCAGCAATGGCGACATATCACCGGCCAAATCGCACATAATCACCGCATTTTTATTCTCAGGATGCCATGCCAGTGGCGCAACCCAACTGGTATTGCCCCGTGCGGCACCGAACATGCCGGAGACATGAACCAGTGGTGTCATCTCTGCGATATCAATCAATGCATTAATTTTGTGCTTACTGCGGTGCTGATACAGATAGTCGAACAGACGCGGTTGTACCTGTTTCACCAATTTCGCCATGGCGATGGTGGCATGCACATCTGACATCGCATCATGGGCGTGCAAATGTTCGACGCCGTTGGCCCGGGTCAGATGCTCCAGCTTGAAGCTCGGCAGGCCATCCTCATTTTCCGGCCAGATAATGCCCTCTGGACGTAGCGCGTAACAAGCGCGCATCACATCCAGTAAGTCCCAGCGGGAGTTGCCCCCTTGCCAGCTATAGGCATAGGGGTCATAAAAGTTGCGGTAGAAAATATTGCGGCTGACTTCATCATCGAAACGAATGTTGTTGTAACCGAGAATGCAGGTGCCGGGCACATTGAATGCCTGATGGATCTGGCGGGCAAACTCAGCTTCATTGACCCCATTGGCTAAGGCGTGTTGCGGGGTGATGCCGGTTATCATCACCGCTTCGGGCTGTGGCAGGTAGTCATCTGCTGGCGCACAGTAAATAACCAGTGGTTCTTCAATGATATTGAAATCCAAATCGGTGCGGACGCCGGCGAACTGTGCTGGCCTGTCCAGGGCGGGTCGCTGACCGAAGGTTTCATAATCGTGAATGTAAAATGTTGGCTGCTTATTTTTATCTGACATTATTCGGTTTAACCCTTAATCCACTATGGTCATGCCTTATGACTGGCCTGTTTGAACCAGCCCCCTCTGAACAGGGGAACCCAGTGACCCATGACGTTGGGCGTAGGATAGCATTTCAGGCGGAGCGAGACGCTAATTTTGTCGCAACTAACGGATAATCAATCGGTTGTAAAATATTCAACTGCTAATTAGTTTTGATATCACTATCCAGCAGCAAATGGCGGTTAACCCTGTGCCTGCCAGTAATAACTCAGCTAGACTTAGATTTTGCTATCTTATTGGAAGTAGGTCTGTTGTGCGCCTGAATAAAAAAATCTCGCCACTGGATAACCTGATTTACAGTCACTATCGCATCACTCACGCTTTGCGTATTACGCTGGCGGTGGTCTGTGGCTCCGCGCCGGGTGATATGAATACCGCGCTTTGGCGTAGCGGGGATGTGATTTTTGGCTCCTTACTGGCGCTGATTTTTACCAGTGTCTATCCGCAGCGTGCTTTTATCCACTTGGTCATCATGTGAAAGCCATTTCATCATGCTCAATGCTAAAGGATTGCGCAGCACTCAGTTGATGACGATTCGTACGCTGAATACGTTAAGTGACAGTTTGCGTGATGGAGCACCCGCGCGTGAACGCGAGGTGGTGGCGGATTTGAATGTGATTGCCAGTGAATTAAAATCACTGATGCTGGCAGTGACGCAGGAGCAGCAGGTAGAAACACCGATTTATGGCTATGTTTGGTTGAGTCTGGGGTTGACCAAACAGCTTGAGGAATTAGATGATCTGATTAATATGACTCTGCGCAGGTGATTATGGGTGGCGATAAGGCAGATGAAATTTCTGTCTGGCGGGTAAAGCAGGTAAGATAAGCCAATGAATCTTGTCACCAGGCACGGCAAAGCGGTATGGTGCAGGTAGCCTGGTCACCAGCAATTGAATTTGTGTAAAACTTAAGTGAAGGTGTAAAAATGGATAATGCAATTAAGCCGACTTTCCAGGACGTTTTGGAGTTTGTGCGTATGTTTCGTCGCAAAAACAAGTTGCAGCGTGAAATCGTTGATAACGAAAAGAAAATCCGTGATAACCAAAAACGCGTTCTGTTGCTCGATAACCTGAGTGATTACATCAAACCAGGGATGAGCATTGAAGAGATTCAGGCCATTATCGCGGATATGCGTACTGCTTACGAAGATCGTGTTGATGAATACACCATCAAAAACGCTGATCTCTCTAAAGAGCGCCGCGAACTGTCGAAAAAACTGAAAGCGATGGGCGAAGTTAAGTAACCTTCACCGGACGTATAATGCCTCATCACTTAGGGGCTATAAACAGAAGGGCTGGCATTAAGTGCCAGCCTTTTTTTAGCTGTAAGTTTTAATTCAATGGTTTATTGGGGCGCAAGAAGCGCAATGCCGGAATATTCACCCCTTTGATAAAGATAAAGGCTAGCAGCAGTGACCCCCACAGCGCCATGGTGATGTAGCTACTGACCCCCATGATGTTCAGCCCGCTCTCCAGCATTTGTAGCAGGAACAGCGCCAGCACAATACCGAAAATCTTGCCGAATCCACCATCAGGATTTACCCCACCCAGTACTGTCGCCAATATCGTGATCAGCAACAGTGATTCACCATAGGATGCTTTGGCCGAGTTCAGTTTTGACATCATTAATAGTGCCGCGACGGCGCACAGCAAGGATGAAATGACATAAACCCAAATTAGGGTGCGGCGGGTGTTAATGCCCGAGAAAAAGGTCGCTTTTTCATTGGAACCGCAGAGGTAAATTTGGCGGCCCAGCGGGGTTTTAGCCAGAATCAGCCAGATAAGCAGTGCCACCGCGATGAACAGATAGAGCGGCAAGGGCACGCCGAGAAAATTGCTGCGATCCAGTGCCAATACATAGTTCGGAAAGTTGGAGATAGCGGAGCCTTTGGAGATCAGCACGTTTACGCCTTTTAGTAGTGTCATGATGCCCAGGGTCGCCAGAATAGGGGAGACCCGAACAATTGAGATCAGCACCCCATTAATCAGCCCCACCACCAAAGCTACCGCCGCACCGGCCAGCAGCATTAACATCATTGAGCTGAATGTTGGCTCCAGATGGGTACAGACCCACGCCATCACCAGCGCGCTGGCATTGGCGGTAGCAATAATTGATAGGTTAATCCCGCCGGTCAACATAGTGATAGCCATAGCCAGCGTTAATACCCCAGCGACAGGGATTTGTGAGGCGATGGATTGGAAGTTGGCCGCAGACCAGAACACCTGTGGGATCAGCAGGCTGAACACCACGCCGACCAGCACCAGCAGTGTGACTAGCCAGCGTTCGGTATGATCACGTTGCGTTGATTTTGACATGATTATATCCCTACCTTATGACGTTGGCCCCAGGCGGTCACACTGATGCTGATGACAATCACCAGCCCGATCACTACGGTGTGCCAGTACGACGAAATACCCAGTAAATTCAATCCGTTTTGCAATATCGCCAGCAGTATCACCCCCAGTAAAGTGCCCGTCAGGGTGCCGCGTCCACCGACAATACTGGTACCACCGAGTACCACCGCCGCCAGCACCGTCAGCTCATAACCCAGCAATGAATCAGGTGCGACGGTTAACACCGTATAGGACTGCACCACGCCAGCTATCCCAGACAAAAAGCCCATGTAGCCGTAGACAAAGAGTTGCAGCTTGAGAATGCTGAACCCCATGCGCGATGCCGCCTCCTGATTGCCGCCCAAAGCATAGATTTGGCGGCCAATACTGGTGCGGGTCATCAGTAGGGCGGTGACAATAATGGTGATAAGCAGTGTCAGAATGGGCAGCGAAAGGCCATAGTCATAGCCATCGGCTGCGGTGAAGGAGAAGAGCATTGGCCCATGTTCGAACCATTCCGGATAGGTATAGAGCCAAACACCACGGCTGAGATAGAGCAGTAAACCATAGAATATATTCAGCGTAGAAATAGTGATGATGATAGACGGCACACGCAGGCGATTAACCAGCAGCGCATTTATCAGCCCCAATAGTAGGCCGATACCGCCCGCCAGCGCGAAGGCCACGGGGAAGTTGCCGCCAAACTTCACAATTAATGTCACCATCACATATTGCGAAATAATGGTCATGGCAGGGAATGAAATATCAATACCGCCAGAAATCAATACGATAAACAAACCACAGGCCAAAATGGTCAACATGGCATAGTTATTTATCAAATCGTAAATATTGGCGAGGGTCAGAAAATCTGGGCTGGTGAAGGCAAGATAGGTCGAAATAATCAAAATAGTGAATGCCAACATAACTTCATGGCGTTTCAGATGCTCTTTATTGAATAAGCCGCGGTGACCGCTGTTCGATCTATTGGACACAGAGCTATTTACCTCATGGGGGTTAGCCATTTACTACCTCCGCAATGGCTGCCTGGCTGCTGTTGCCAGGTAAGAACTCCTGCACCACTCTCCCGGCCCGCATCACTAAAATGCGGTGGCTATTAAAGAAAGCCTCATCAATCTCATCACAAACCATTAATACCGCAATCCCCCGTGCTGCTAGTGCATTGATAATATTATAGATACCGGCTTTATTGGCGATGTCGACCCCGACGGTAGGGGAGTCGAGGATCAGTATTTGTGGATCCGTTGCCAGCCATTTAGCAATGGCGATTCGCTGTGCATTACCGCCGGATAAGGTATTGACCGGCAGGTCACTGTTGCCGATTTTGATCGACAGGTGCTTCACCATATCTTCGACCAAGGTATCGACCCGCTCAGTGCGCATTAGGTGAAAAGCATTTTTTAGCCGATGCAAGACGGTGGCGCTGATATTGTCGCGAATGGATTGCTCCATAATCAGTCCGGTGCTCATTCTATCCTCTGAAACGTAGCCAATTCCGGCGGCGATGGCATCGCGATTACTGACAAAATAGACCGGTTCATCATTGATACGAATAGTGCCTGACTCCGGTGTGGTTAAACCAAATAGGCTGAGGCAGAGTTCGGTGCGCCCAGAACCCAGCAAGCCAACTAACGAGACAATCTCACCGGGATGCAGGGTCAGTGAGATGTTGTGATATTGGTGGCCACGGGAAAGCTCCTCTACCGCTAACACCGGCGGGCGGGCGGCGGTATACGAGGGTAGAACCTGAAAATCAAATTTCATGCCGGTCATTAGCCAGGCCAGCCGTTGGTTATCCACTTCAGCAGCAGGGTAGGTGCCGACCCAATCACCATCCTTCAGTACCGTGATACGATCTGAGATCTCCAGCACTTCACTCAATCGGTGGCTGACAAAGACCACGCAGATATTGCGTGATTTCAGCTCATGTACCACCCGCAGCAAGCCGTTAACCTCTTGCCGCGTCAGGGAGGCGGTGGGTTCATCCATCACAATCAGGCGGGCATCTTGTGCCAGCGCGCGGCAAATGGCGACCAGCTGCTTCTGCGCAATGGGTAAATTCTCAACCAATTCATCCAGATCAAGATGGGCATCAATGCTACTGATGACTCGCTCAGCGGTGGCGCGCATCTGGCGCTTATCTACCCATAGATGATGGTGATAATGGTTCATGGCGATATTCTCAGCCACAGTCAGATTGGGGAATAGTGACAAATCCTGATAGATCACCTGAATCCCCAATCGGACAGATTCGATCGGTGTCAGGGTTGAGTAGGTTTTATCATCAATGGTGATAGCGGCATCAGAATCGGGTTGGTAGACGCCGGAGATAATCTTGATCAGCGTTGATTTACCACAACCATTCTGCCCCGCGAGGCAATGAACCTCACCTGGCAATAGGGTCATGGCCACCTTATTTAGCGCCTTGACGCCATAAAAGGTTTTGCTGATATTTTCCAGGGTAATAAATGGCTGCATAGATCCTCTGGCCCAATAGGGTGCTACCTAAACCATAAAAGAGCCTGATAAGACACAGCGCCAGTAGGCTGTAGCATTATCAATTGAAGGGGAGGCGTGCCGTAGGGGCCGTAGCGGCGTGAGCCGCCGGAGTGCCCCTAGGTGCGTTAATCCCTTCTGGCTCCTTGCTTATCGGCTGGGTTTTCATTAGTTGCAGAGCCAAACAGGCGTTCGGCTCTGCATAGCGCAATGAATCAATACAGCGAATCGACGTTATCTTTGGTAACTCGCAGTACATTGTGGAACTGAATCAGATGCTTACCCTGATCAACTTCCGCTTTACCCACCCCTGGGATCTCCATACCCGTTTCGATTTTTTCGCCTTTTAGCACTTTGTCAGCAACAGCTGTCAATGCATAACCGGCAGAAGCTGGGTCATAAGTCACGCCCATGGCAATATCACCGCTTTTAACCAGTGAGGCCGCCTGAGAAGGGATCATCATGCCGAACACATGCACTTTGTCTTTGGCGCGTTTCTCTTTCACGGCACGGCCAGCGCCGATTGGGCCTTGTGAACCGAAGGCAACAACGCCTTTCAGGTCACTGTGCGCTTTCATCAAATCCAGGGTGGTGCGGCGTGAATCATCAATGCTCTCGGCGACCGGCATACGGCTGGTCACTTCGAACATCTCCGGATAGTGCTCTTTCTGATATTTAACAAATAGATCGGCCCACAGATTATGCTGTGGCACTGTCAAGCTGCCGACATAAATGACATAACCGCCTTTGCCACCCATGGCTTTTGCCATCTCTTCCACATTATCTGCGGCAAATTTAGCATTATCGATGATTTCGATATCCCAGTTAGCACTGGGTTGCCCTGGGGATTCGTTGGTTAACACCACGATCCCCGCATCACGGGCTTTCTTAAATACCGGCTCCAGCACATCGGCATCGTTCGGCACGATACTGATGGCGCTGACTTTTTTGGCAATTAAATCTTCAATAATTTTCACCTGTTGTGGGGCATCGGTGCTGGATGGGCCGACCTGATAGGCTTTGATGTTTAGATCTTTACCGGCACGCTCCACGCCGTCACCCATGCGGTTAAACCACGGCATACCTGCGATTTTCGAGATATTGACCACTTCGACTTCTTGCGCCAGTGCGCTACCCGAGCACGCCATCATGCTAAACAGGCTGGCTGCCAGTAAGGTTTTTACACTCAATTTATTCATCTAATCAGGCTCCCGGAGCTAATGTAGGTTGAGGTTATTACTATTTGGTATTGGTGTAATATTTTGCTGCTCTATCACTTGAGTTTTATTTATGTTTTTAAAAAAATGAAGATTTAACAGGCAGCAGATTTTACATCTGCACTACATCTCCTGTTGGTCGACTCTAATACCCCGATAGCGATTTCCCCCATATCCCTGAATGCTATTTACATGGACAAAATGGCTGCTTTCCCTGTTTGTGATGGAAGTCATGATTCCGGCGGGCAAGGTGATGAGAGTTACATAAAAGTGGTAGGCGGGAGGGTAATAACATGGGTGATTACATGGACATTATTGTTTGGCTATTTTGCAATAATTTAGCCGCATATCTGGGGTCGAATCGTGACCTAAGGCGCTAACGTACCCCACCGGGCACCATGGTGAGCAAGTGCTGAGTCGGGTAGTTTTGGGTGATGTTGCGCTGCTGTAGTTGCCAATAAATCTTTTCTACATCATGGCGTTGGCGGTCTAGCAGCAGCCCCACGACACTGCCACTGTGGGCGACATTCAGCCCATAGAGATCCAGCTCTTCCACCAATTTCATTAGCGCCGCAAAATCGGGTTTGACCAGCAATCGCTGGCTGGCTTGCGCGCTAACTGTAGTGGCCTGACCAAGTAGTGAACAGTCGCGGCGCTCAGCCGCTTGGGTAAAGAGTTGCCATGCCCGCGCCAGTGAGGCGGCACTTGCCAGCAGTGCCGGTTGGCGATCACGGCGATGGTAATCCTCAGTATTCAGGATATTCTGGCTCTCCAGCAGCAAAATATCCAGCTGTGGCTGCCAATCATAAGAGATTTGCGTGGCGGCAGTTTGGTGATCAAACAGGGTTAATTGCTGAAATAAGGTGCTGTCGGTGGGTTCCAGAGTGACACACAATGCCGCGAGGGCGGCCTCATCCAGTGTTTCACCCAGATGGCGGGCGGTGGCCTGTGCGGTAGCGGCGATATCGGCGGTACTGCTCGCCAGCCCTTTTGCGACCGGAATAGTGGAATCAAAACGAATATTCAGCCCACGGGCCATCTCGGCGGGGTGGTCGAAGTAAGCCAGCACCGCTGCTAGCATCTGGCGCATCCGTGGCCGCTCATGACCACTCGGCGCTCCATCACTCACCGAGACGGTACTGAACCAGTTTACCGGGCAGGAGATAAGCTTCTCGCCACCCAGTATCCAGCCCTGAATTAACTCGCCGCAGGAGGCAGGGCAACGGGCTTCAGCCATGGCCGAACACCTGCTGCAAGGCGGTGATTAGCCGCTGATTATCGGCGGCGCTTTTGATGGCCACGCGGTAGTGGTCGCGGGTCAAACCGGGGTAGTTGGCACAGTGGCGGATCAAGATATGATGCTGCAAAAGCGCTTGTTGCAGGTCGATTTCTGGCCTCAGGCAGCGCAGGAAAATGTAGTTGGCAGCACCTTGCCAGACCCGCAACGCGGGCAGGGTGCACAACTGTTGATATAACCAACGCTGTTGCTGCGCCAGCCATTGATGCGTTGCCTGAATATAAGCTTGGTCATCAAGGATAATCTCACCCGCTAGCGCCGCGAACGCATTGATGGTCCAAGGCTCGCGCTGCTGTTTCATTTGTGAGATTGCTGCCCGATCAGCGCTGAGTAAATAGCCCAGCCGCAGCCCCGGAATGGCGAAAAACTTGGTCAGTGAGCGCAGCACATAGAGACGCGGGAAATCCGCCAATTGCGGGATCAGCCCCGCCGCAGCCGGCAGAAAATCGATAAAAGCTTCATCGACAATCAGTGCAATCTGCTGTTGATGGCAGCAGCGCACAATAGCTTGCAGCAGCGCAGCATTGGGCATCAGGCCGGTTGGGTTGTTCGGCGTCGCCAGAAACAGGCAGTCAGGGCGTAGTTGAACCAACCGCTCCAGTAGCCGCTCATCCGGCTGATAGCCGTCCGCTTCGCTCATCGGATAGTCATGAATCTGGCAGCCGACCCGTTGCAGGGCGCGGCGATACTCAGCAAACCCCGGCGTCAACAGCAGCGCGCTGCGTGGTTGTAGCAACTGCACCACCGCGTAAATCAATTCGGTGGCCCCATTGCCGGCGATAATGTTTTCCGGCTGGCAGTGGTGAGCGCGGGCCAGCGCGCCATGCAATTGGCGATACTCAACATCGGGGTAGCGCTCAGCACGGGCTAACTGGGCAACAATGGCGGTTTTCAGGGAGTCGGGCATCCCCAGCGGATTAATATTGGCACTAAAATCAATGATATTTTCTGCCTCTGTGCCGATTTTCAGTGCCATCTCCAGCACATTGCCGCCATGCTCACTCATTGCTCTGTTATACCCCTATTCAACTTGTGTGTTCAGAGTACCATAAGCGAGGGAATTGAGCTTAGCGACAAGATTTCTGGTGTGAATGCCAGTATCTCCCGCAGCCGAACCACCTCACCAATCACAATCAAAGCAGGCGCTGATAAACCTTGTGCGGCGACCTGATCGACTAAGGTGAGCAAGGTGCCACTGGCGACTTGCTGCTGCTGATGGCTGGCATACATCACCACCGCCGCCGGTGTGGTCGGTGCTTTGCCGCCCGCGATCAGCTGCTGGCAAATGGTCGCCAGTTGCGTCATCCCCATTAAGATAACCAGCGTGCCTTCCAGCTTCGCCAGTGTGGCCCAATCCTGCGGTTCATTGCCCTGACGTAAATGGCCGGTGATCACATGAAAACCAGAGGCGTAATCACGGTGGGTCACCGGAATGCCAGCATAGGCCAGCCCGCCAATGGCGGAGCTGATCCCCGGCACCACTTCAAACGGGATCTCCGCCAGCGCCAGCGCTTGCGCCTCTTCTGCGCCGCGGCCAAACACATAGGGGTCGCCGCCTTTTAGCCGCACCACATTCAACCCACGTTGGGCGCAATCCACCAAAATCTGATTGATCTCCGGTTGCGGCACCAGGTGGTGATTGGGGTTCTTACCGACATTGATCATTTCGCAGCCGTCCGGGGCTTCTGCCAGCAGCTCTGCGCAGACCAGGCGGTCATACACCAGCGCTTCGGCCTGACGAATGGCATGTAACCCTTTTACCGTAATCAGCGCCGCATCCCCCGGCCCCGCGCCTACCAGCCAAACTTTTCCACTTTTCATCTTATTTCTCACTGTATGGCAAGGGCCGGTTGTAGCGGTAGCGGTTGTGCCACGCGCATAACATCACGGGCAATCATCAATTCTTCATTGGTATTGATGATGACAATCTGTACCGGGCCACTATCTTTTTGGATAAAACACTGATTTTTGATATTTTTCTCTTCATCCAACTCAATGCCGAGAAACGCCAAATCCCGACATATCTGCTGGCGGGCATTGCGGGCATTTTCGCCAATGCCGCCGGTGAAGATCAGCGCGTCGATTCCACCCAGTTGCACGATATAGCTGCCAATCACCGCGCGGATGCGCTCAGCAAACAGCTCAAGGGCCACTTGTGCGCGGCTATCGCCGTTGTTGGCGGCCTGTTCCACATCGCGATAGTCGTGCGAGATGCCGGAGAGACCCAGCAGGCCGGATTGGTTGTTGATCAGATAGTTGATCTCGGCGGCGCTTTTGCCCTCCCTCTGCTGAATAAATGGCAGGATCGAGGGGTCAATATCGCCACTGCGGGTGCCCATCATGATCCCCGCCTGTGGGGTGAAGCCCATGGAGGTATTGACTGAGCGCCCATTGCCGATCGCACATAGGCTAGAGCCGTTGCCGAGGTGGCAGGAGATAATGCGCAGCTCCGCCAGTGGCCGCCCCATGCGCTCAGCGCAGACGGCACTGACATATTTGTGGCTGGTGCCGTGAAAGCCGTAACGGCGAATGCCCAGCTCCTCGTAGTAGCGCCACGGCAAGGGGTAGAGATAGGCGCTCTGGCTTAGGGTTTGGTGGAACGCGGTATCAAACACCGCCACCGCGCAGGCATGGGGCAGGGCCTGTTGAAACACGCGGATACCCAAGGCATTCACCGGATTATGCAACGGCGCGAGCGCGCCCAGTTGCTCAATTTTATCCAGCACCTCAGGGGTGATCAGCACCGAATCGGCAAAGGTTTCGCCACCATGGGCCACCCGATGACCGACGCCGATGATCTCATCCAGTGAATCAATAATATTGTGCTCAATCAGTGCGCGTAACAGATGCTCTGCCCCCTGGCGGCAGTCGGCGATCGGCAGGGTTTCCCGCCATTTCACCTCGCCAGCCCGCAGGTTAAATACCGCATCATCCATACCGATGCGCTCGATCAAGCCCTGGCACAGCACCCGCTCCTCCGTCTGGCCGATCTGGCCATTGAGCATGAAAAACAGCTGAAATTTCAGCGAAGAACTGCCGGCGTTTATCGCCATAATCTTACCGGACATACGACTCTCCAGAATGATTCAAATAAGTTATAAGGTCAGTGAGTCCCTCGCCGGTTTGCGCCGAGGTAATGAAGATATTTTGTGCGCCCGCTTGCATCAGGCAATCCGCCGCCCAGCTCAGTTGGTCGGGATGGCTGACGGTGTCCGCTTTGCTGATAATGCCGATCACCGCTCTGTTGAACACCTGCGCCAGCATCGGGGCAAACCAACTCTGGCTGGCATCGGCGTTTTGCACCAATCCCACCACCTCGGCCTCACAAGCGCTCGCCAGTAACGCACTGTATAAACAGCGGTTTTCCAGATACTCACCTGGGGTATCAATGGCATTGTCCTGCCAGACAATCGACTGGGTTTTCTGGTAATGAAGCGCCTCGCCCTGTAAGCGCTGAATCAGCGAGGTTTTGCCACACTGGCTAGGGCCAATTAACATGATGCGCTGCATGGCATCAGGTCCGGGTCATCGGGCAGGCGGTGAATTTCATCATGTCGCCCAGGGTGTGAATGACCTGCTTTAGCGCGTACTCCACCGCCGACACATCACCGGTAAACACCACCGCGCCGGTGAAGCGGTCAATAAAACCAATCTCAACCGCGCCGGATTTAGTGGCGATGTCGCTGGCGATAATCGAGGCTTCGCTCGGGGTAATGGTCAGAATGCCAATGGCGCTACTGACATCATTCAGCCCCAGCTTTTTATAGAGCGCCTTATTGGGGTTGGCGATAAGATGCGCGAGGGTTATCTGTTTACCGGGAACATACTCCTGGATCACGCGCTCGGGGGTGCTGCTCTTCTCCATCATGCCTCCTGAACTAACTGACGCCACAGCGCCTCATGGGGACGGGGGATCAGGGTGCTGTAGACCAATAATCCCTTCTCACCGGCGCACTGACTGGCAACCTCGACGGCGGTTTGCACATCGGCAATATCGCCGCTGAGCACTTGATAACATTTGCCGCCGATACCAAAGGCCATATGGATGCGCACTAAGGTGACATTGGCGGCTTTAACCGCGCGGTCTGCGGCGGTGATGCAAGCCGCCACACTCCAGGTCTCCACCACGCCCGCCGCCTGACGGTTCTCCACCCTATTTAGGCCACTGATCGCCGGTAACACTGACGGGTGCAGATTGGGCAGCACGATGCTATCAACCAATAAGTGACCACTGTGCTTTTCGCCACTCAGCACTGATTGGCTGACGGCACCGATATCGCCACCCACCATCAGCAAATATTTGCCGGGGCAGAGGGTCTTACTGACCAGTAGGTTGACGTTGGCGCTTTTTAGCATCAGATCGCAAACCTCCATCCCTTTGGCGATACTGCTTAACTCAACGATTCCAATGGCTTGAGACATGCTCACTCCTGTTAAATGCTGCGACGAAGGGTGATGGCGTTGGCACTGATAGCCGTGACCACCCCCGCAATAGTGGCGTGCAGGGGGGCGCCCAAGGCGTTATTGGGGATCTGCCCGATAAGCTGGCCGTGCCTAACCGATTCACCGACGCTAACCACCGCTTCGGCGGCGGCACCGATATGCTGGCGCAGCGGCAGCATCACCTGTTGCGGTTGATAGGCCTGCTCACTGAATGGGGCGGGCTGATACCAGTCGGTGAGATCCAGCCGCGCAATCAGCCGCGATATCGGCACCATGCGGTAATTCGCCATCGGATCAGCCTCACGCAGCTCCCCCTGATAGCGTGCACCCTGTGCGCGCAACTGAGTTTTCAGCAGGCGATTAATGCGCATTGGCGAGATATCCACCGGACAGGCGTAGCTTTCACACAGCCCACACTCTGAGCAGGTCAGGGCGCTCAGCAAGATATCCGGCGTGGCAACCTGCTGATAGATAATCGCCCGCACCAACAGATGCGGCGGTAGCTCATGACCAATCAGGTGGCGCGGACAGAGTTCGGTACACATGCGGCACTGCTCGCAGACGGCGCGCGCGATAGCGAGCACATCCTGATCACTGCGGGCGCGGCGGGTGATCAGCAAGTGATCGGCGGGCAGTACCAGCAGGCCGCCAGTGGTTTTGGTCACCGGCTGATCGAGGTCGTGTAGTGCATGGCCCATCATCGGCCCGCCATTGATGTAGGCGGGATGGTCGATGGTCGCGCCACCTGCCAGTGCCAGCACTTCCCGTAGCGAGGTGCCGAGCGGCACGGTCAAGGTTAATGGTTGAGCCACGGCCCCATTGACGGTCAGTGTGCGGCGGGTGACGGGCCACTGCTGCTCCACCGCCCGCGCGACATTGAGCAGGGTTTGCACGTTATTCACCACCACGCCAATAGTGACCGGCAGGGCGGCAGGCGGGACGCGTCGACCCGTCGCCAGCCAGATAGTGATCACCTCATCACCGGCGGGGTAGACGTCGGGCAAGATATGCAGCCGGATCTGCGGTGGTAGCAGCGGCGTCAGTGCCGCAATGGCCGCCACATATTTGGCTTTCAGCGCAATGATGCCTTCGCGCGCGCCGGTGGCGACCATGCCATAGAGCAGACCGCGCACCAGCCGCGCGGCCTGGCGTGGGATCAACTGCTGATCCACTTTCAGCATCGGCTCACACTCAGCCGCATTGACCAGAAAAATTTCAGCCGGCGCCTGTAGTTTTACCGCTGTCGGGAACCCGGCCCCACCGGCACCGACCACTCCGGCATCGCGCACCCGCTGCTGAATAGTGGCGGCGTCACACCGCAACAGCTCACCGCAGGCGAGGGGGGCGCTCTGTAGTGGCGGCACGGACATCGAGAGATCACTCATAAAGCGCCTCGACAATGGCGCGGATATCTTTTTCATCTGCCGGGCGCGGGTTGGTGCGCAGGGTGACGTCCGCCAGTGCAGCGGTGATGATCTGCGGAATACACTGCTGCAACTGGCGTTGGTTAACTTTCATCGCCGCCAGCGGTTGAGGTAATCCGCACTGGCGCTTAAGCTGCTCAATCTGATGAATCAGCTGATTCACCGCGCCGCGATCCTCCCCATTGACGGGGCTGAAATGACATAACTTCGCTAACCGCGCATAGCGTTTACGCGCCCGCTCGTCGGCGGCATTAAAGCGGATCACCGGGACTAACAGCAGCGCATTGGCTAAACCGTGAGCGATGTGGAACTGACCGCCCAGTTGGTGGGCGATGGCGTGATTGATGCCCAATCCCGCCTGACTGAACGCCATCCCCGCCAGGGTGGAGGCGTTATGCATCTTGCCTCGGGTTATCAGGCAATCGCCTTGCCGGCAGGCGGTCGGCAGGTGGCGAAACACCAGCTGCACCGCTTTTTCCGCCAGCGCATCGGTAAAATCACTGGCGCGTGGCGAGACATAGGCTTCCAGCGCATGGGTTAGCACGTCCAGCCCGGTATTGGCGGTGATAGCCGGCGGCAGGGTTACCACCAGTGCCGGATCTAAAATGGCGATATCCGGGTAGATATCATCATCAAACAGCGGATATTTAATGCTTTTTTCCGGATCGCTTATCACACAAGCGCTGGTGACCTCCGAGCCGGTGCCGCTGGTGGTGGGGATGGCGATGCAAGTTTCGATCTCCAGCCCCTGCTGGCGGCTAAACCAGACGATAGCTTTGGCGGCATCCAGCGCTGAGCCGCCGCCAAACCCAATCACCACATCAGGGCGCAGCGCTTGCATCTGCTCAATGCCCTTGACCACGGTGCTGATATTGGGGTCCGGCGTGATGTCGCTGAACAGAGTGATCTGGTTATCCGCCGCCAGCGCCGCTTTTAAGCGATCCAGTAGCGGCGAGGTGGCGAGAAAGCCGTCGCAGACAATCCAGATTTTGCGCTGCTGGAAACGTTGCAGCACCTTGAGGCTGCCCTCCCCGCTATAAATGCGTGTTTGCAGGAAAAAACTCTTCATACGTCCTCGCTCAGCGAATGGAGAAACCGTTGGTCAGCACACAGCGACGTTGGCGCGCAAAGGTGCGGGCCGAGGTGGTGCCTTCGCCAGTTGGGGTGGCGATAGTAAAGGTGGTAAAACCCTCGCCACCGACGCCGATCCCCGCGTAAGAGGGGCCGTTTTTCACAAAAATGGAGGTCTGTAGCAGGCGGGCCGCCAGATTTAGCCGCGAGACATTCTGCGAGTGCATGGTTGCGGTGTGATGCAGGCCGCCCTCCACTTGCAGCGCCAGTGTCAGAGCTGCATCAAAATCCTTTACCCGCACCACCGGTAACAGCGGCATCAGTTGTTCCGTGGTCACCAGCGGATCATCACCGGCCACCTCCACCAGCAGCAGGCGCGGGGCTTTGGCTGGGCAGGTGAGACCGGCGGCTTTCAGCAGTTCAAGCGGGCTTTTGCCCACCAGATTTTTGTTGGCGTGGCCTTGTGGTGTCAGGCAGGCCTTGCGCAGGCTATCGACATCTTGCGGATTGCTGATCAACAGCGCATCGAAGGCTTGCATCTGCTGCAATAGGCGATCGGCGACACTCTCCACCACAATCAGGCTCTTCTCGGCGATGCAGGGCAGGTTGTAGTCGAAGGATGCGCCGGAGACGATATCTTGCGCCGCTTTCGCCAGTTCAGCGGTCTCATCCACCAGACAAGGTGGGTTACCCGCGCCCGCACCAATCACTTTTTTACCGCTCTTCATGCCCATCGCCACAATGGCAGGCCCGCCGGTGATCGCCAGCAGGGCAATTTTGTCGTGGGCCATCATCTGTTGGGTGGCCTCGAAGCTCGGTTCTTGCACTGTCACCACCAAATTGCGGATGCCGCAACTGTTGAAAATGATCGCTTCGATCTGGGCGATAAGATCCAGTGATACCGCTTTGGCACCGGGATGCGGGCTGAAATAGACCGCATTACCGGCAGCCAACATGCTGATGCTGTTATTGATAATGGTTTCAGTGGGGTTAGTGCTGGGGGCGACGGAGCCAATCACGCCAAACGGCGAATATTCGAACAATACCATGCCGCCGTCGCCGGTCAGAGCGGTGGTGGAGAGATCTTCAATGCCGGGGGTATTTTCCAGCGCCGCCTTATTTTTCAGGAATTTATCCTCTTTATTGCCCATGCCGGTTTCACTGGCACCGCGCTCAGACAGTGAGGCCAACTGGGGTTTTAGCTGTTGACGCAGGGCGCTAATAATCGCGCTGCGGGTCTTCATCGGGCTTTGCTGATAGCGCAAAAAGGCGCTATGAGCGGCATTGACTGCTTCATCCACGCTGGCAAAAATGGCGTTGGAGGCAGACGCAGTAGCAGGCGTCAGTTGCTCGGTGAGGATAGTGCGAATGAGAGATTCAAGGTCATTGGTGTTCATTATTCATTCCTCAGATGTAGAGCCGATATGGCTGCTTCTGCTATATGCATATCTTGTTCGACGCTACCGCCGCTGATGCCTAAGCCGCCCACCAGCTGGCCGCTACGCCACAGTGGGTAGCCGCCACCAAAACTCACCACTTTGCCGCCGGTACTGGCTTCCAGTTGGAACAGATCAGCCCCCGGTTGCACGGCGCTGCTGAGTTGATGAGTGGCGGTTTTCAGGGCGACAGCGGTCCAGGCTTTTTTCGGTGCCAGTTCGCTGCTGACCAGTAAGGTATCGGGCATACGGTAGGTCATGATGAGGTTGCCGTGGCGGTCAGCCAGTGCCACAACCACGGCGATTTTGAGTGTCATTGCAGCCTCAACCGCCAACTTAACCAACTGATGGACATCAGAAAAACCGAGTCCAGCGGTCGTCGGCTGGGTCATTTTTGGCGCGATGCTAGGATGCGCTGCCTCGGTTGCCGCCAGATAACGGGCCAGCACGGTTTGCGCGGTCTGCTGCAACTGTTGGCGCTGATCCTCATCGCGGGCCAGGGCATACAGGCAATCGGATAAGCGGTTGAGATACTGCAACAGCACCGGGCGCACTGGCACCTGTTCAGCCAGCTCTATTAGCCGCCGTTCACCGCGCCGCGCAAGGGTGCGGGCAAAATGTAGACGGCTACCGGCTTCGGTATCACCGGGCAGAATAAAACCTTTGACCGGCGGCAACTGCGCCATGCAGCGGTCAACTGCCCGCTCCAGCGCCTGAATATCCTGCTCACTGATGCTTTTGCGCCCGACCGGCGGGGTGTCGCTATCTTCGCTGGCTAATTCAGCGCTGAAATAGAACAGCTGATGTTGTACGGCATCCAGTAGCTGGCGGTTCTCCTCGCCTTGCGTCACACGGGCGCATAGGCTCAGCGCGGCGTTAAGTTCATCCAGCGTGCCGTAGGTCTCCACCCGTGGGTGGCTCTTTTTCACCCGTTGACCGGTGAATAGGGTAGTGGTCCCCGCATCGCCGGTTTTGGTATAGATGCTCATAAAATCACCGTTAACTCAGTCAGATCACTGATCATCAGTAAGAACACTCATCGACGATGGCGACAATCGCCAGATCGATGGCATCATTCGGCTCGGCAAAGACGCGCCTGGCACTGGAGCCTCCCGCCAGTAGCACCAGCTCTCCTTGACCCGCGCCGACGGAGTCGACCGCCACCTCATCTGGGGTTTTGCTGTCGGGCGGTAATGAGCCGTCACCGGCGACACGGCGCACCAGTAGCAGCTTCTTACCAATCAGCGTCGGCGATTTTTGCGTTGAGACCACGGAACCTACCACTCTGGCCAGTTGCATGATTTACTCCTGCCTTAACAGTTGAATGTGACGGGCTGACAGGGTGTCCTGTGCCAGCGGTGTAACCAGCGTGTGGGCATCAATCAGCAGCCAGCTGGGGTCGAGGGTGGCAATATCGCGATAGCTCAACACCTTGCCTGCGTGTAGCCGTACCGCGACCCCCTGACTGTCGCTAAAACTCAGCGGCAATGGGCGCAGTGCGGCGGCGGGCAGGGCCGCTAGCAGTTGGCGGTGCAAGCTGATATGCACTTTCATACCCCATGACCACGCCTCGTGCAGTGCCATGACCGCCGGGCAGTGGCTATCGGAGTGCGCCAGGCGGTGCATAAATGCCAAATCCGGCAACATTAGATGTAGCGTGGCATGGTGGACGAAGACCCATGAGTCAAGCCCGGCGCGCAACTGAGGCAGCAGCAAGGCGTGAACCCGCCGTTCACGCTCGGTCAACCGCGTGACAATCTGGCTGACCAGTTGTTCGGTTTGCGCCTGAGTCAGATTCATGGCTGTGTTGTCCGTGGTGGCGTGAGTAGTGTGGCAAACGCCGCCGGATCATCCGCGCCTGCGGCATTGGCCTCGTCGGTGTCGATGTGCATCTCCAGTTTCATTTGCGGTGAAACGCGGATCGCCACATCATCCATAATCAGCCGACGGCCACTGCCGTGAATCGCCACTTGTACCCGGTCACCGTGCTTGACCCGATAGATAAGGGCATCCAGCGGCGACATATGAATGTGCCGTAGTGCCACAATCACCCCATGGGGCAACTCCACTGCGCCGTAAGGGCTGACCAACCGTATCGCCGCTGTCCCCTCCAGATTGCCGGACATGCGCAGTGGTGCATTGATCCCCAGTGTGCGGGCATCGGTGCGGGAGATCTCCACCTGGCTTTGGTTACGTAACGGCCCCAGAATGCGGACGTTTTTTAAGCTGCCTTTCGGCCCGACCAGGGTCACTGTCTGTTCGGCGGCATACTGACCGGGCTGGTGTAGCGCTTTTTTTTCAATGAGCGGCTGCTCGGGGAACAGCCGTTGGTAGTCCTGCGCTGAGAGATGCAGGTGTCGGTTGGAAACCCCAAGTGGGATCGGACGAAGACGCATTTCGTCGAGGATCTTACTGACGACGGGTTCCAGTAACGCTTTTTCCATCAGACTTTTCCTCGTTTACCCAAGTGGATGCAGCGAAAGCGAGGCTCACCTTTATGGCGTCGGCAAGCCGGGTCGAGGCAGAGATTACAGCTCACACGAGGAGCTGACAGGGCCTCACTTTCTCTCTTGCTGTTATCTAAACTGTGATTGTCTGCGCTGTTGGTATCTATATCTGCCAATGTGCCGGGTGCATCGTCGGTGGCAGTGTCAGCCGCGGTAGGAGCATCGGCTTCCTCTGTCTCCTCGGTGGCGGGTGTCGCGGTCATCGCCTCCTCGGCGCTGGCAATTTCCGCCGATTCGCTCGCTTTTTCAGCTTTAGCGGGCACTTCGGCGGAGGTTTCAGCGGCGGGTGCCTGCCAATAGGCCATCAGGCTATCTGCCGGACGAGCCAGTACTGCACGAGAAACCAAACCCTGATGCTGTTCGGCAAAGGCGGCACCGGTACTGATTGCCGCCTGAACTGAGGCCACATCACCGGTCAGGCGGATTAACATCCAGCCGGAGCCGTTGGTTTTTTCTATGCCGATCAGCTTAACGGAGGCGGCTTTCGCCATGGTATCCGCCGCGCCGATAGCCAGCGCTAGACCGCTAACTTCAAGTAAACCCAGTGACGTTTTCACGCTGTGCTCCTCGTCTTACCCTTAGGCAGAGGTCGGTAAAATGGCTTCTACATCACTGTGCGGGCGCGGGATCACGTGGCAGGAGGTCAATTCACCTACCGCGCTGGCCGCCGCAGAGCCAGCATCGACTGCCGCTTTAACTGCGCCGACATCACCGCGCACCATCACAGTGACCAGGCCGGAGCCTATTTTTTCGTAGCCCACCAGTTGGACGTTGGCAGATTTGACCATGGCGTCAGCTGCTTCGATGGCGGCGACCAGACCTTTGGTTTCGATGAGTCCAAGTGCATTATTCATAAATTTGATTTCCTTGTTATAAAGTAAGGGCTATCTTGTTTGCCATTTTGAACTCGGGCCGTGCTCGCCATCCTCACGTACTGCGTGTACGCTCCGGTGGCTGTGCGGCTTGCCGAGTCCAAACTGCCTGCACCGATAACGCCCTTCGATTTGGGATCACTTAAACGGTAAACCTTTCACTAACCGGGCGGCGTTGTTACCGAGCCGCCGTAATTGCTCTGCGTCTTGCTCCCGCGCCTGCCGAAATAGCGGGCTGGCGGGGGGTAAATTACGGAAATGCACCAGCACTTCGTCGGCAGAACAGGCCAGCCCCACCAATAACGGGGAGCGGGTGGCGGCTTGCCAGGCGCGTTGTGTTGCATCGCCGTCGTCGTCTTGTTGCCACTGCCAGGGAATACCCTCCTCCTCAATACCCAGCAACACTTGATGCCAGACGGCCTCGGGGGTTGGCGTGGTGAGGCTAATCACGATGGCGGGGGCGTCATGGGTGAAATTCATCAGTGACTCTCCCGCTGATAAGCCAGAATCAAGCCGGTTGCCACGGCATTACGTGGGCCTTCACTGGCGCGGATGTTGCCGCGACCCGCTACCAACTTGTAGTGGGAGAGGGCGTCGGTGACCAATTGCGGGATCTCGAAGTCCAGCGACGAGCCGCCGACCAGCACCACGAAGGGGATGTCGCGGATATTGCCGGTTGGGCTGACCTGGCGCAGGGCGCGCAGCGCATTGGTGACAAACACCCGCTGTTTGGCGGAGCGGCGAATATTGCGGACTTTTTCCAGTGCGTAATCACCCGGCAGTGGCACCAAACCTTCCGGTTTGACCACCACCAGTCGGGCAAAAACTTCTGGCGCCAGCGGTTGTGGGAAGAACTGAACACTGCCGTCTTCGTGGCGCAGATGGAACAGACTTTCCACTTTGGCGAGCGGATACTTTTTGATCTCCTCGGCCAGATAGCGGTCTTGCAGATCCAGTTCCGAGGCGATGATCATCGTCACCATGTCGCCCGCCCCTGCCAGATGAGTGGCGACGATTTGCCCTTGGGCATTGATGATGGAGGCATCGGTAGAACCTGCCCCCAAGTCGAGGATGGCGAGTGGCCGCCGTGTCCCTGGTGTGGTCAGCGCGCCGAGTATCGCCGCTTCGGCCTCCGCCCCCCCAATCTGTACATCAATGCCCAAGGTTTTTTCGATCTCACTGGCGATATGCGCCATTTGCAGGCGGTCAGATTTCACCATTGAGGCGATACCGACCGCTTGCTCAAGGGAGAACTCGCCCGCCAGACCACCAATGACATTGACAGGCACCGCCGTGTCGACGGCCAGCAAATCTTGAATGAAGATCTCACTGGTCGGTTTGTTGGTCAGTTCCGCCATGGTCTGGCGCACGTGTTCGAGCATGCCGCCGATATTGGTGCCCGCTTCACCGCTGACATTGTCCAGATGGCGCAAGCTGTTAACCGCCGACATAATGGCTTCGCTGCCGGTAGCGACATCTACCCGCACTGTGCGGCCCTCGGCGAATAGCTCCAGATGACCCGCCGGTATCGAGCGCGCTTTAACGTCCCCCTCCGGCGTCTTCACCACCACCGCTGAACGTGTGCCAATCAAGGCGCGCGCCACCGGAACAATGTTTTTGGTCTCTTCGGCGCTGAGTTCAAATACCGTGGCAATGCCATAAGGGTTAGAGAGGGTTTCAATCACCTGACCCGGCATGGCAACTTCCACCGCCGCCAACATGCCCATCGGGATACGGTCGATATGCAGCACCTCATCGACGATCGGCAGTGGGTGGCTGAGGCGATTACTGACCAAGACCCCATCGTCTCGTTGCAAGATAATCGCCGTGATGCGGTATCCGGCCCGGTTGGCGGCATTGACGACCGCCGCAACATCAGCAAAATCGACCGCCGATGGCACTACCAGAATGTAGGGTTGGGCAGGATCACGGGTGATCAGCTCATCAAGGGTGATGGTCAGCCCGACCCCTAACCCCAGTCCACCGGGGGTTTTCGGGTTGTGGCCGATCATGGTGGATTCAGTGATGATGGTTTCAGTGATGGTTTCCATCGCCACATCACCAATCACTGGCGTTGCCTCGTTGATGCGGATCAGACTGATATTGCCCAGCGCAATACCGGCCTTTTCCACCAACATTGTCAGCGCTTTGTTGATGCCGAAAATGTTACGTTGCGTCCCCTTGATACCGGTCGTTTCGGTCAAGGCGCTGGTGACAAATTGCAACTGGCCGTCAGCCGCGCATTGTGCCAGTGCCACTTCCGTTGATGAGTTGCCGATATCCACACCGACGATGTAATCCATATTCAATCCCCTTCATCTTTCAATTTGCAGCGGTGTTGGCTGCGTTCACTCACCCCAGTCACTGAGTTGAGTCAGCTCCCGGGGCTTCTTTCTCTTGCCGCCTACCTGCAACTTGAAATCTATTGGGTATAACAATTAATTGATGAATTAATCGTCGCCTTTCAGTTTTTTACGCTGAACATACAAAACGGCAGCTTCGCGCACGAAGGCGGCGCAGATAGTCGCTTGGTAAGTTTTTTCCAGATCATCGGCAATGGCGTTCAGCTCCTCTTTGCTTGAGCGGAAAGGGCGCAGGGCGTTGTAGATATCCAGCACCTTGTCATCCGGTACTGCGGTCAACTCAGCGGCACGCTCGAAGTTCATTGCTAGCAGCGGGCGGCCCGCGTCTTTGGCAATGGAGGCTTGAATGCGCAGGATTTCCGGGGTAATGCGCAAATCCTGTGAGGTGACACTGCCGTTCAACACGTTAGCCAGCGTCAGATCATCCAGCGTTTTATTGGTGGCGGTTTTCACCCAATCAGGGTGTTTGTTTGCCAGTGGATAATCTGAGACTTTGGCATCACTGCGCGAACTGGCCGCCGGTGCTGGACAAGCTGCTGGCGCTTGGCCTTGCAGGCTGTTCATCTTGTTCAGCACATCGCGAACCATGGATTCAATAGCTTCGGAATTCATTGTGTTTTCCTTTGTTAAAGCGCCACCCGGAGTTCCTGAGGATTCTTGCCGGTCACCACATATTTGGTTTCTTTAATGTGCAGAATCGCTGATTTGGCCTGATATTTTGGCCGAGCCATCTGGTCGTTCAGGGTCGGCACCGGTTGTGGTGACTCCCGTTTGGCGTAGCGCGCTGCGTTTTTACCAATCAGGCGGTAGGTTTCCAGCGTCAGCAGTGGTGCTTGCGGGAACAACTCCAGATTAGAGAGTGGCGGCAGACCCTGCTGATGAATGACCGTCGTGCCTTTGGATTGAATGCCGATAGAGATACCGGAACCGCTCAGGCGGTTGCCCTCTACCGCGACAAAGGCCACATCGGAGGATTTAAAGCAGCGGATCACCCGCGCTTTGATGCCCTCCTCTTCGATACCGGCAATTAGCTCGCGCAGAATGTTTTTGTGCGGGATGCCGACGATGTTGGCGGTTTGCGACAGACCAAATGCCGGGCCGACCGCAATGATCACCTCATCCTGATTGCTGCCAGGGCGGGCTTCCCCCACTTCGGTGAGGAAATCCCCGGATGCCACGGCCGTTGCAGGCTGAGACTCTTGCTTAAAGGAGACGCTGTTTTTCTCTCCCTGCATTTCCTGCAGTACGCCTTCGATAATTTGGCGTAACAGTTTTTCGTTAATATCGACCATCTCGTGAACCCCTTAGCCAAGCTCATTCGGATCAAGCGCGTTTGGAATGTTTTTGATCTCTTCCCAACGTGCACCTTCCAGCCGATAACCGGTAGCTGGGCCCGCGTAGTCATTGACGTCATTCACCGCTGACAGCACTTGGTTGTCACCTTTGATGATCGCCGAGGTGTGCAGGTAGTCACCGGCAATTTTGGCTTTCTGGATGTTGAGCATGTCTTGCGCCACATCCTCAAAACCGCCTTGTGCCAATGCTTTAACTACCTCCAGACCGGTGCGGTTTTTGCTGATGATCTCCTGAGCGAACTTGATGTCTTCGACAATGTTACGTTCCGGCATATCTTTCGAGCCGTGGGCATAAGTGGCGGCAATCACTTCTTCGTCAGTGATTGGTGGCAGGCCCATACCGGCGAACACCGCTTGCAGGGCGCGTGCGGCTTTATTACGAATCGCCACCACGTCAGCTTCCAGCACCGGGCGCAGACCACCATCCACTTTTAGATCGCGCTGCAACACGTTGTAGTCATCAAAGTCTTCGGCGTCTTCGTTGGAGCCTGCGAACATGTTGTCGTAGTTCGGCACCGCAGAATAACCAGAGGAGATAAAGTCAGTCCCCGGCAGGAACTGCATCAGCAGGCGTGCGGTACGACGCATATCGGAGTGGGTAAAGGTCTGGTCGTTACTGGAGGCGCACTCCAAATCCAGCGCCGAACAGATCAGGTTTTCTGCCAAAATGGCACGGATACCTGATGGCACCGCAGATGGCACACCGACACAACTAACGGAGCCGTTTTGCAGCCCTTGCACCCCAGCCGCTTTGGTGATGTAGATACAGCGGGCTTCCAGATAGAGCATGGATTTACCCTCGGCGTAGCCCATTTGGACTTCGGAACCGGAGCCAGAGGTAAAGCGCATTTTCAAACCGCGTGATGCATAGGAGGAGGCGAGGAAGCCTTTCGACCATGGGGTGTCATCGCCGTCGGTAAATACCGGTTCAGTCCCGTAGACCGAAATGGTTTCGGCATAACAGGTGTGGCCCAACATCCCCAGCTTCAGCTCGGTCGCCTCTTCCAGCGAACATTGGGTCAGTACACCGGGGCGGCCCACTTGCGATCCGACCAGCAGCGCGATGGCGTTAAAGGGGGCGTAACGGGCGACGGCGACGGTGGTTTCCTGCTCGTCGAAGCCACGGAATGCCCCTTCGGCAGCATCAGCGGCAATCTGCACCGGGTTATCTTTCACGTTGGTAACGTGAGCTTGTTGTGATGGGGTACGACGTGCGCGCATTTTCTGCATCGACATCATCATTTCCACCACATTCATATGGGAAACCACCTCGACGATTTTGGCCGGCGTCATGGCGGTGGTCAGTGGCACAATGGTGCGGCGCGACACATTTGGGTCACACAACATATTGGCCAGCTTGATGGAATCCATCTTCATCACTTCTTCCGCGTGGTCCAGATTGATACCGTAGCGGGCGATAAAGTGATCGATCAGGTCGAAACTGCTCTGTGGTTTGCCATCTAGCTCGGTGACCACCCCGTTGACTATCTTGATGGAGGGTTTAGGATCGTTCGGGCTTTCCATGGCAATAAAGCCTTCCTCGATCCACTCTTTGACAAAACCGTCCTGATTAACCGGGCGTTTCGCCAATGCTTCAAATCTTTTCGATTTCATGAAACAGCCTCGCTGTGGCGTCAGATATAAGAAGGGCGGTCGTTTTTCGGTTCAGAACCTAAGGTTCCTAATACCGTTTTGCCGATCTCACGGGCAGAAATCACTGCCTGACGGACTGCGCCAGAATCACCGGAGATAACCAGAATCACTTCGTTACTGAAGCTGGTGCCTTGTGCCGGCGAGCTGTACGCCACCACGTCAACATTGGCGGATTTCACGGCGGTATCGGCCATCAGCACCCCAATCGAAGCTGGCGCACCGACTATCACGCCACAAGAGCGGCCCAGTGGTGCGCCGAAGGCTTTTTCTAATGCATGACTGGCGCGGGCGCTGTATTGCAGCTCAATGTGGCCCGCTTCATTGGCGTAAACGTCGCCGAATGTCCGATCCAGCTCTTTCAGTGCCACTTCCACGGCGCGTTTGACGTCAGAAACATCATCACCGCCGAAGATAATCAGCGAGCCATGACCGGCGCCGCCTTTGGTATCGCGGGGTAACTCAATACTGACCACTTCG
Organism: Yersinia bercovieri ATCC 43970; assembly: GCF_013282745.1. Classification (NCBI taxonomy): domain Bacteria; kingdom Pseudomonadati; phylum Pseudomonadota; class Gammaproteobacteria; order Enterobacterales; family Yersiniaceae; genus Yersinia; species Yersinia bercovieri. Next base: position 3,025,131 of record NZ_CP054044.1, read on the forward strand.
GTATTGGTGGCTTTTACCGCTTCATCGGCCGCCATAATGTGTGGGCCGGCACCAGTACGCGCGCCCAGAATGCCGATGGAGCGATAGCGTTTTTCCAGCTTCATTGCGTCTAGCAGGGCGCTATCGACGTTGGCTATCACCAGTCCGACCGTGTCACCGATCGCGGTTCCAACAAATTCCGTTAAACTGCAAGTTTTCTCAGCCATAGCCGTATCTCGTTGTTTATGAGAGGGTTGCGTAGAAGACGCCGGAGCGTGCTCACTGACTTTCGCTATCACCTGCGCCATGATTTGGTCGACCAGGTCATTGCTTTTCATTCGTTATTTCCCTTTGATAAGCTGCCCTTTGGTAACCGGCCCTTGGGTAAAAAAGCCTCGACATCGGTATGTGGGCGCGGAATAACGTGGGTTGATCTCACTTCGCCCACTTTTGCGGCCGCGCTGGCACCGGCATCGGTGGCCGCTTTAACCGCCCCGACATCACCGCGGACGATGACGGTCACCAGACCCGAGCCGATCTTTTCGTAGCCCACTAACGTCACATTGGCCGATTTCACCATGGTGTCAGCGGCCTCAATGGCCGCGGTCAACCCTTTGGTTTCCACCATTCCTAGTGCTTCTTGTTGCATAAATACCTCGACGGAATATCAGGAGCCTTGTTCTGGCTTGAAATGTCATGTTGAAATATTGAATTGTCAGGTTCGTGCTGAGAACGAATATACAAACAAGCAATGAAAAAGAATGGCTGTATTGAATTTACTGGCAGGAATGGTTAGCGACTAAATAACAAAATATTGTCATCATAATGGGCTAATGGAGTGTTTTTTATAGGTATTTCACTTCTCTTTCATGGTAATAACTGGTTATTGAATATTCAGAATTACAATTAAGTAGGTGACAGCGCATATTTATTTTGCTAATCACGCGCCTGCCCAGTAAATAAAGTGTCTGGCTGTGCGCATTAAATATCAAGCGATGGGGGTGGGGATGTTAGCGGCAAAAGTGCGAGCCTGATAACAATAATAGAAAGAATAAACAGCAAGAAAGTCATATTGGTGAATAAAGCATAAAAGTCTCTATTTACACGGGGTTGATCCTGATTTTGTCGGCAGCAATGACAATAATTTGTTATTGAGAGCTTAGTTTTTATTTAATGAATCACCAATCACGACAACACTTTCATTTTGCGCCTCTTTATAGTGGCTGAGTCAAGGGCCGTGCATTACTTCATCTACTGTTAGGTAGATTGATCATAATAATCACAAGCAGGGTAACTCTATGAACGATTCACTCAAGGCTCAGTGTATTGCAGAATTTCTCGGTACTGGGCTGTTTTTATTTTTTGGTATTAGTTGTCTGGCGGCACTGAAAGTGGCGGGGGCCAGTTTTGGTTTATGGGAAATATGTATTGTGTGGGGGCTGGGGATTTCACTGGCAGTCTACCTAACCGCCGGTATTTCCGGCGCTCATCTCAACCCAGCCATTACCATTGCTTTGTGGCTGTTTGCTTGCTTCCCAGGCCATAAAGTCATTCCTTACTCTATTGCACAAATCGCGGGTGCTTTTGGCGGCGCGGCACTCTCCTATATGCTATATCACAACTTATTTACTGATTTTGAAACCGCACATCAAATGGTGCGCGGCAGCATGGAAAGTCTGCAATTAGCCAGTATTTTCAGTACCTTCCCATCACCGGCTATTAGCGTATGGCAGGCCGCATTTGTTGAAATCATCATCACCTCAATACTGATGGGGCTAATTATGGCCCTGACCGATGATGGTAATGGTGTGCCACGTGGAGCATTAGGGCCATTGTTGATTGGTATTCTGGTGGCGGTGATCGGGGCGTCTACCGGCCCATTAACTGGTTTTGCCATGAATCCGGCGCGTGATTTCGGCCCTAAATTATTTACCTTCTTTGCTGGTTGGGGGAAAATCTCCATGACCGGTGGCCGCGATATTCCCTATTTTATCATCCCTATTGTGGCCCCTATTATTGGTGCTTGCCTGGGTGCGGCGGTCTATCGTTTCTTTATTGGCAAAAATCTGGCATGTAACAGCTGTAAATTAGAGGATGAAGAAGCCACTCATTAGTCGTATATCAGTTAACGCGGTCTCCTCATCTTACGACTGTCACTCTATCGTTAGATGAGGAAATTTCGTGATCCATTTACCTTAATGGATCATTTATTATCCCCTGTAGATTATGACTCTGGTAAGGTGAACTGTTATTTGTCTTCATTTCACAGGAGAGTCAGTCTTCACAGGGAAATAGGTTTTTTCTCCTAACTAACGGGAATGAAATATAACAATGCGTTAACACATTAAACATCACAGGGATGAGTTATAGCAGTAAACAAAAATTTAATAACAATAAATTAAAATTAACTGAGAGGTTTTATCATGATTTCTGCCAGTTCTCTAAACTCAGAGCTCATAAATAAAATCGCGCAGGATTTTGCTCAGGCAACCGGGTTGGCCGTAGTCGTGGTCAATATTCACGGTGAAGAGATTTCCGATTTATTTAATTTCACCCCGTTTTGTCAATTGATGCGCCAAGACCCGGTTAACCACCTTCGTTGTCGAATGAGTGATCGCTGCGGTGGCCTTGAGGCCTCAAAATCCAATGAGCCATGTATTTACCGCTGTCATGCCGGATTGACGGATTTTTCTATCCCTCTGGTGATTGCCGGCCATTTAGTTGGTTTTGTTCTATGTGGTCAGGTGCGGCTGCATTCTGATGTTTATCTAATTGATATTTTGAATGTTGATAACCACTGGCAGCAGGATCCAGCACTGATGGATGAGTTTCATAATGTGCCGATAATGGATTTCTCGCGGGTGATCGCCTCGGCGGATTTACTTAAGCTGATTGTCGAAAATTGCCTGAAAAAGCACCTCAATTTTGTGGTAATTAATGACAATATGGGCAGCAAAGAGCCGGGCAAGATACGGCCTGTTCATCCACATGACAGCAAAATGAAGAAAGTATTACGCTATATTGATACCCATCTGTCGGAGGAGCTGCGGCTAGAAGATGTGGCGAGCAAGGTCTATCTCAGCCCCTATTACTTCAGCAAATTATTTAAAAAATATCAGGGTATCGGGTTTAATGCCTGGGTGAACCAGCAAAGGATGGCTAATGCCAGAGAGATGCTGCAACACAGCGATTGGAGCATTGCCAGCATCGCCAAAAATCTGGGGTTTTCGCAAACCAGCTATTTCTGTAAGGTGTTCCGTCAGACCTATAATGTAACACCGCAGGTATTTCGTTCACTTTCATCTGATCGCAGCGAAATGGAATAACTGCCATTGAGCTAATATTATTCAATCTTGCCATGCGTTTTGATTTTCTATATTAAAAAACAAACTAAAAATTAACTATTTAAAATGATTAATGACAATATTTTGTTATCCTTGGAAAAGAGATAGGCGTCATAACTTACTGTTTTTAAATCTTATTTAAGAGTGTCGTGACAATATTTTGTTGTGCGGGCGCAAGAAAATCATCAGCAAAAAAGGAAATTCACCATTTTTTCTGAACAGAAAGGCGTATATTAAATTTATGGCACGCTAATAAGATATCAATTAATAAACGCACTGTTATAACAGTGTAAATAAAGAGATAAATTAGATAACTAAATAAGAAATTAAATAACAGAAACAGATAAAGCTGATAGGTGGGGAAATGTACCGCATGGGTCGTAAACGGCGTGAGCCGTCGGAGTGCCCAGCGGTACAGTCGCCCCGCCAGACGCCGAGCGATAAATTGATTTGTTACTAATTTCAGAGCAATTTTTTATATATCGAAATGGTCATGTTATGCGCAAAAGCATAACTGGGAAGGGGGTGACAATCCCCCGCAGCCCCCGCTGCTGTGATGCTGACGAACCCGCTGTTACCACTGATCCATCGGATTGGGAAGGTTGCGGGTGAGAGTGACGCTAAGCCAGAAGACCAGCCAGATCGGTAAAAGATATTCAACTCCTTCGGTGGGAAGCGGGTTGTCATCAGATGCGCGCAGCGGTGACGTTGCGTAGGCGCACCTTTTTGACACTGCATATCCCGCTTGAAATGGCGGGATTTTTTATGCAACGGTCAGGCAAACACGCTTTTATTATCGCGGGCACCGGCAGCGGATGTGGCAAAACCACCATGACGCTGGGTATCCTGCGCGCCTTGATTAATCGCGGATTAGCGGTGCAGCCGTTCAAGGTGGGGCCAGACTACCTCGATACGGGCTGGCATACCGCCGTCAGTGGTGTGACGTCACGCAATCTTGATGCCTTTATGTTGCCCACCGCCACCCTGAATGGGCTGTATAAGCAGCATATGCGCCATGCCGATGTGGCGGTCATTGAGGGCGTCATGGGGTTATATGATGGTTACGGCACTGACCCCGACTATTGCAGCAGTGCCGCAATGGCCAAGCAGCTGGGCTGTCCGGTGATCTTACTGGTGGATGGCAGGGCGGTATCGACCTCAATTGCCGCCACCGTGATGGGCTTCAATCAGTTTGACCCCAATGTGGTGATTGCCGGGGTGATAGTGAACCGCGTCAATTCTGACCATCACTATCAGCTGCTGCGCCACGCCATCGAACACTATTGCGGTATTCCGGTATTGGGGCGTCTGCCGGTGATGGATGATGTGGCGCTACCATCGCGCCATCTAGGACTGATCCCGGCGCAACCGTGCGGCGAGGCGATGCGGGGTAAAAACCGGCCGCCCGATAGCGACCCTCGCTGGCAGCGCCTGGCACAGCAGATTGAGGCAACCCTTGATCTCGACCAGCTATTGGCGCTGACCCACTGCTCAGCACTGCCCGCAGGCACCCCACCTGAATTACCTCCCCAGAGACTGGCCGAGGGCCTGACACTGGCCCTCGCCGAGGATGAAGCCTTCAATTTCTACTATCCCGATAATCTGGATCTGCTTGAGCAGGCCGGGGTGCGCATCCAACGTTTTAGCCCGCTGCATGACCACCAGTTGCCCGCGTGCCAAATGATCTATCTAGGCGGCGGTTATCCAGAGATCCACGCCGCCAAATTGGCTGCCAACACGGCGATGCGCGGGGCGTTACAGCAGGCTCACCGCCAACAGATCCCGCTGTACGGCGAGTGTGGCGGCTTGATGTATCTCGCCGATGGCTTAACCGACCAACAGGGGCAGCGCCATCCGATGGTGGGAATTTTGGCCGGCGAGAGCCGGATGGGAGAACGGCTGGCCCGCTTTGGTTACTGTCAGGCCGAGGCGCGCAGCGACACTTTATTGGCGGCGCAAGGCGAGATCCTGCGGGGCCATGAATTCCACTATTCCGATTTTACCAGCGCACTGACGCCGGTATTTGATAGCAGCAAGTGGCGCGATGGGATGGAAATCCAGCGCTGGCAAAGCGGCTATCAGGTGCAGCGCACCCAAGCCAGTTACCTGCATATCCATTTCGCCCAACGCCCCGGTTTACTGAATGGCTGGCTAAGTGCCGCCCGGAGCCTGCTATGACCCTCGCCGCCTGGTTTGTTGCTTTCTTGCTCGATAACTGGCTCGGCGATCCGCCGCACTGGCCGCATCCGGTGCGCTGGATTGGTAATCTGATCACCTTGCTGCAACGGGCGATCCGTGCCGTTTGCCGTAGCGAACCGGCGCTGAAGTGGGGCGGTGCGGTGCTATGGCTGCTGGTGGTGGGGGTGACCTGGCTGGTGAGCTGGGGCTTTTTATCGCTGATAACGCACATTCACCCCTGGCTCGGCTGGCTGGCGCAGGTGTGGATGATTTACACCCTGCTGGCGGGGCGCTGTCTGAGTGACGCGGCACTGCGGGTATTTGATGCGCTACAACATGGCTCGCTGGCGCAGAGCCGCGAAAAGCTGTCATGGATTGTCGGGCGCGACACCTCGCAACTGGAGAGAGCGCAGATCACCCGTGCGGTGGTGGAGACGGTGGCTGAAAACAGTGTCGACGGTGTGATTGCGCCGCTGTTTTTCCTGATGTTAGGCGGCCCGCCACTGGCGATGGCCTACAAAGCGGTCAATACCCTTGATTCGATGGTCGGCTACAAAACCCCGAAATACCGGGCGATCGGTTATGTGTCGGCACGGATGGATGATCTGGCCAACTGGCTGCCGGCGCGTCTGAGCTGGTTATTGCTCAGTGCGGCGGCGTGGTTGATTCAGGCCGACTATCGGCAGGCGCTGCGCATTGGTTGGCGCGATCGCTATCAACATGCCAGCCCAAACTGCGCGTGGTCAGAAGCCACGGTGGCCGGTGCACTGGGGCTGCGCCTCGGCGGCCCGAATGATTACTTTGGCGAGCGGGTAGAGAAACTCTGGATTGGTGATGAGCGGCGTGAGGTGGCACTTAATGATATTCCGCGCAGCATCCATCTGATGCTAATGGCATCACTGCTAGCTCTTTTACTGTTTGCTCTGATCCACCTGCTGCTGGTCGGCATTTAATAAGGATAACCTGATGAATTATATAAAAAACCCGCAACAGATCGAGCAAAACAGTTTTGTGATTATCGGCGATATTATTGCTGAGCAGCGGCCTGATTATCACTTTGCCAGTGAGATGCACGAAGCGGTGATCAAACGGGTTATCCATACCACGGCCGATTTTGACTGGCTGGATATTCTGCACTTTTCGCCACAGGTGCTGACCCAGATTACAGCGGGAATCCAACGGGGTTGCACTCTCTACACCGACACCACCATGGCGATGTCCGGCATCAATAAGACGCTACTTAAGCAGATGGGCTGTGAATGCCGCTGCTATATCAGTGATCCTCGGGTGGTGGAAAGCGCGCCGCAACAGGGCATCACCCGCTCGATGGCGGCGGTGGATGTGGCGCTGGCAGAAGTGGGGGAGAAACTGTTTGTGTTCGGCAATGCGCCCACGGCGCTGTTCCGCCTGCTGGAGCGGCAAGCGGCTCCGGTGGCGGTGATTGGCGTACCGGTCGGTTTTGTCGGCGCGGCGGAATCCAAAGATGCCTTGGCGGCAAGTGACCTGCCCTGCATCGCGGCACTGGGGCGCAAGGGCGGCAGTAATGTGGCAGCCGCCATCATCAATGCCATCCTCTACCAGTTGCGGGGGGCGCTATGAGTGATATTGCCCTGAGTGACAATCAAGAGCGGCAAAATCAGCCACTGGATAGCATTTGGCATAACGGCAAGGCGTATCGCAAAGGTTACACCACCGGCTCTTGTGCCACTGCGGCGGCGAAAGTGGCGGCGCTAATGGTGTTGCGCCAGCAAGTGATTGATCAGATTTCCATTGTCACCCCATCCGGCATCACCTTGAGTCTGAATGTCGAGCAGCCGCTGATTGAGGGCCAGCAAGCCACGGCGGCGATCCGCAAAGATGGCGGTGATGATGTCGATGCCACCCACGGTATGCTGATTTTCGCCCGCGTGACCCTCACCGAACAGAGTGAAATCACCCTGCGTGGCGGCGAAGGGGTGGGCACAGTCACGCGCAAAGGCATTGGCCTGCCGGTGGGTAGCTGCGCCATTAATCGCACCCCACGCCAGACGATTGAGGCGGCGGTGCGCGAGGTTATCGGCCCATTACGTGGCGCGACAGTTGAAATTTTTGCGCCGGAGGGGGAGGCGCGGGCGAAAAAAACCTACAACGGCCGGCTGGGGATCCTCGGCGGCATCTCCATTATCGGCACCACCGGCATTGTGACGCCGATGTCAGAGGAGAGCTGGAAACGCTCACTGGCGCTGGAGCTGGAGATGAAGCGGGCGGCGGGGGAGGAGCGGGTGATTCTGGTGCCGGGTAACCACGGCGAGCGCTTTGTCCGCGAGCATCTGGGGTTGGATAGCCAGCGGGTGGTCACCATGAGCAACTTTGTCGGCTACATGTTGCAAGAGTGTGTACGGCTGGGTTTTCGCCGCGTGCTGTTAGTGGGGCACCCCGGAAAATTGGTTAAAGTTGCCGCCGGTATCTTCCACACCCATAGCCATATTGCCGATGGACGCATGGAAACACTGGTGGCCAATCTGGCGCTGATGGGCGCGCCCCATCGGCTGTTAGTGGAGGTTAATCAGTGCGATACCACCGAGGCCGCCATGGAGCTGATTGCAGCGCAGGGCTGGCAGGGGGTCTACAGCCGCATTGCTGAACGCATTTGTGAAAGAATCGCCGAGATGATGCGTTTTTCGGTAAATCCACCACAGTGCGACGCCATTTTATTCTCTTTCGATAATCAGGTGCTGGGTAGCAGCCGACCACTGGATGAGATCCTAGAGGCGCTACGATGATTACCGTGGTGGGCATTGGCCCTGGTGATACCAAACATTTAACTCCCAGTGCGCGGCAGGCCATCGATCAGGCCGAGGTGCTGGTGGGCGGCAGACGCCATCTGGCGACCTTCAGCGGTGATGGCCGCGAAACCCGGGTGCTGGATGCTGATCTGCTGGGCCTGCTGGAGTGGCTGGACAGCAATATACAGCGCGCCATTGTGGTGCTGGCCTCCGGTGATCCGCTGCTGTTCGGCATCGGCAAATTGCTGGCGGCGAACTTCAGCGCCGACCAGTTGCATATCGTCCCTGGCATTAGCGCCATCCAATATCTGTGCGCCAGCGTGGCGCTGGATATGAATGACCTGTTCCTCACTAGCAGCCATGGGCGGGAGCCAGATTTTGACTGGATATTCCAGCACGACAAAGTGGCGATGGTGACCGACGCTATTATCGGCCCGCGCGCCATAGCCGATGCGCTGCAACAACGCGGCCTCGTCCGCAGCCTGATTATTGGTGAAAACCTCTCCCAGCCCAATGAACGTATTCACCGCCTGTCGGTGGATCAAGTGGCGGCCCGTTACGACATGAATGTGGTGGTGATCCTCAATGAGAGATGAACTTTTTTTTCGTGGGCAAAGTGTCCCAATGACCAAAGAGGCGGTACGTGCACTGGCACTGGAGCGGCTGGAGCTGACCACTGCCGCTCACCTGATTGATGTCGGCGCGGGAACCGGCAGTGTGGCGCTGGAAGCGGCACTGCGCCGCCCCGATTTACGGGTAACGGCCATTGAGCGCAATCCAGCGGCCCTTGAGCTGATTCATGAAAACCGCCAGCGGCTAGGGTGTCGCAATGTTGAGATCATCGCCGGCGTGGCCCCAATGCCCCTGCCAGATAGCGCCGATGCCATTTTTATTGGTGGCAGCGGCGGCCACTTGACCGCGCTTATCGACTGGGCGCTGATGATGCTCAACCCCGATGGGCGCTTGGTATTGACCTTTATTCTGCTCAACAACCTAAATGATGCATTGAGCCACTTACAGAGCTGCGCGGTTAGCCAGTTGGATTGCGTGCAGTTGCAGCTCGCCAACCTGACGCCTCTGGGCAGCGGACACTATTTTAAACCTAATAATCCTACTTATCTTATTTCCTGCCACAAGGAGGCGCGCAATGTCTGAGCATCCTAATACCGCATCAACATGGGATACGCAAAAAGTCTGGTTTGTCGGGGCCGGGCCGGGTGATAAAGAGCTGATCACGCTAAAAGGCTACCGCTTGCTACAACAGGCGCAGGTGGTTATCTATGCCGGATCGCTGATCAATACCGAGCTGCTGAGCTATTGCTCGCCACAGGCGGAGTGCCACGACAGTGCGGGCCTGAATCTGGCACAGATCATCACTCTAATGGTGGAGGGGGTGCAGGCGGGCAAGTTGGTGGTGCGGCTGCAAACCGGTGACCTCTCGCTGTACGGCTCGATTCGTGAGCAGGGTGAAGTCTTGGCTGAGCATGGCATTGGTTTTGTGTCGGTGCCGGGGGTCAGTGCTTTTCTCGGCGCAGCGGCACAACTGGGCGTGGAGTACACGGTGCCGGAAGTGGCGCAGAGCCTGATTATTACCCGCATCGAGGGGCGCACGCCGATGCCGCCACTGGAGCAGTTGGAAGCCTTCGCTGCGCACCAAACGTCGATGGCTATTTTCCTCTCGGTACAAGAGGTGGGCAGTGTCGCTGAGCGCTTAATCGCCGGAGGCTATCCCGCCACCACCCCGGTCGCGGTGGTGTACAAAGCCACCTGGGCTGAAAGCCGCACGGTGCGCGGCACCCTGACAGATATCGCCGAGTTGGTACGCGCCGCCGCTATCAATAAAACCGCGCTGATTTTGGTGGGGGCCTTTCTGGGGGATGAGTACCACTACTCCAAACTTTATGACGCGGGGTTTAGCCATGAATACCGTCAAGCCTGAATCGATAGCGGTCTTTTGCCTGACCCCCGGCGGGGTGCGGCTGGCGCGGCGCTTACAAACCCACTTACCGCTGAGCTGCTTTACCAGTGACAAGTTGCTGGAGCCGGGCTTCTTGCCGTTCAATGGCAGTTTTGGCGAGACAATGCGCGAGGCGTTTAAGCAGTACTCGGCGCTGGTGGTGGTCGGGGCCATTGGCCTGACGGTGCGGGTCATTGCGCCATTGGTGAATGACAAAATGACCGATCCTGCGGTAGTGGTGATTGATGAGCGCGGGCAGCACGTCATCAGCTTGCTATCGGGCCACGTCGGCGGCGCGAACACGCTAACCCGCTATCTGGCGGGCATTTTGGGGGCAGACCCGGTGATTACCACCGCCACTGACGTCAACCAAATGGCGGCGCTGGACACCCTCGCAAACCAGCTGGATGCCGAAATGCAGGATTTCCGCCACGCGGTCAAAGTGGTCAATCAAATGCTGGTTAGCAACCAAAAAGTGGGGCTGTGGTGGGATACACCGCTGCTGGCCGAACGGACGCGCTGCGACACCCGAGGTTTTCTCCCCGTTGATTCGCTGGACGATTTACCGCCACTGGACGCCCTGGTGTGCATCACCCTGCGCGACAGCCTGCCGCTATCTGCTGGGCAACAGCTCTCTTTGCCGGTCTACAAACTGGTGCCGCGCCGCGTGGTGGCGGGGATCGGTTGCCGCCGTGCTACCTCGCTGCAAACGCTGGTGGAGCTGCTGCAACAGCAAATGGCAGAAAATCACTTTGATCTCATGGCGCTACGGGCCATTGGCAGTGTCACCATCAAAAAAGATGAACCGGCGCTCCATCAGCTCGCGCAGTGCTGGCGCGTGCCATTCGAACTGTTCAGCGTCGGCGAACTGAGCCGCCATGAACAACGTTTCCCTGCTTCTGAATTTGTCCGCCAAACGGTGGGTGTCGGCAGCGTCTCACAACCGGTCGCCTGGCTAATGAGCGACGGTAAATTAGTTGGCAATACTCTGCGTCAGCAGGGCGTCACCATCACTCTGGGAGTATCGCATTAATGTTAACCGTGATTGGCATCGGGCCGGGCAGTGAATCGATGATGACGCAGGAGGCCATTGCGGCTATCCAGGACGCTGAAATTATCGTCGGCTATAAAACCTACACCCATCTGGTCAAGTCGATGACCATGGATAAGCAGGTGATCAAAACCGGCATGTGCAAAGAGATTGAGCGCTGTCAGGCGGCTATCGATCTGGCGCTAGCGGGCCATAAGGTGGCACTGATCAGCAGCGGCGATGCCGGTATTTATGGTATGGCGGGGCTGGTGCTGGAGTTGGTCACGCAGCAGCAGTTGGTGCTGGAAGTGCGGCTGGTGGCGGGGATCACCGCCAGTATCGCGGCGGCTTCACTGCTTGGCGCGCCGCTGATGCATGACTTCTGTCATATCAGCCTGAGTGATTTGATGACCCCGTGGGCAGTGATTGAAAAACGCATTATCGCTGCCGCGCAGGCCGATTTTGTGATCTGTTTCTACAATCCCCGCAGCCGTGGTCGTGAAGGGCATTTGGCGCGCACGTTTGAGTTAATGCAGCCGTGGAAAAAAGCGACCACGCCGGTGGGGGTGGTGAAAGCGGCCGGGCGTAAAAAGCAGGAGAAATGGCTAACCACCTTGGGTGAGATGGATTTTGAGCCGGTGGATATGACCAGTCTGGTGATTGTTGGTAATCAGGCCACCTACTGTCGCAACGGGATGATGATCACCCCTAGGGGCTACTCATTATGAGCGGGCATTCACTGTGATAGGCCATTGGTTATGACGAGCAGCCACCCAGCGATCCACCTGTTTGGCGGCACCAGTGATGCACGGCTGATTTGCCAATTGCTTGATGGCGCAGGCGAGCGCTATAGCCTGTCGGTCGCCACTGATGCGGGCAGGCAGCTGGCGGGTGATATTCGCGGCGAAGTGTTGGTCGGGCGCATGGATGCGGCGGCGATGGCCGATTTTCTGACCGCCCGCGCGGTGCGCTGGGTGATTGATGCCTCACACCCTTATGCCGAGCTGCTCAGTGACAATGTGGTCGCCGCCTGCGCGCAGTCGAATGTGCCGATGACTCGCTATCAGCGCCCGAGTGAAATTGACGCGATCAATCATCCACTGCTGCACAAAGTCGATAGCTTAAGCGCGGCCTGTGCCGTGGCCCAGACGCTGGGGCCACGGGTGCTGCTCACCACCGGCAGCAAACAGCTGGCGGAGTATCAGCGCCGGTTGACAGGTAAAACAGTGTTGGCGCGTGTGCTGCCCACCGCCGAGGTGCTGAGTCAGTGCGAAGCGCTGGGGCTGGGGGTGGACAATATTATCGCGCTGCGCGGGCCATTTAGTGCGCAGTTCAATCAGGCGCTGTATCAGTTTTGCCAGCCGGATGTGGTCATCACCAAAGAGTCCGGTGTGCAGGGGGGCTATCAGGAGAAAGTGGCCCCCTGTCTGGCGCTGAATATCCCCTGCATTGTAGTGTGCCGCCCGCCCGCCGTGCACTTGGGCCATATTGGGCAGCAAGTGACTTCATTAGATGAATTGACCCAACATCTGACCCACTGGCAGCAACAACGAGGAGAATAAAATGAAAAAAGCACTGTTGGTGATCAGTTTTGGCACCAGTTACGAACAGACCCGCCAGAAGAATATTGATACCTGCGAGCAGCAGTTGGCGGCGGCTTACAGCGACCGCGATATTTTCCGCGCCTTTACCTCGGAGATGATTATTCGCAAATTGCGTAAGCGCGATGGCCTGCTGATCAATAACCCGCGTGAAGCCCTGAAACAGCTGGCCGAGTTGGGCTATCAGGATGTCGCCATCCAATCACTGCATGTGATCAACGGCGATGAATATGAAAAAGTCGCCAATGAAGTTCGCGCCTTCAGCGACCTTTTCCACCATCTGGTGCTGGGCACGCCGCTGCTGAGCAGCTTTGCCGATTACCAACAGTTGCTGGTTGCGCTGCGAGCGCAGATGCCACCACTGGCGGCGGATGAACGGGTGGTGTTTATGGGCCACGGTGCCAGCCATTTCGCCTTCTCCGCTTATGCCTGCCTTGACCACTTAATGGCCTCGCTGAACTTCCCCGCGCTGGTCGGCGCGGTGGAGAGCTACCCGGAGATCAGCCATATCATTAGCCGCCTACAGCAGCAGGGGGTGCGCAAAGTGCACTTGATGCCACTGATGCTGGTAGCAGGGGATCACGCCATCAACGACATGGCCTCTGACGAACCGGACTCATGGCGCTCACAATTGGAAGCGGCCGGTATCAGCGCTCAATCATGGCTGCAAGGATTAGGTGAAAACCCCTTGATTCGCCAAATGTTTGTGGAACATCTAGACCACGCCCTACAACAAAAACAGCAGGAGGCAGCGTAATGAGCGGCAGACTTTATGCCTTAGGTGTCGGCCCCGGTGCCAGTGATTTGATCACGGTGCGAGCCGCACGACTGGTCGCTAAACTCGATGTGCTCTATGCCCCGGCAGGGCGCAAAGGTGGTGATAGCCTGGCACTCTCTATCGTGCGCGAATATTTGTCACCCACCACTGAAATTCGTACCTGCCACTTCCCGATGAGTGCCGATGATAGTGAAAAGCAGGCGGTCTGGGATGAGGTGGCGCAGCAGTTGCAAACCGAGGTCGCCAATGGGCGTCAGGTCGGCTTTATCACCCTCGGCGACTCGATGCTATTTAGCACCTGGGTATTTTTGCTAGAACGCATTGGTCGCCCTGATTGGTTGGAGATTGTTCCGGGCGTGACCTCTTTCGCCGCCATTGCATCCCGCGCGGCCTTGCCGTTGGCGATGGATCAACAGTCGCTGGCGATTATCTCTTGTACCGCGCCGGAAGCGGAGCTGGAGCGGGCATTGCGCGATCACGATTGCGTGGTATTGATGAAAGTTTATGGCCGCTTCGCCCGCATTCAGGCGCTGTTGGCCCGCCTGGAACTCTTCCCCCATGCGCTGCTGATGGCGGAAGCCTCACTACCGGGGGAGCTGTGTTGGCGTCAGTTGGATAGTATTGCCGCTGACCAGCCATTGCCCTATTTCTCGACCATTTTAGTGAATAAGCAGCAACGAGTTAATGGATAACCGCTAGCTAATAAATATCCGATAGTTAAGTTTTTTAACCGATATCCAAAGTGATTGGAGCAACTAATGGAAATGGAAAAAGAGTTAAAGAAACTTTCGTATAGCGGAGTTGCGATGGCAATTCTGTTAACACTGGCCCCGAATGATGTTTTTGCGATGCACATTATGGAAGGTTTTTTGCCGCCGATGTGGGCACTGGCCTGGTGGGTGCTGTTCCTGCCGTGCCTGTTTATGGGGCTGGTGCGCTTAAAGCAGATTGTGGCTGAAGACAGTAATCAAAAAGTGTTACTGGCACTGTGTGGTGCCTTTATTTTCGTGCTCTCCGCGCTGAAAATTCCGTCGGTGACCGGCAGTTGCTCGCACCCCACGGGTGTTGGGCTGGCGGTGATTCTGTTCGGGCCTGTGGTGGTGGCGGTATTAGGGGCGATTGTGCTGCTATTTCAGGCGCTGCTATTGGCACACGGCGGGTTGACCACCTTGGGCGCGAATGGCATGTCGATGGCGGTGATTGGGCCGGTCGTGGGTTATCTGGTCTGGAAACTGGCCTGTAAAGCGGGGTTACGCCGTGATGTTGGGGTGTTCCTGTGCGCCATGCTCGCCGACTTAACCACCTATTTTGTCACCTCGGTTCAGCTCGGATTGGCCTTCCCAGACCCGCAATTTGGTGTCAGCGGCTCGATTATCAAATTTATGGGGGTGTTCTGCATTACCCAGATCCCGATAGCCATTGCGGAAGGTTTGCTGACAGTGATGATTTACGACCAATTAACCAAACGCCAGTTAATCCACTCGGAGGCTCATTAACATGAAAAAGACCCTTATCCTGCTGGCGATGGTGATAGCACTGGTGATCTTGCCGTTTTTTATCAATCACGGCGGCGAATATGGCGGCTCGGATGGCGAGGCTGAAGCTTTAATTCAGGTCACCGCACCACACTATCAGCCGTGGTTCACGCCGCTATATGAACCGGCCAGCGGCGAAATCGAAAGCTTACTCTTTACCCTGCAAGGCTCCATGGGTGCGGCGGTGATCTTCTATATCTTGGGCTACTACCGGGGGAAACGCGGTGAGCATGCTGGGGATTGATAAGCTGAGCTATCAGAGCCGCTGGCGACAGACTGACCCGATGGGAAAACTGCTGCTATATGGGGTATTCCTGCTGCTCGCCATGCTCAGCCCGCCGATGTATCAGGCGCTGCTGCTGCTGTTTATCGCCGCGCTGACCTGCTATTTGCTGCGGGTTGGCCCGCGCCGCTATCTGCGCTGGCTGGCGATCCCGCTCTCTTTTTTGTTGCTGGGGCTGGTGACCATTGTGCTATCGCTGGCCCGTCAACCGGAGAGCTTGTGGTGGGGGGTGCAAATGGGCAACTGGTGGTTCGGCATCGATAAAATCGGCCTTGCCACCGCCAATCAAACATTGTGGCGTAGTCTGGCGGCACTGGCGGCCACCTTCTGGTTTGTGCTCAACACACCATTTCCGCAGCTGATTCAACTATTGAAACGCTGCCATGCCCCCCGTCTGCTTACCGAGCAGATCCTGCTGACATGGCGCTTTATCTTTATTTTGATCGAGGAGGCGGCGGCGATTCATCAGGCGCAGTCACTGAGATTTGGCTATATCTCATTGCCCACGGGTTACCGCTCGCTGGCAATGCTGGTTGGTATGCTATTTACCCGCGTGATGATTCGCTATCAGCAGATGGTCATCTCGCTGGATATGAAACTCTATCAGGGTGATTTTCACCTGTAAGGCAGGATGTGATGTTAGCCACCCGGCAGTTATGTTTCAGCTATCAGGATGAGCAGGTGCTGCATGATCTGACACTGGATTTCAGCCAACACGCGGTTACCGGTGTCTTGGGGGCCAATGGTTGCGGCAAATCCACGCTATTTATGAATTTGACCGGCATTCTGCAACCGCAGCAGGGGGCGGTGTTGTGGCAAGATGAGCCGCTTAGCTACAAAAAAGCTTCGTTACGGGCACTACGCCAGCGGGTAACCACGGTGTTTCAAGACCCGGAACAGCAGATCTTTTATACCGATATCGACAGTGATATTGCTTTCAGCTTGCGCAATCTGGGGATGCCAGAGGCGATTATTGCCGAGCGGGTTGATCGGGCGCTGACTTTGGTGGATGCGCAGGGGTTTCGCCATAAATCGATCCAGCACCTGAGCCACGGGCAGAAAAAACGGGTGGCGATTGCCGGGGCGCTGGTGATGGAGGCGGAGTATCTGCTGCTGGATGAACCGACAGCGGGACTCGATCCTGCGGGCCGCCAACATATGATTACCCTTATTGAGCGCATTGTGGCGGAAGGAAAACGGGTTATTCTATCCAGCCATGATATCGACCTGATTTATAAGGTTTGTGACTACCTGTATGTCCTATCTCATGGGCACCTGATGATGGCTGGTGAAACCACCGAGGTGTTCCTGCAACAGGAAAAACTGCAAGCCGCCGGACTGGTTCAGCCGTGGCTGGTGAAAATGCACACTGAGCTAGGGTTGCCGCTGTGCAAAACCGAAGAACAACTTTTTGCGTTGATGCGTCAGCGTGAAGCGGAGGAAGCGCGATGAGTTTATCGATCATGGTGCAAGGCACGGCATCTGACGTCGGCAAAAGTGTGTTAGTGGCGGGGCTATGCCGCATTTTTATGCAGGATGGGTATCGTTGCGCCCCCTTCAAATCGCAAAATATGGCGCTGAATTCGGGTATTACGCCGCAAGGCGAGGAGATGGGGCGGGCGCAGATTTTTCAGGCCGAAGCGGCGGGTATCGTCCCTGATGTGCGCATGAATCCGGTGCTGCTAAAACCCACTAGTGACCGCAAGGCGCAGGTGGTGTTGATGGGCAAAGTGGCCTGCAATATGGATGCGGTGGAGTATCACCAGTACAAGCCGCAGTTGCAGCAGCAGATCAGTGAGGTCTACCACAGTCTGGCCGCTGAATATGAGGTGATGGTGCTAGAGGGGGCCGGCAGCCCTGCGGAGATTAATCTGCGCGACCGCGATATCGTCAATATGGGCATGGCAATAATGGCGGATGCGCCGGTTTTATTGGTGGCTGATATTGATCGCGGCGGTGTATTCGCCTCTATTTATGGCACGCTGGCGTTGCTACACCCGGATGAAAAAGCGCGGGTTAAAGGGGTGATCATCAATAAGTTTCGCGGGGATATCGCGCTGCTTAAACCCGGCTTAGAACAGATTGAAGCCCTGACGGATGTCCCTGTTTTGGGGGTGATGCCGTGGCTGGATATTGATTTGGAAGATGAAGATGGTGTGGCGCTGCAAAATGGCAAATATGATGATGCGACAGAACAGGCGCTAGATATCGCGGTAATTCGCCTGCCACACATTGCCAACTTTACCGATTTTAATGCCCTGGCTGCGCAGCCAGATGTGCGCTTGCGCTATGTTGCGCAGATCTCCGCGTTGGGTCAACCGGACTTGATTATCCTGCCCGGCAGCAAAAATACGCTAGGTGATTTGCAGTGGCTGCATCATAGCGGGCTGGCGGCGGCACTGCTGGCGCAGCATCAGCGGCAACTACCGCTGATCGGGATCTGCGGCGGCTATCAGATGTTGGGTAAGCGCATTGTCGATGGGGTGGAGTCGGGCCTTGAGCAGATGGAGGGCCTCGGTTTGCTAGACGTAGAGACCCAATTTGCGCCGGATAAAGTCACCACACGGGTCAGCGGCCACTGTTTGGCGGCCCTGCCGGGGATGCTGGCAAGCTGCGCGGAGCACCCACTGGAGGGCTATGAGATCCATATGGGAGTTTCCCAATTGGGGGCTGATGCTACCCCTTTTGCCCGCCTAACACTGCGTAACGGGCAAGCGGAGCAGTGGGTCGATGGGGCGGTGAACAGTGATGGCAATGTGCTGGGCAGCTATATTCATGGCCTGTTCGACAGCCACCACTTTACCCGCGCCCTGCTAGATAAGTTGCGGCAACGTAAAGGGCTGGCGGCGTTTGACGGTGTGAGTGTCAATTATGCGGAGCATAAGCAGCAACAGTTTGATATTTTGGCGGCACACATGCGCCAGCATATTGATATAGAACGTATTTATCAGCTAATGGCCGCACATCAACAGGAGAGCACACAGTGATTTTGATTACCGGCGGTGCGCGTAGCGGCAAGAGTTCGCTGGCTGAACGGCTGGCGGCACAGGCGTGCGATCGGGTGTTTTATATCGCCACCTCGGTGGTGACTGACACCGAAATGGCCGAGCGGGTTGCGCTCCACCGTGCCACCCGCCCGGCACACTGGCGCACTTGGGAGGGGTATCGGGATCTCGCCGCGGTACTGGAGCAGCAAGTGGCTGGGGGTGAGGCGGTGGTGCTGGAGTGCATCACCACGCTCATCACCAATCTGCTGTTTGAGCAGGCGGGCGACACGCCACCTGAACAGATGGATTTTACCCAGTTGGAGGTGGGGGTCCAGCAACAGATTACCGATCTGCTGGCCGCCTGCGCTCGCAGTTCAGCGCCAATCTATCTGGTCACCAATGAGCTGGGCATGGGGATCGTGCCGGAAAACCGCCTCGCGCGGCATTTTCGCGATATCGCGGGGCGGGTCAATCAACGGCTGGCGGCAGCGGCTGACGAGGTGTTTTTAGTGATTTCTGGTATTGAGGTCAAAATTAAATGAGCCTGCGGCTATTTCTCGCCACCTTGCAGTTTATGACCCGCATTCCGGTGCCTGAGCGCTGGACACAAGGGCTGGCGATGGATCAATACGAACGCGGTATTGTCGGCTTCCCACTGATTGGCTTGATTGTTGGGGGGATCGGTGGCGTGCTCTTTACCTTGCTGGCCCCTTGGTGCGGTGTGCCCTTGGCGGCACTGGGCTATGTGCTGGCTCTGGCACTGATCACCGGCGCTTTTCATCTCGATGGGCTGGCAGATACCTGTGATGGGGTGTTTTCCGCCCGCAAGCGCGAGCAGATGCTGGAGATCATGCGCGACAGTCGCCTCGGCACCAATGGCGGGTTGGCGCTGATCTTTATGGTGGTGGCAAAAGTGCTGGTGGTGAGCGAACTGGCGCTGCGCGATGTGTCGATGCTTGCTATGCTGACCGCCGCTTCGGTCGCGGGTCGCACGGTAATTGTGCTGCTGATGTACCGCCAGCGCTATGCCCGCGCAGGTAATGGGCTGGGCAACATATACATTGGTAAAGTCACTGGCAGACAAACGGCCATCACCTTAGCAGGCGGCGTGATATTGACGCTATTGCTCGGCAAAGGGGCGGCGGTGCTGGCGCTGGTGATCACCATGGCGGTGGTATGGCTGCTGGCGACCTATCTGCGCAGCCGCCTGGGCGGGCAGACCGGTGATACCCTGGGGGCCGCGGCCGAGATGGGCGAACTCCTGTTTTTGCTGGCGCTGCTGTGATATCACAACCCCCTGAACACTCTCAATAGTGGGCCATTCTATGCGACTCTTTCTGGTACGCCACGGGCAAACCGAGGCCAATTTGCGCGGTGTTTTTTGCGGCATGACCGATTTGCCGCTGACCTCACCGGGCGTGGAGCAGGCCGGACAGGTCGCCGCGTGGCTGGCAGATGTTGATTTTACCCACGCGGTGAGCAGTCAATTACTACGCGCGCGCCATACCGCCGATATCGTGCTGGCGGGGCAGGACATTAACGCCACTATCGACGAGCAATTGAATGAGATGAATTTTGGTGATTGGGAAATGCGCCATCACCATGATTTACAACGTGAAGATCCCGATGCATGGGCGGCATGGGTGGCCGATTGGCAACAGGCCAGCCCCACCGCTGGGGAGTCTTTTCCGCAGTTTTTGGCCCGCATCGAAGGGGCCGTTGTGCAACTCAAATCAGTGCAAAATAACGACAATAATCGGCTACTGGTCGCCCATCAGGGGGTGTTAAGCCTGATGTTGGCCCGCCTGCTGGCAATGCCCGCAGCGGCCATGTGGCACTTTCATTTTGAGCAGGGGGCATACAGCGTGTTGGAGATCCATGACGGGTTTGTCACGCTGCGTGCATTTAACAGTCGGGCTGCCTGGCAGCCTGCGACACGAGGTTAAACAGATGCAGACACTTTCATCGATTCTGGCGAGAATTCCACCGTTAGACCACAAAGCGATGGCCCGCGCCAAAGTGCGGCTGGACGGCTTGCTTAAGCCACCCGGCAGTTTGGGCCGTCTGGAGCTATTGGCTACCCAACTGGCGGGGATGCGCGGGTTATATGGTCATCAAGTCTGCCGCAAGCAAATTATTGTGATGGCCGCTGATCATGGTGTCTACGACGAAGGTGTGGCTGTTTCGCCCCGCGTGGTCACCATGGTTCAGGCGCTGAATATGGTGAGGGGCGTGACCGGTGTTTGTGTGCTGGCCGCCAATGCGGGTGTGGAGGTGAAGATTGTCGATGTGGGTATCGACAGCGAGACACTCCCCGGCGTGCTGGATATGAAAGTGGCCCGTGGCAGTGGCAATATTGCTCGCGAAGCGGCGATGACCCGCCAACAGGCAGAAGATCTACTGTTCGCCAGCGCCACGCTGACACTACAACAAGCCGCTGATGGGGTGAAAGTGTTTGGTGTCGGTGAGCTGGGTATGGCGAACACCACGCCCGCCGCCGCGATGGTTAGCGTGTTTACCGACAGTGATCCTGAGTCGGTGGTGGGTATCGGGGCGAATTTCCCCAGTGAGCAACTGCATCATAAAGTGGCGGTGGTGCGCCGCGCCATCGAAACCAATCAGCCGGATGCCAGTGATGGCATTGATGTGCTGGCAAAAGTTGGCGGCTTTGATCTGGTGGGTATGACCGGCGTGATGTTAGGTGCGGCGGCTGCGGGATTACCGGTGGTGCTGGATGGTTTCCTCTCGTATGCCTCGGCGTTGGCGGCTTGCCGTATCGCCCCCGGTGTGCGCGAATACCTGATTCCGTCACATATGTCGGCAGAAAAAGGCGCGGTGATCGCCCTGAATCACCTGCAACTGGAACCCTATTTGCAGATGGAAATGCGTCTGGGTGAGGGCAGTGGTGCGGCCCTCGCCATGCATTTGGTCGATGCAGCCTGTGCGATGTACAACAATATGGGCTCGCTAGCGGAGAGCCATATTGAGTTGCCAACCACGACGGCTTAATAATTGCAGTGGCGTTTTAAGTCGAAACGCCACCGCTAAAAAAACCGGATCATTTAACACTGATCCGGTGGGTATTTAACCGAGGTAATTATTTGCTCTTATCCTGAATGCCACGCACGCTCAGATTATTATTATCCACTTGCGGCAAACCGGTGGTCGCAGAAGTTGATAACAGCCCGGTTTCAGCATAGTTGAATAGCTTCTCGCGGGTATCGGTGATATCCAGGTTGCGCATGGTCAACTGACCAATACGGTCATCTGGTGAGAACACCGACTCTCCTTTTTCCATGGTCAGACGCTCTGGTTTGTAAGTCAGATTGTCGGAGACCGTATTGAGGATCGAGTAGTCATTACCGCGACGCAGTTCCAGTGTCACTTCACCGGTAATTTCGCTGGCAACCCAACGCTGGGCTGAATCACGCAGCATCAGCGCTTGCGGATCAAACCAACGACCTTGATATAGCAGACGGCCCAGAACACGGCCATTGGCATGATATTGCTCAATGGTATCTTCGTTGTGAATACCTGTCAGCAGGCGCTCGTAAGCAATATGCAGCAGTGCCATCCCTGGGGCTTCATAGATGCCACGGCTTTTAGCTTCGATAATCCGGTTTTCAATCTGGTCGCTCATGCCCAGACCATGACGGCCACCGATGCGGTTAGCTTCCATCATCAGCTCGACGCTGTCGTCGAAGGTCACGCCATTCAGTGCCACCGGATAACCGCGCTCAAAACGGACGGAAACCTCTTCCGCTTTGACGACCACATTCTCATCCCAGAATTTCACCCCCATGATCGGGTTAACGATTTTGAGGCTGGAGTTCAGAAACTCTAGATCTTTGGCTTCGTGAGTTGCACCCAACATGTTGGAGTCGGTGGAGTAGGCTTTCTCGGTCGACATTTTGTAGTCGAAACCGGATTGAATCATAAATTCGGACATCTCATGGCGGCCACCTAATTCATCGATGAAATCGGTATCCAGCCACGGCTTGTAAATTTTCAACTCAGCATTAGTCAACAGCCCGTAACGATAAAAACGCTCAATATCGTTACCTTTATAGGTACTGCCATCACCCCAGATATTCACGCCATCTTCTTTCATGGCGGCGACCAGCATGGTTCCGGTGACGGCACGGCCCAGCGGGGTGGTGTTGAAATAGGTGACACCGGCGGTAGTGTTGTGGAAGGCACCACATTGAATAGCGGCGATCCCTTCAGCGACCAGCTGCTTGCGGCAATCGATCAGGCGGGCTTTCTCTGCACCGTACTCCATCGCTTTACGTGGAATAGCATCGTAATCCTCTTCATCAGGCTGACCCAGATTAGCGGTATAGGCGTAAGGAATTGCCCCTTTTTTCTGCATCCACAGCAGCGCGGCACTGGTGTCCAGGCCACCGGAGAAGGCAATACCAACACGCTGATTAATAGGAAGGTGTTTGAGAATAGTTGTCATCAATTAAATCCTGTATGAATTAGGTCAGTCTGGCAAAGGTTTCAATGGCTACATTGATATCGCAAAACCGGTAGTAGAGTCAAAGATATTTTGCATATTTATGTGAATTTTATTGCATAAGTATTTAATTTGTACTTTGGTGAAATTCCGTTTCATTTAAATTAATTTCACGTTCTGTTATGATATCTACATCGATTTTTTATCACGTGTAACACGTTAAAATTTAAAGCGGAAAACCGCCATTGTAAACCGGCGCATCGGGATATTTCACCATAGTGGTGAAAAGCGCGGGTGTAAGCAAATTGGGCGTGATTTCAGGGACAGTTAAGTTGAAAATCTTTCGCGAAAGCGCGTGGTATAAAAAACGAAAATCCTACCGGGTACTATTTTGGCGTGAGATAACGCCGCTGGCGATCCCACTGTTTATTGAAGGGCTGTGCGTCCTGTTGATGGGGGTGTTCAGCACTTTACTGGTGAGTTGGCTGGGCAAAGAGGCGATGGCGGCGGTGGGTCTGGCTGACAGCTTCAATATGTTGATTGCGGCTTTCTTTGCCTCAGTGGCGCTGGGGACATCGGTGGTGGTGTCATTCAGTCTCGGTCAGCGCAAGCGCAAGCAAGCGCAAACGGCGGCCCGCGAATCCATCTCTCTGCTGGTTTTAATCTCCTTACTCTTGGTGCTGCTGGTGCATTTTGCCGGTGAGGCCATTATCAATCTGATGGCGAATCAGGCCGATCCCGCCGTTAAGGCCATGGCACTGACCTACCTGAATTTGACGGTCTGGAACTATCCGGCGATGGCGATCACGCTGGTGGGATGTGGTGCGCTACGGGGGGCCGGTAATACGCGGTTGCCGATGTTTATCAATATTGCGATGAATATTCTCAATATTGTTATCAGTAGCGTGCTGATTTACGGCCTGTTTAGCTGGCAGGGAGTAGGTTTTATCGGCGCGGGTATTGGTATCACGCTTGCACGCTATATCGGCGCGCTGGTGGTGGTTCTGGTGCTGATTTTCGGTGCCAATAATACTCTGCGTATCCCCTTCAAGGCCTATTTTTTGCCCTTTACCTCAGCCATTATGTTTGAGGTGCTGAGCATCGGCATTCCCGCCAGTGTTGAATCCGTGATGTTCAGTATCGGTAAGCTGATTACCCAGCGCTTTGTTGCGGGAATGGGTACTGAAGTGATCGCCGGTAACTTTATTGCTTTTTCAATCGTCGGGCTGATTAACTTGCCGGGCAATGCGTTGGGATACAGTTCGACAATCATCATCGGCACACGATTGGGGAAAGGGCAGATTTTGCAGCCAATTCGCCAACTCAAACATATCTTCTGGCTATCCACCGTCGGCGTCTGTTTTATCGCGCTGCTATCGATCCCCAGTGCTGGATTTTTGGCCTCTCTCTATACCAACGAACCGGGCGTTATCAATGTGGTGAAGCATCTGATCTGGATAAATGCACTGTTTATGCCGATCTGGGCGGCCTCTTGGGTGCTACCATCGGGCCTGAAAGGGGCGAAGGATGCTCGTTATACCATGTGGGTGGCGCTGGCAGGGATGTGGGGTTGCCGCATTATTGTTGGTTATATCTTGGGGATAACCCTGGGATTTGGCGTCACAGGCGTTTGGATGGGGATGTTCCTCGACTGGATAGTGCGCGGCGTACTGTTTTATCGCCGCATGTCTACAGGCCGCTGGTTGTGGCGCTATCGACCAGTGGCATAACCCCTACGGCCAACCGCTGGCTGGAGTGGCACGCCACATCTTCTTAAGCCGAATGATTAAGTATTTTCGGCCCATTGCCGATAAATAGATAAGCAGAATGTTATTCCTTATTTTCCGAATGACTTAATTCGCCTTGTTACTACTTATCAATCTTCATTCGCATTGGGGAAAGTATGGATAATTTTCAAAAAGAGATAGAGGAGAGAACTAACCTCACCTCATCGAACCGGTTTGAGCTGTTGCTGTTCCGCTTGGGCGAGTCGCATGATGAAGAGAAATCTGAGCTGTTCGGCATCAACGTGTTTAAGTTGCGTGAAATTGTGCCCATGCCTACGCTAACCAAGGTGGCGGGTATGGCATCGCCAATGATGGGGATGGCGAATATTCGCGGGGAGATTATTCCTGTGATTGATCTCCCGGCTATTGTCGGTTGTGAGCCAAAAACCGGATTAAATATTCTGCTGGTAACCGAATATGCTCGTAGTACTCAGGCATTCGCGGTGGAGTCGGTTGATGATATCGTCCGCCTTGAATGGAGTCAGGTACTGGCTGCTGATGCGGGTGTTAAGAGTCGCAGCATCACCAGCATTGCACGGCTGGATAACGACACCGCAAGTAACCGCCTAGCTCTGGTGCTGGATGTTGAACAGATTTTGTATGACATCGTTCCCGCTCATCGTAATGTCCAAATCGACAGTGAGAAAACCAAGGCGTTTGATCTGAAACCTGGCTCAGTCGCCATTGTGGCTGAGGACTCGAAGGTGGCACGTTCGATGCTGGAAGAGGGCTTGAAGATGATGGATATTCCCGCGGTGATGCATATCACCGGCCTGGAGGCGTGGAATAAAATTCGTAAGATGGCTGATGAGGCGCGGGCGGAGGGGCGGCCTATCTCGGATAAAATCGCATTTGTGTTAACCGATTTAGAAATGCCAGAGATGGACGGCTTTACATTGACGCTGAATATTAAACGCGATGAATTCCTGAAGAATATTCCGGTGATTATCCATTCATCGTTGTCCGGTAGTGCGAATGAAGATCATGTCCGCAAAGTTGGGGCGGATGCTTACGTAGCAAAATTTGAAGTCAATGAATTGGAAGCGGCGATCCACAGTGCTCTGGATTCCAAAAAAGCGATAAATTCGTAACAGCCATTCCCATCTTGGTATCTAAGCCATTGACTTGCAACATAATGGCTTAGATGCTGAACCCACCCATCTAGTGACAACTACTCAGTTACAGACTGAAACTGGCGTAATGGCAGAAACCTCAATATAATCAGTTTATTCATTAACCAACGTTATTTAAGGAGGATTACTATGTTGACCCGTGAATTGTTTCTTTATTCACTCGTCTTTAGTGATCGTGCTTGCTCAAGCATTACCGGTATCGTGCTGCGATAACCTGCTTGAGCGAAGCTAACTAACACACTGAGAACTTCCCTCCAGCTTACTGGTTATCGTCAGTTTTTTTGACGATCGGCATTTTATGCCTGTAAAACTTGAGTAAGCAATGACCACATTACTTTCTGCACAATCTGTCTGTTACGACAACACTTTCGGCCCACTGCTGGCTGAGATCACCTTTGGCCTGAAAAAAGGTGACCGTATCGGTCTGATTGGCCATAACGGCAGTGGTAAAAGCACGCTGCTAAAGATCCTCAGCGGGGATTTACCCGCCACCTCTGGCACCATCACCACCGCCAATCATTGCCTGATGGCATGTGTTGAACAACATCTGCCCGCTATGTTGGCTGACTGCACTCTGCTGGATGCGGTGCTCAATCATCTGCCCGATAGCCTGCATCAACCCGAATACTGGCAAGCTGAAGTTTTACTCGCCAGTTTGGGGTTTGACGAGGCCGACTGGGAGTTGACTGCCGGTACATTGAGTGGAGGAGAGCACACGCGCCTGCTATTGGCTCGGGCGCTGATTCGCCAACCCGATTTGCTGCTGCTGGACGAACCCAGTAACCATCTGGATTTACCCACTCTGCTGTGGTTGGAACAGTTTCTGCTAAATTGGAGCGGTAGTTTTGTTCTGGTTTCACATGATCGCAGCTTACTGGACCATGTCACCAACTGCACCTGGATCTTGCGCGACAAAAATCTACAGTTCATTCGTCTGCCTTGCACGTTGGCGCGACAGGCATTAGCGGAAAAAGATATCGTGGATAGCCACCGCCGTCAGGCCGAACAGAAGGAGATTGATCGGGTGGCAAAGAGTGCCAAACGGCTGGCTATCTGGGGTAGCGTGTATGACAGCGAAAAACTGGCGCGTAAGGCGAAGCAGATGGAGAGACAGGTCGATCGACTTAAGGATGAGCAGACCCAACTCACTGCGGGTAATCAGTGGCAGTTGCGTCTCAACGGCGAGGCCTTACCGGCAGACCGCGTGCTGGCATTGTCAGCTCTGCGGGTGCGGCCAGCGCCACTGGCCCCGGTGCTATTTGAGTTGGATCAACTGCGGGTAAAAAGCGGTGATCGAATTGCGTTGGTTGGACGTAACGGCTGTGGTAAATCCTCATTGCTGCACTGCTTGTGGCGGGCGGTTAGCCAGCCAGAGGCCGCTGATGTCGGTCTGGTGTTCCATCCAAAAGTGCGTGTGGGCTACTACGATCAGAGCCTGCAACAACTGAGGGATGAGGATACATTAACCGAGGCTTTGACCCCGTTCGCACCGCTAACGGAAGATCAGCGAAAAATGGCACTAATCGGCGCAGGTTTCCCTTATCTCCGGCATCAACAGCGGGTTAATACGCTGAGCGGCGGCGAGCGTTCGCGATTACTGTTTGTCGGCCTAACACTGGCTAACTACTCGCTACTGCTGCTCGACGAGCCAACCAATCACCTTGATATGGAAGGCAAAGAGGAGCTGGCGGACACGCTGAAGACATTTAGTGGCGCCGTGCTGCTGGTTTCCCATGACCGCACATTGATTGAACAAAGCTGCAATCGTTTTTGGCTAATCAATAAACAGCGGCTGGAGGAGTGGCACGATTTAGAACCGGTTTATGCTATTTTGGCTGATAAATCGGTGCCAATGGCTCTCACGACGGCAACTCACTCAACGACAATATTGCCAACTGAGACGCAAGCGGAAAGCGAAGAGGAGCGCTTGCTGGCGACACTACTGGAATTGGAAAGCAAGCTGGGGGAGGATTTAGCACGTAAACCCAGACATCAGAAACCTGTGTTGCAACAGCAGTGGCAGCAGCAGATTGCACAACTCAATACCCTGCTAGGGTTGGCGTAAATGTTAGGCCGCAAGGATGCGGCGCAACCAGGGTCTCAGAACCCTGATGGCGAATGATGGTGCTATCGCCTATGACGGATTGCAACGTGGGTAAGCAGAAAAGCAAAAAGCCCGCTTAAGTTTCCTTAAGCGGGCTTCTCTAATTTGGCTCCTCTGACTGGACTCGAACCAGTGACATACGGATTAACAGTCCGCCGTTCTACCGACTGAACTACAGAGGAATCGTGTGAACGAGGCGAATAATAGCGGGGTATCTGGGGCATGTCAAAGGGGAAAAACGTTATAAATGCGCGTTTGCTGAGAGAATGAGCTTATTGGCTTGTTTTTCAGCAAACTTGCTATTTATCCTGCAAGTTATCCCCCTTGTTAAGCTGCTCACATTATTCCCCCGACCAAGCTTCGCATCCTCACGCGGATAAGGTATAGTTCCGCTTTTTGCGAAGGTATCATGCTGACTAACTCCTCCATTCGTCTCAATAAATACATTAGCGAGAGCGGTATCTGTTCTCGACGCGATGCAGATCGCTATATCGAACAAGGCAATGTTTTTATTAACGGCAAGCGTGCTACGGTTGGCGTTCAGGTCTCTGCCGGAGATGTGGTGAAAGTTAACGGTCAGATTATCGAGCCGCGTAATGAAGAGGACTTAATACTGATTGCGCTGAATAAGCCCGTCGGCGTAATAAGCACCACGGAAGATGGTGAGCAGAATAACATCGTTGATTTTGTTAACCACAGCAAACGGGTCTTTCCTATCGGGCGGCTGGATAAAGATTCGCAAGGGCTGATTTTACTGACGAATCACGGCGATTTGGTCAACAAAATCCTGCGTGCTGGGAACGATCACGAAAAAGAGTATGTTGTGACCGTCAACAAACCGGTGACTGACGAATTTATTCTCGGTTTAGGGGCCGGTGTGCCGATGCTGGGAACGGTGACCAAGAAATGCAAAGTGAAGAGAGAGGCCACTTTTGTGTTTCGTATCACCCTGGTGCAGGGTCTTAATCGCCAGATTCGCCGCATGTGTAAGCACTTTGGCTATGAAGTTACCAAGCTAGAACGCGTACGTATCATGAATATCAGTCTGAAAGGGCTGCCGCAGGGTGAATGGCGAGATTTAACCGAAGATGAACTCATCGAGTTATTTAAGTTGATCGAAAACTCATCGTCCGATGAAAAACCAGTAAAAAAAGCGCCGGTTAAGGCGGTTGAAGCGAAAAGAGTGAGCATCAGCGGGCCGAAAAAAACCGAAAAACCTGATGGTAATGCCGCTTCCCGTAAGCGCTTTGCCCAGCCTGGGCGTAAGAAGAAAGGGCGCTAAATCTGCACTATTATTACCAACGGCAGGAAACTATCACCACCGGCTGGAAACGGCCTCTGCGCTGAACATCATCTAAGCACCTCCCGTGGCGGGCTGAAATAGCGATTTAAGCCCCACTGCCGCGGGTAGGTATCCGCTCAAGTCAAAATTTCTCTCAGGTTAACCCGGCAAAAAGTGATTTGTTACATTGTCACCTTTATGCGTTGGCTATTTTTGACCTCATTACCCGCATCATTAAAATAAATATAATTCAGGGTCACCTCACCGTTAAGTGAGGTGGGCTGCTGTTCAAAATGGTACTGCCGATCAGCAAATGGGGCCAACATCATGTCCATCTCTTGGGCGACCAGAACGTTTTTTTGCTGGCTTTGCAGCTGAATCTGGCCGAAAGAGACGTGATATGGCGTGGGGTTATGGGCGATGAGAACGTATTCACTATTTTGCTTTTTGAGGGTGAAACTCACTTTTTTCAGCGCTTCGGCCGGTGGTGGCGTTAACCCGTCGGGGCGATAAAAAATCTTCATCTGGGTGTTCATCGCCATCGCCACCTGAGCATGGGCATCGACATTACGCCGCGTTTTGGGCGGTATCTCATACAGATTCAGCCAGTAAACTGACTCCCGATCGGTAGGCAGATTCTCCCCTTTATTGATAATTCGTAGCCCTTGAGCCGCGCCCGCTTGCATCTTAAATACAGCCGGTAACACCATAAATGGCGCTTTGCTCTGGTCTGGCGTGCTGTCTACATCACCATCATCAATCCAGGTTTGTACCACCACCGGATAATCATTGGTATTCGCTAACATCAGTGTGCGTTCGCGCGACTCGGGCTGATAGATCATGCGCGTCGCCCCCGCGACTAAACCGGCCGAAACGTGCTGATTGATAGTTAATATGAGTAAAAATAAGCATAAATATCTCATTGTATTTTCACCAAAACATAAGCGGTGGCATCGATCTTACCGGCTGTTGGGCTGCCCTTAGGCAGTTTTTTCAATGTGGCGGTGAAGTGATGGGAGTAGTTGTTATAGCCGGCGGCACTACTGCCATTGGCGCTGGCCCCCGTTAAGATGGGATACCAACCCGCAGCACTGGAACCCGTGATGCAATTGCTGACACATCCGCCCCAGCCGACAAAATTCATTGCCGCACCATTGCTGTCACTCAAGCTGATCCCCACCCCGGTGGCAATGCGGTTATCCGTACCGTAATGGTCGGAGAGTAAGTAGCTTACGCCACCGGCTGCGTTCACCAACCCTAAGCTCTGTGCTTTCAGGTAGCCCGGTAATGAGGTTTGGATACCCAGCGCCGTTTGCCCGCTATTGATGCCCGACTCCGTGCCGGATTGGCACTCAATATCCACCGTAATATCGGCACTGCGTGTTTGGTTATTGTTGAGTTCATTCACGGTGATGATAGGGAAAACCACATAAGGCGTGACGTTGCGCACCACGCAGGTATTTTTACGTGTCAGGACGGCGACCGGCGAGGTATTCATGCCAAACGCCATATAGCGCCCACTCCCCCATGTTTGATAATTAGTCGCCGAATCATACCCGGCTTCCGGCACTGGCATACCGGGGCCTTTGAAAACCACATAGCCATTGGGTTGATTGCAGGTGTAGCTGCCGGAGTAGTTATCTGCCGCTGGCCCCGGACATCCCCAGGTCGAGGGGCCAGGGTTGTGGTCGACTGAGCCGACCTTTTTTAATTCAGCGCGGATCTGGCTGAAATGCTTGCCTTTAATCTGAATCTTATTGCCCAGTACATCGAATTTTTTCAGGGGCACTTGTTGCCAGATGCGGCTGAATTCAATACCTGAATCGACATGAATCAATTTCAATGCGGTATAAGGGAAGAACGTCTGAAAATAGTTATCCCCCATGTTGGTGTAGCCGCCGACATTACTGTCGCCATTTGTGGCGAAAACTTCGAAAATGCTCTCTTTATCGGCGATATCACATTCATAGATAACGGCTTCTGGATCTGCCCAGAAACGGGCGGGGACTAAACTAATAATACTGGAGGCCAGAATCGAATCAACGGGCTGAATATAGTTGCTCGTCATATTGATATTGCCTAGTTGCAATGAGGCACCGTAGTTATCGCCACCGATGTTGGCACCTTTCCAGACACACTGCGCATAACTGGGTAGCGTCACACTCAGTAAGCCGAATGCCAAAAACAATCCCATACCCTGAGAGAATAAGGGGCGGCGTCGATCTAACGTAGCGCGGCGGGTCGTCATAGGATTCATACTGTTTCTCTGATTCAAGGCTGAGTAACGACACACAAGGCATCGAGTTTATAAAGTTGCTGATCGTTGTTGGGGGTGCCTAAATTGTAATCAAGCTGACACCGCTCATCGGCAGCATCCCCCCATACCAGCATGAGCGTCCCGCTAGGGGATGCCGCCCGTAAGTAGGCTTGGCTGGCCTGTCCGACCATTCCGACTTCATGTTCCTGTTTACTGTCGTCATGCCCGCTATCAGCGCTGCCGTTGGTGCTATAAATCACAGTACCCATGGGCAGTTGGCTGCCATCAGCGAGCTTGACGTTAATTAACACCGGATATCCGCTCAGTGTGCGGAAAGTGACCTTCACCGTAGAGCCGGCATAGGGCGCAATCTGCCGCTCGCCATCTCGCAACTCGGTATTGAAATCCATACCATCAGGATCGAGCGTAATGGTGTTGTAGCGATAGGGCGTCAAGGTGGGTACTAAGGCATAGCCAAAGTGGTCAATACGCGCACCTTGCCCATACATCACCTTGGCCCCGCTGGCACCTTTGGCCTCGATTAAGGCAAAGGTATCGCTCAGGTATGGCCCCAGTGTGATACCGCCGCTATGGACGGCCGCCGAGCCTCGCGCACTGGCTGATCCTTGCCAATAGCCGGGGCTGCTGGAGGCGCTGCCGCTCAGGCTGGTCACGGGTAACCGCTTTTGCAAACTGCCGCTAAAGGTGTTCTCTTTGTTCTGCTCACTGCGGGCAAAATCCATGCTGTAACTGGCTGATTGGTCATCGCCCATCACACCGGATAATGAGGTCTGATAGCTGGCACCGCTGGCCTGGCTGTTGACCGCGCCGGCTGAAATATAGGGCGCACGTGGGCTACCGCCTAACGGGAATGAGATGGAGATCTGCACCAGGGTTTCGCTGACGCCGAGAGTATTGGCGCCATTTGCCGCGGGCATACCACTGCCGGGGTCGACAAAGTAAACTTCATTGCTGCCACCCCCGGTTTTTTGTTGTGAAACCGCAAGGTTGAAGCTGGTATCGCGCCATAGGGTATTGGCATAACCCAACTGCAACTGCGTATCCCGTTTGCGGTCACTCCGGTAATCCTGCGAGGAGGCGGTTAAATACAGTGAACCGTAACGGTTAAAATTCTGATTAAGCGAAATTTCAGCTCGGCTGCGCTGTTGATAAGAGCCGGAGCTCCAAACTTTGCCCTGAGTGGCGGCCCGAACGCCTAATACATCGCTCAAATCACGGTAGCCCTCAGTTGAGTAGCGGTAACCGGCCACCGATAGCGTGGTGTTGGTGGCCTCAAAGGTGCGGCTGAAAGCGGCTCGCGCCATCCAGCCACTCTGTTGCTCATCATCAGGTAAGCTGGCTTTCGAATAGGTGACATCCAGCCCTAAGGCACCAATATAGTGGGTAAAGACGCCGCCCAGCATGAGGGCTTGATAACCGGGGGCCAGACGTAAACCGCTGTTTGCCGTAATGGCATTACTGACGCCACGCTGATAGGTCAGCTCACTGAAGAGTTCATGATTACCCTGATCACGCACCTTCCCAGCGGCAAAACTGTAGCGTGAATAGCCAGGTCGTAATGACTCAGGCACCGAGGAGAAGGGCACCTGAAAGGTACTCAGGCTGCCATCTGCCTCTTGAATCTCGACGGTCAGGTCACCACCAAAATTGGTGGCCGATAAATCATCAAACTCAAACGGCCCCGGTGAAACGGTAGCTTGGTAAATCGAGCGGTTATTCTGATATACCGTCACCTTGGCGTTGGTTCTGGCGATGCCGCGCACCACAGGGGCGTAGCCACGTTGTGATTCCGGCAGCATGCGGTCATCGGTTGCCAGCGCGATGCCGGTAAACCCCATACTTGAGAAAAACTGACCGGCGCTGAAAGTTTCACCGGCGGTCACTTCACTGCCAATTGACGGCAGTGCGCGCTGGCTGTAC
The DNA here is from genome assembly GCF_013282745.1 of Yersinia bercovieri ATCC 43970. NCBI lineage: Bacteria > Pseudomonadati > Pseudomonadota > Gammaproteobacteria > Enterobacterales > Yersiniaceae > Yersinia > Yersinia bercovieri. The sequence goes on from NZ_CP054044.1 coordinate 3,058,531, forward strand.
AGCCGGTTAGAGGTCCAGTTCGCCCCTCGGGTCTGGTCATAACGCAAGGAGCCCTGCTGACGAAAACGCCACATACCGGCATTGATACCGTTGGTCAGGCTCAAATAACTCGAATCAGTGGCGCGCTTAATGCCATCTTTGTTATAGCCCACGTGATATTGGTTGAAATTGTAATTACTGAAACCAATAGTCTCGCCTGAGGTGAGATTGCGCGGATCGACATAACCCCGAGGCATTTTCTTAACAAATAGCTGCGGAACCGACAGGTCAAAACGTAATTTGGCGTAATCAAAATGATAATCGCTGGTAGGAAGAATAGTTTTTAAATCCAGACAGTTATCTTCCAAATTGGCCTGTTTCAGGGCTGACTCTTCCACACCTGCCTGTAGTAACTGCGCACCTGATAGGCAGGGAACAACGTCATCACCTTTAGTGATAAAGGTCAGTTCAACACGATCGACAAATTTGTTGTTCATATAGAGATCAACTTGGTATTTGCCTGCCTCATAACTATTTTTTTTATTAAAGCGAGATATAGAACCTAAGCCGAGAGAGGAGCCACGCAATAGCGCATCCTCAAACACGTATTCATCTTGATGATGCTCATCCGCTGCTGACAGGCTATAACTGACTAACAAGCCCTGTGTTAGCAAGTAGGATAGCCAGGAGCTATACCTCACTGGCTATCCCTGCGCCGGAGTCGATTCTGGATTATCATCACAGATAGATTACAGATGATAATTACAGGGGATGTTGGTGCCATAATCGTTAACCACGTTTAGCGTCAACAATTCACCCTTTTTGCCCTTAACCCCGGCGGGGAAGGCTAAATCAGTGGTTGAATTGGGAGCAAACATTTCGCTCGTAGCAAACGAAATGGTTTTCCCATCGCTGACCAGTTTGGCATCACGTAGGCTGATATAATAACCCGTTGGGTTATGTATCTTGATTTTATCACCGGCAACGCTATCCAGCGTGACTTGGATTTTTTCACCTAAGGTATCGACATTTTCTTTTAGCGCGGCAGGGCGGTAAAAGACTTTCAGTCGATTATTCACGATCAAAACCAGCTTATTCTCCGACTGGTTATCTGCTTTTAATGCCGGGATCTGCAAAAAATTAAGATAGAACACTGATTCACGATCTTTGGGTAAATTACGCTCAATATATGCCAGCCGTATCACTTGTCCGCTTTGAGGCTCCATGCGAAATATCTGTGGTGTCAATGTAAAAGGAACATCACTTTTTGATGGCGAGGACTGATTATTACCATCATCCATCCAGAGTTGGACCAGGTTAGGGTAGTCATCTTTATTGCTGAGTTGTAATACTTTCTCCCGCGTGCCTTCAGGATAAATAATACGAGTCCCTGTCATGACAACACTGGCTTTTGTCCATAAGGGTACGCCGCTGAGCAGCAACAACGAGCAGGCGATAATTTTGTGGGCAGTCAGTGTCATAGCGCTTACTTATCCTTGGTTTTTCTGGTTTATTTAGGCTCCGTTACCGGGTGGCCAACATCTTCATGAAACGGACGATTTCACGAATAGTCAGGGGTAAGTGATCGCATATTGGGCAGATGCAATGACACTCCCAGCCGTCGCACGACCCTCTTCGGTAATATATTGTGCAGCCAGATCTTGTGATGCGGATGTTGCGCCAGCGACTAGCGTGATACCGGGGACTTCAACGCTACCGCCAGACATGCGAATCGGTGCGCCATGAGTATCAAGTAGCTGAATTGCAACATTTTGTGCTGTGCCGACATTACCCAAGTTACCTGCGCTCGTGACATTCATTCCCTGAAAAACTGAGCTGATTTTGGTGTCTTGAATGGCAATGTTGCAGCCGGTGAGGTTAATCGTGAAATTGGTTTTACCCGCAACAGAATTAACTTGATTCAGATTGCTAGTTGAGACTGTGGGTAACAAAACAACCGGGGTGTTAGCTGTGCCATTAATATCAACCATGCAAGTCTGTTCGGCCACTTCGCCCTGAAACTTAATTGTGTTATTTGAGGTAGCGGCTAACGCTATACCCGGTAGGGTAAGTAGCATCAACGCCATTAGAGTTTTTCCCATGAATTCCTACTTAAATTTATGATTAATATTCTGGCAAATAGAGACCTTTTGTATTCAGTGAGTGAGCGATCACTCAGTTGAATAGAATTAGCCGTTATTTCGTTTTTTCTGTTCAGTTTTTGGGCCGATGCTAGTGTAGGGGGAAATTGAGGTGAGGAGAATGAGATGCGTCCTTGTTTTATATCTGAAATTTCCCACAAAATATGTAGGAACAGATCCGGTTAAAAATGGAAGAATAATAAAATCGTTTTATTTTATTATGTTAGGTTGATTTTCTTGCCTGGTGACGCAATTAGGCTTTTATCCTAAGTAAAAGTAATTTCGAGTTAAATAAGAAAACCCGCCACAAGTTCTGACGGGTTTTAATGGTGACACACCATACACTTCTATTTTATCGCGTCACTACCTATTTGACTGTGTCACTACTGCCTATTTACTGCATCACTACTACCTATTTTGGAGTATGAAGCCAGTAGCTCAATTAATAATTGGTTAGTCTCGGTTAGCAGTGCCAGATATTCGACTCCGTGCGTGATAATTGCCGGCTTATCATGCGTATGCAGCAGCGACTCGAACTTAATACAGCTATCTACCAGTGCTTGTGCATCAATTAGCTGTACACCGCCTTTAATCCGGTGCACCAGACTTGCCATCTCTGTGTAAATATCATCGGAAATTGCGTTGCTATCCGCCGCCAACTGGTGATATCGCTGTGTCAACGCCTCGCTATCCTGCGAATGACTTTCCAGTAGTGATTGCAATAACTGCAACTCCACCTCAGCACTGCCTCCAGAGAGCGACCTTAATTTATCTTGCGCCGCCGTCACTGGGGATGGCGGTAATTTAGCTGTTTCACTATTTTTTGGGCTAACGGGATTGTCACTTGCGCTGTGATGACGGTCCGCGCTTATATCACCAATAATCTCTTGGCGAAGGAGCACGGTGCGCAAGGTGTCGATGGTCACCGGTTTGATCATGCAATCATTCATCCCTGCATTAGAACAGCGGGCCGTGCTCTCTTCCCGCGCATCTGCGGTACAGCCAATAATGATCATCTCTTTTATTGTTGGGCTACTACGGATATGGGCGGCCAGTTCGTAGCCATTCATCAATGGCATACTGTAATCGGTGATGACTATGTCAAAACTATAATGCTGCAATATCTGCCAGGCCTCCGCGCCATTTTCTGCGCTCATCACCTGCTCAATTCCGATAAAAGCTAGCTGCTGTTGCAGTAACTGACGGTTAGCCGGTAAATCATCCACCACTAAAACACGTAGGTTTTTTAAATGATTCAGTTGCTTTTCATCAGCATACAAAACAGTCGTATCTTGCGGTATATCATCCTCAGTGGCTATCTCCAGCGGCAAGGTAATAAATAGGCTGGTGCCTTTACCCAGTTTGCTCTCCAGGATGATTTGCCCGCCCATCTTATGAATCAACTGATGACAGATCCAAAGCCCCAATCCCGAACCACCAAAGCGCGGTGATTTACCTTCATTAGCCTGACTAAATGGCTGGAACAGTGTGGCCTGCGCGGCCGACGAGATGCCAATGCCGGTATCGGTAATATCGATATTCATTACGCCATGTTGCCCATCCGTCGGCTCCCAAGTGACATCCACCGAGACACCACCTTGCTCGGTAAATTTCAGCGCATTGCCCAACAGATTGCCCATGACTTGCCGCACTCGCAGCATATCGACCATCAGCAACGCCGGGATCTGCTCATCCAGCCAGCCAGAGAATCGTAGTCCGCGCTCATCGGCGATCGGTTGATAGATAGTGAACATCCGCTCCATCTCCTGGCGGAAATCAACCACCGCCGGGTGAACACTCAGTTGACCGGCCTCAATCTTGGCGGAGTCGATAATGTCATCCAGCAGTAGCATCAGGGACTGCGCTGTTTTGGATACGGTGACTAAGGTATCTTTTTCGACCGGCTGCTCACTGCGAATTTCCAGCTCTAGCAAACCCATAATGGCGTACATGGGGGTGCGCAGTTCATGACTGATAGTGGCAAGGAAAGTACTTTTGGTGCGGTTGGCGCTTTCGGCTTCGACACGGGCCGCTTCCAATTCACGCTCGACCGTTTTCCGTTGGCTGATATCCAGCCAGCCGCCCAGTAAACTGCGCTCAGCATTATCCAGCGGAATAATCCACAGGAAGATATCCCGCAGCTCTTCGTTAATCTCAAGGGACAAATCCACCATTTGTGGTTTTCTATCCAGCAAGACGAATCGACAATATTTATCTATCTCACGATCGAGCTGACTGGTCATTGGCCAGTGGGCAGACTCGCTCTTTTGATTGAGCATATCGTTCAGTTTATCCTGGTGTGCGGCAGCAAAGTGGCTGTTATAAACCGCAAGATCCCCATTCTTAGCACGGATAAATACGGCGAAGGGTAGGGCATTAATAATGGACTCTTGTTGCAGTAAGCGGGTATGTAACAACATGGCCTGACGGCGCTTGTTAAATACGAGATAGCAAAGATATAAGCCGAAGACCAATAATAGCCCTGAGCTTATTTTCAGCGCGAGCATCAGTAATTCATTATCTAATGAGTTGTTATCGAAACTCGCAGGGTTAGGTTTAAATGTGCTCCAATCACTGATCAGATTATCTAGCTCTTCCGGCGGAATAGATTCAATCACTTTATCAATGATGGCTTTTAATTCAGGTAGCCTCGGGCTGATGCCAAATGCCATCATCAATGGCTCTTCACCGGCGACAGCCACGGTTTTAATATTGGGACTAAAATTCTGCGCTGATAAGTAGTTGGCCGTCATCATATTTTTGAGGACTGCATCAACTTTACCCTGCTGCAACCACCGCACCAGCGTCATGGTATCGGGGGCTTGAACAAAGGTAATCTTCTGGGCTAATAGGGGATTACCAATAATCCCACTGGAAGCACTACCCGCCTGTACGCCTACCCGTTTTCCTGCCAGATCGGCCACATTATTGATATCAATGCGATCTTCACGGGTCAAAATACCCCATAGGGATTGGGCAACAGGCGAGGAGTAAAGATTGTGCCCATACATGCCGTTACGTACCGCCACAATCGGCAGCATATCGATTTTACCGGCGATAAAATCACGTACCCCTTCACCGCTATCTTTGGTGAAAACCGGTTCAAATTTAAGTCCGGTCCGACGTGAAATAATATCAATGAGGTCAATGGAGAAACCGGCCATTTCGCCGGTCTGACGATCACGGAAAATCAGGGGGGCCAAATCAAGTGGGGCGACATAACTCACCACCGGGTGTTGCTGAATCCAGCTAACTTCTTGTTCGGTCAAAAGCAACTTAGCATCAATATTGTAATGATGTTTGCTACCAAACCAACGCTGCTGAATATCACCGGTCGCCCGGGTGGGTAGCAGTTCTAGAATCTGATTAATGTAATCAATGAGTTTTTGATTACTTTCCCGCGCCAGAAATGTATAGGGGGCCGGGTGGTAAGGGGCAAAGTTGCGAATTTGCAACGTCAGCAACTGCAATTGGTCAATCAAATAGTTGGCAGAGGTGGCATTAGAGACAAATACATCAGCATTACCATAGGCAACCGCCAGCAACCCTTGTAACTGGTTAGGGTAGGCGACGATTTTATCGGCATGATAATTAAATAAAAACTCTGGCGAGAGCGGCTCATTATTGACGATAGCCACTGTTTCCGGGTGGGTACGTTTGGTTGGGTCCCACTTTTTGCTGCGGACTTCAACATGCCGATTAGTAAAGAATGCATGGGAGGCGATCAACCCCGGCTGAGCGGGCATCGGGGTTCCGGCCATTAAATCAATCTGACCATTTTCCAGCGCATTTAACACTAATCCGTAGTCGCAATAGCCAATCATCTGGAAGGATAACTGACTGGCATCACTGATGATTTGCAGGTAATCGGCGACAATACCTTCAATGGCATTATCATCGCGATTAACCACAAATGGGGTGTTGGCATCAATCACCACGCCCACTTTCACCGTGCGTCGACTCGATTGGCGTGTGTCGGTGGAGGGCGTCAGTAATAAATCTTCGCTGTAACTATTGGCGATGCTGTGTATCGACAGGGGTTGCCCGGTGTCACACCCCTGACGGCCGGTCATCACGGCGGCATGAAGCTGCCCGCTAAGTAACAGCAAGCAAGATAGTAAGATGAGTAAGGAAAACCCACTACGTAAAGAAGATTCGGCTCGTCGGAAATCAGACCTGGCTGAACTACACCAAATTATGGGTATGCGCATAATCTGCCAGTTCAATTACAGAACTTAACCCTAATTTGGTCAGGATACGGGTTTTATAGGTACTGACAGTTTTGTTGCTGATAAACATTTCGTCGGCGATTTGCTTATTAGACAAGCCATTCACCAGATAACGTAAAACATTAATTTCTCGCTCAGATAACAAACGCGCCCGATTGACAGGATCATGGCTCGAAGGTTGCCCGGCTAATTGGGTCAAAGCTTCAGATGGGAAGAATGAATACCCACGTAATACGTTCTGTGCCGCAAACAGAATTTCGCTAATATCTTTATTTTTGCTGATGAATCCGTTGGCACCAGCCTGTAATGCCCGTACCGCAAAGACTTGCTCATTTTTGGCGGACAAGAATAATGATTTACCGGTAAATCCACGTTGTTGCAGTTTTTTTAGCAACGAAAAACCATCGAAATTAGGTAATTCAATATCAATGATAACTAAATCAACAGGACTGTTTTTTAATATTTCTAGTGCTTCGCTACCATCGACAGATTCATAAATTGTTGAAAATTCATTGCTTTGTGATAGTAATGCCCGAATGGCGACACGTATAGCCGGATGGTCATCAACTATCATCACTGATTTTGTCATGTTATCTCCATAAACTGTTATATCTTGGGATTCGCAGGGTTAATTCACTGCCCCTCACTTGCACCGATAGACTCCAAATGATTACCCAAGACGAGATAAACAAGAACCGCTACTGCCGATGCCTAAAGTACTATTTCGGTGATTCTAATCTCTAATTATAGATTATCAAGAAAAGATTCTTTCTTATGTATAGGTTACGCAGCTCACTTCAACCCAATGGGCTTATTCAACCTAGTGATTTGATTATAAACGATTTAGGATTTTTTTTTACTGAAATAAAAATAAATTATTCAGGAAAAAAGATGAGAAATAGTTAATTTATAATTCTAAATGTAAATATATACGATTTTTCAGGTTGGGGTGTAGGAAAATTCTATAATCGATTCTGCTTTTTATTCTGGTATAAATATCAGGAGGATAGCTAGCGCTTTGATAATGACATCCCCCACAGCATAATTCAATTAATGATATTACATTAGCGACGGTTAGATGGCTAAGCAGGTCAACTACAGTGCGCCCTCCGCGATAGTATCTTCTTGCAAGACCCTTGTCAGAAACGCCGCTATTTTGACTTCAATCTGACTATCGATGGTTCTCAATCGCAGTAAGGCAATACCGCATTTGCCCAGAATGGCATCTTTCAGCGCGTCGTTGATCAGTTGCTATGTTTTCGGCCAGTGCCATCAGGGTGAAGCTGCGTCTACATTGATAAGAGAGGGGAAAACAGATGTCACAATACAAAAAAGCAAAAAGCCCGCTTAAGTTTCCTTAAGCGGGCTTCTCTAATTTGGCTCCTCTGACTGGACTCGAACCAGTGACATACGGATTAACAGTCCGCCGTTCTACCGACTGAACTACAGAGGAATCGTGTGAACGAGGCGAATAATAGCGGGGTATCTGGGGCATGTCAAAGGGGAAACCGTAAATTTGGATTGTTTGCTTAGAGTTTGTGCAACTTATTGAGATTTTTGGCTTTTAGCTCAATATTTATGCGAGAAATAGCGAGCAGGTATCTGATAAAGGGGCGGGCAGCCCTGCTTTACACTGCCCGCCACCCTGTTATTCGGGGGTATCCGCCAGCACAAACATGCCATACGGGTGGATTTGCAGATAATAGCTGTCGCCAGGGGCCGGTTGCAGTTGTGTGGCGTTCACTTGTAGCAGCAATGATTGCCCATGCCAATCCACCAGAACTTCATATTGCGGCCCCATATAGGCCACTTTATTGATGATGCATCGCTGGCTCGGTTCGCCCTGCTGACTTAGGGTGATGGCCTCTGGCCGCACGCCCACTGTGGCGTGCTGGTGTTCGGCGGCAAATCCTAGCGGGCGCGGGATGTGGTAACCCAATATCTCAACACTGTCACTGTTGATTCGCGCCGGAAAGACGTTGGCATCCCCCATAAAACTGGCCATAAAGTGGGAAGCTGGCTGGCGGTACAGTGTTTGTGGCGCGCCAATTTGCATGATTTTGCCTTTATTCATCACCAAAACAGTATCAGAGACGGCAAAAGCTTCACTTTGGTCATGGGTGACATATAGCGAGGTGATATTAAACTGTTGCTGCAATTCGCGGATTTTATCGCGCATACTGCGGCGCAAGTTGGCATCCAGATTACTCAGTGGTTCGTCAAACAGCAGCACTTTGGGCTTGAGGATCAACGCCCGCGCCAGTGCCACCCGCTGTTGTTGCCCTCCAGAGATCTGGTCGACAAAACGGTCAGCAAAGCCCTCTAAATCCACCAACGCCAATGCTTCCTGCACCCGCTCACGAATTTCATCTTTCGGTCGCCCGAGCATTTTCAGGCCATAGCCAATGTTCTCCCCCAGTGACATATGGGGGAATAGGGCGTAGGACTGAAACACCATGCAGATATCCCGCTGCTGGATAGATCTGTCGGTGACATCTTCACCGTCGATAAAAATCTGACCGCCAGAGGGTTTCTCTAGCCCAGCGACCAGCCGCAGAACCGTGGTTTTGCCGCAACCGGATGGCCCGAGCAGGGTGACCATCTCGCCTTTCGGGATAGCCAGATTTAAGTCGTCAATCACGGTATTGCTGCCAAAACGTTTGGTGACGTGCTTGAGTTCGACAAAATGTTTTTTATCAAAAGCGGTATCGGTATTAGACATAATATTTGGCCTTATCAGTACGTCATTATTCAGCATTGCTGGCTTTCGAGCGGGCAATACGCGCCTCGCCAACCAGATAATCGAACAGGAAGATGATGGCGAGCATCACCACTATCAGGATGGAACCATAGGCAATTGCGATCCCATACTCCCCATCTTCCACGCGGTTAAGGATGTAAGAGGTGGCGACGCGGGTATCCGGTGTGACCAGAAAGACGATGGCACTGACGGTGGTCATGGCGCGGACAAAGCTGTAAATCAGCGCGGATAAAATCGCCGGACGTAGCAAGGGCAGCAAAATATAGATAACGGTGCGTAGTGAACCGGCCCGCAAGCTCAGTGATGCCTCATCCAGCGACTTATCCAACTGCCCCAGTCCGGCAATCCCGGCACGTATTCCCACCGGCACATTGCGCATCACCATGGAGATAATGACAATGGCGGCGGTTCCGGTCAGATAGACCGGCGCGCTGTTAAAGGCCAGAATATAGGAGACGCCCGCGACGGTGCCCGGGACGGCGAAGCAGAGCATGGTGCTGAATTCGATGGTTTTTTTACCACGGAACTGTTGGCGCACCACGATATAGGCGATCAACAGGCCGAAGGCGGCCGTGATTGGCGCGGCAATGCCGGCATAGAGTAGGGTATCTAGCAGCGAAGGCCATGCGCCGTCACTGAAACCTTGCCCAAATAGCTGATTAAAGTTATTTAGCGTCAGGGTGTAGTCGACCCCCCAGTTGACGGTAAAACTGCCGTAGAAAATGCTGCCGTACAGCAACAGGTTAAAGGCAATCCACACATACAACATGGCGGTGGTGCCCCACACCAGTGATACCGGCAGTGGCTGAACATCGCCACGGGAGGATTTGCCGGAGATAGTGACGTAGGAGCGCTTACCTATCCACATATACTGGATGCAGAAGATGAACAGCGAGAACATCAGCAGAATGACACCCAGTGTGGAGGCCGCCGGATAATCGAGTTGTGCGCCGGTGATATAGAAGTAAATTTGCGTGGCGAGCACGTCAAAGTTCCCCCCAGTACCAGCGGGTTACTGAAGTCAGCCAGGGATTGCACAATAACAATCAAAAATGAGTTAGCTAGCGCAGGTTTTAGCAGTGGCAGGAACACCTGCATGAAGGTCTGCCAACGGCTGGCGCGCAAGGTGTAGGAGGCCTCCTCCAGTGACGGGTGGATGGTTTTAATTGCGCCGTCGAGGATCATAAATGACATCGGCGTAAAAGCCAGAACCTGTGCCAGCCAGATGCCGGTAAAGCCATATAGCCAGTTGGTATTGGTCAGCCCGAACCAGGTGACCATCAACTCGGTCACGTAGCCGGAGCGGCCCATCATCAGGGTGACACCCAATCCGACCACAAAGGGCGGGGTGACAATCGGTAAAATCGAGAAAATTCGCCCCAGCAGCGCCGAACGTTTGGCTATGCGGGTGGTGTAAATCGCCAGCACCATGCCGAAGAAAGTACAACCGATGCCGACCGCAACCGACAACAGGAACGAGTTCCAGATCACCTGCAGGATATGCGCCTGCCCGAGGATCGCCATAAATTGCCATGGCGCAAAAGCCCCGCTCTCATCGGTAAAAATCGGGATGAAAATCGCGATGCTAGGGAACAGGATAAAGACGGTAATCAGGGCAATAATGGTCACCAGTGAGCCGAGGACAAAGCGATCCCCCCCAGCCACTCAAGGCGAGCCAGTGCCAACGTAATGATGGCGCCCAAGGCGATAAACAACCCAATGGTGGCAAAGCCTAGCCCGCGCCCTAGCCAGGCGGAGGTCACCACCACGAACAGGGCGCAGAATAGCGCATAACCGGCATCAAAATAGTGGCGGCTACGCTGCTCACGGCCCGCCGGTGACAGAGGGCGCAAGAGTAGCAGTAGCGGCAGGGCAAACCACAAGGTGCTGATGTTCAGCCCAGACCAACCATAAGCGGCCAGTAGCTCCGCGCGGCTGGCCTCAAGCAGGCCGTAATCCAGACTGAATGCAGGTAACAAGGCAAATGCAGCCACGGCGAAAGCCAGCCAATAGAAGATGGCATCCCGTGTCTGCGGGAGCCGCAGGGCGTGTGTCATGGTATTCCCCTGAGATAACCTTCGTCATTAACGTTGCCGCCCTATTTGCGGCGGCAAGCCAATGACGAGGTTAGAGATATAAGCGATAAATTAGTTATATGCGTCGGAATTTATAGTGGGCTGCTATTGCCCCATCTTGACGTCATTAACCCACTTGGTGATCAGCTTCTTGCGCATCTCGGTCGCACCATAGGTGTCCATGTCGTAGTCAATCAGCTTTAGATCATCGAGTTTGAGTGAGTTAGGTGAGGTCGCGGCGGTGGTATTGGTCAGAATCTGGTAGGACTGGCCCTTCTGCCACGCCAACTCTTGTGCCTCTTTTGACAGCACCCAATCAACGAATAACTTCGCGTTATCCAGATTACGCGCGCCTTTTAGAATGCTGACGCCGCCGATCTCATAGCCGGAACCCTCACATGGCGAGATCAGTTTCAGCGGTGCGCCTTTCTCTTTTTCCAGCGAATAGTCGTGCAGGAAACCAATGCCGATAGTGGTTTCACCACGGGCGGCGTTACGGGCCGGAGCAATACCCGACTTGGTATATTGCGACACGTTGGCATTCAGTTTTTTCAGATAATCGAAGGCCGCCTCTTCGCCCCACAGCTGCGAGAAGGTGGCCAACGCGGTGTAGGCGGTGCCGGAGCTTTGTGGATCGGCAATCTGGATTTCACCTTTGTAGGCCGGATTGGTCAGGTCTTTCCAACATTTTGGCTCTGGCAGCCCTTTCTCTTTCAGGCGGTCGGTATTCACGCCTATGCCCAGAATGCCAATGTAGACCGCCGAGGAGTAGTTGCCTTTGCGTTTTGCCGGGTCACGGAATTGCGGCATGATCTGAGACAGATTAGGGGACTGGTAAGGGTAGAGCAGATCCATTTCACCGGCCTGGGATTGTGGGTCCAGTGTACCGCCATACCAGACATCCGCCTGCGGGTTCTTTTTCTCGGCATCCACCTTGGCCAGTGTGCTGCCAGAGCCATTACGGATAAAACTGGTTTTGACATCATATTTTTCGCCAAACGCTTTGGCTTCTTCTTCACACATGGCATTGGTGGCGCTGCAATAGATAACCAACCGACCTTCGGCCTTGGCGACGGTAGCAAAAGCGCTCAGTGCGAGGCCCGCAGCAACGAGTACAGTGAGTGGTGCAAGTTTCATAACATTATCCTTTTTATTCCCTGATGGCCCGAATCCGGGTGCAAACAGAGCTGTTGTTGTAGGAGAGGTATTATTTGACGTACTTTTACTCTTTATCCGTCGGGACAACGCGCTTTCCCGTCGGTTCAAACCCTAATCGATTGATGCCGGTCATCAACAGCGGCATCAATAACAAACCGACACAGGCCGATGCTAGTGTTAGCAAGGCGAAAAATCCGGGCCAGCCATAATGTTGCAGCACCTGCGCCAGTGGCCATCCGGCTAGTGCAGCACCGAGGTAGGCAAACAAACCGAGAAATCCGGTGACCGTCCCTGCGGCGTCTTTATGGGTGTACTCCGTTGCTGCCAGACCAATTAGCATTTGTGGCCCAAAGACAAAAAAACCGATACTGAAAAAGGTCACTGACAGCAGTGGATAGTTATGCACCGGAGCTAGCCACAGCGCGGTCATGGTCAGAAACAGCCCGAGTGCGAATAACAAAATCATCGGCGCCCGCTGCCCGCGAAACAGCAGATCCGACCCCCAACCGGCAAACAGTGCGCCACATAATCCCCCCAACTCAAACAGCGACAAGGTGGCGTTGGCACTGAGCAAATTCACCCCATGGCTCTCTGCCAGCCAGATATTGCCCCAGTCGTTGAGGGCGATGCGGATCAGATAGACCAGCACATAAGAGACGCCGAGCAACCAGATAGTGCGGTTGCGCAAAATCGCATCGCGAAAAATTTGCCCCATCGGCATCGGCGGGCTTTGCTGCTCCTGCCACTGATCCTGCGGGTCGCGCCGCCATTGGCCGATAGTCGGCAAACCTTGCTGCTGCGGCTTATCGCACAATTGCCAGCACAGCCAAATACCTAATACGATACCGATTGCGCCCGGCACCAGTAGCGCGGCCTGCCAACCATATTGCGAGGCCAGAAACGCCGAGAGCAGCGGCACCGCCGCACCGCCAATGCTGATGGAGGTATTCCAGCAGCCCCACCAGGTGCCACGTTCATTGCGTGAATACCAAGTGCTCAGCAATTTGGCACACGGTGGCCAGCCCCACCCCTGAAAGAAACCATTTAATGTCCAGACCACCAAGAGGGCGGGCAGGGTGTGGCACAGGGTAAACACCACATTTAGCACCCCGGTCATCATCAAGCCGATACCCATAATCCAGCGGGCTTGCGTGCGGTCACTGACGATCCCCGAGACAAATTTAGAGCCGCCGTAAGCCAGATAAAACAGTGTGCCCAGCAAGCCGATATCCCCTTTATCCAGCCCCAATTCCAACTGCATCACCGGCATGGCGTAGTTGACACTTTTGCGTGTCAGATAAAAGGCGGCGTAACCCATCACCATGGCGGCCATCAGGCGCGGTCGCCAGTAGCGGTAACGCGCATTCACCTGTTCCGGCGTCAAAGGTTCAGGGGGTAAACTCTTCGCCGACAAAAATGATGCAGCCATGAATTTCTCCGGTTATTGGGTTGAGTGTAAGAACGGTAAACGAGAAAGAGATGAGACAAGATGTTAGACGGCTAGGAATAATGCTTAGTTATGACGGTTTTTGATCTGGTTCTGTGGGCAGGCTCACAGAATCGCTGGTGCGGACCTGCGTGGGTAGGTTCACCACCACCCGCGTCCCTAAACGGCGTAGCAGTAACCAGTCACCGCCCAATGCGCGCACCCGCTCCTCAATACCGCGCAACCCCAGCCCTCCGCCTTGCGGTTGCACCGAAATGCCCATGCCATCATCGCGCACATCCAGCGTGATGATGTTGTCGGTGAGGCGCAGGCTAACCTGAATATTGCGCGCGTTGGCATGCTTATTAATGTTATTGAGCAACTCCTGCACCAGCCGGTACAGGGTAAACACCACCGCATCTTCACCGGGGGTTGGCGGCAGGGCATAGTCGAGCTGGAAATCGATCCCTTGCTCGGCAAAGGCAAACTCTTCCGCCAGATGACGTAGCGCTTCATCCAGCGGCATCTCATCTAGCACCGGCGGGCGCAATTGGCGTAGTAGCTGGCGGGTGGTTTGATGGATTCGCTGCGATAAGTTGCTGATCTGATTGGCCGCAGATTGCGCCGCCGGTGTAGGCGCACTGCGATTAACCAGCATCGCCTGAATTTGGATGGCGGTGATGTTCTGACCAATCTCATCATGTAGCTCACGGGCAATCTCTTTGCGCACATCCTCTTCGGTATGCACCAAGCGCGCCATCAGCTTGCGGCGGGTTTGCAGCTCTTGCTCCAACTGATTGCGATAGCGGTGTAGGCGCTGCGCCAGTTGCTGCTGGCGGCTAATGGCGATCCCCAGAGTCAGCCCCAATAGTGCTTGGGTCGAGAGGAAAAGTTCCAGTTCGGCTAAATCATGAAATGCGCCGCTGGCTTGCCGAGTGACAGTGATCATCAGGCTACCTAATACCGCCGCCAATACCCCACCTTGCCAGCCAAATTTGTACGCCATAAACACATTGGGCAGAAAGACGAAAATCAGCAACAGGCGCTCCATATTGGGAGCAATCGCCACCTGCACGCAAACCAAAATGGCAAAGATCAGTGAGCACCAAATCAGCAGTGAGGTGCGCAACGGCGGATCAGGGATCTGCTGGGAGAATAGATTGCGAATATGCTGCTGTTTTAAGTATTCATAGATCAGGTAGGTGAACGGCACCAGCAGAATACCGCCGGTAAAGGTGGCGAGTAGCGCCTGAGTGACAGGTAAGGGCCGCCATAAACTCAATACCGCGCCATGCAGCAGGCTGTTCCCCGCCACAGCGGTTAGCAGCAACAGCAGCCGTTGCCAATACAGGGTGTAGTGATGCCAGAACCGTTGGGTCAGCCAGGCGGGCAGTAAACTGAGGAGCGGCGACAGCAGGAGAAGCGCGGAGGTCTGCAGTTGTTCACTGTATAGCCACCACATGCCGCTGCACTCCGCCAGCAGTAGCACCGGCCAATAGCGCCGTGGCAGCAGAATCATCAGCGCCAATCGCAGCCCTTGCGGCAGCAATAAAATGGCGTGTAAGCCATCATCGCTCAGATAAAAACTGATGGTCCATAAGGCCAGCCAACTCAATGAGAAGAAGATGACCAAAAACAGTGATAGCCCCATTGACCGCAGTTGCCACATCTCAGTTACCTGCTAACAGCTGATGTTGCAGCGCAAAATGCACTAACTCGACCGTGGTCTCACACTGGAGCTTGCCCAGAATATTCGCCCGATGCACATGCACGGTTTTGTGGCTGAGCCGCAGCTGCTCGGCAATGGATTTGACACTTATCCCGTTGATCAATAACTGGAAAATTTCTTTCTCGCGCGGTGTTAGCACTGCCAGTTGTTGCGGCTGTTGTGGCATATGGCGGAGCGCCCGCAGCGCATCGGAGCAGAGATAGAGGCCCCCGCCATTGACGGTTCGCAGCGCTTGCACTAGCTCATCCGGGCCGCAGCGTTTGGTGAGATAACCACTGGCACCGGCATCCATCGCGCTTTGCACAAAGGCGGTGGTGTCGTAAATACTCAGAATAATGGCGCGAAAATGGGGCATTTTTTGGCGCAGGCGCTTGAGCAGACTTAGCCCGCTTTCGTCCGGCATCGAAATATCCATCACCGCAACATGGACATCAATGTTGGCCAAATTGGCCCACGCCTCAGCCGCCGATCCATACTCGCCAATAATGCGAATATCTTTTTCCAGTGATAACAACTGGGCAAACCCTGAGCGGACGACAGTATGGTCATCTATCAATGCAACATTAATCATGATTTTTCATTCTTGTGGAGCAGATAGATGCATGATGCTGATCAATCATTAGCTGAGCAATAATTGTTATCAGAAATGTTGGAGGCTTAACATATGCAAGATAAATCTGATGAGGAAATAGCCAATTATTGCTATAAAATGCCGCGCTCCACCGGTGGTGGCGCGCGGAGTGGGTCTACGCCGATTTCCTGCTGCGGTAGATGCGCTGTGGGCGGCCGACTTTGCCATAAATGATCTCGGCCTGTAGCGCTTGGTTGGTGGCGCAGAACTCCAAATAACGCCGAGCGGTGGTGCGGCTTAATCCGAGCACTTGCGCGACATTTTCCGCAGTGTACTCAACGGCATTATCACTAAATAGCATTTGGATTTTATCTAGCGTCATCTGGTCGATACCCAATGGCAGTGTCACTTTTTGCTCGCCACGGGCATAGGTATTGTACATCTCATCGATCTGGCGCTGATTGACCTTGGTGCCGTCCTGCAACACCTGATGGCGGTGGCTGTATCGCGCCAATGATTGCTCCAGGCGCTCGTAGGCCACCGGCTTAATCAGGTAATCAAACACCCCATAGCGGATAGCTTCCGACACGGTTTCACTGTCGCTGGCTGCGGTGACGAAGATAATGCTGCCGGCGAAGCCCTGTAAGGTCATTTCACGTAATAATTCCAACCCACTACCATCGGGCAGATAGTTATCTAACAGAATCAAATCGGGCTTAAAGCGGGCCACCATACTGCGGGCTTGCTGCAAATTACCCGCCAGCCAGACTTCATGGCAATAGCTGCTCTGTTTAATAAATTCTGCATGCATCTCTGCCAGCGGTGTTTCGTCTTCTACCACTAAAATATTAAGCCATTCCATGGGATCTCCCCGTCTTTGAGATCAATGCGTCTTCGGAATAAAGACTGTAAATAGGCTGCCACATGGCGGATTTTCTTCTATCGTAATGGTGCCGCCACTTTGCTGAACATAGGTCGCCACCAGATAGAGACCAATACCGTGTTCATCGGAGTTTTTAGAGCTGACACCCTGTTCAAATAGGTTATCTTGCCATTGTGGCTCGATACCGCATCCGTGGTCAGCCACCTCCAGAATCAAATCGTCACCCTCATCGGACAGGTAGATCTCAATCTGCTTATCACTGTGCGGATTTTTCAAGCTGGCCTCAAAGGCGTTATCCAGTAAATTCCCGATGATGGCGGCCAGTTCATTCTCGCCAATAGTCGGGGGGAGGTTGCTCAACTGACAACCGGGAACAAAGTTCAAATTCAGCCCTAACTCCCTGGCGCGGTGATATTTACCAAACAGTAACGCGGCAATCTGCCGGTTATTGAACGCCGTACGTAGCATATCAATTAGCGCCTGATGGGAGGAAGATTCGGTTTTCACCATCTCCAGCGCCCGATCAAACTCTTTCATCTGCAGTAGCCCGCTCATGGTTGACATCCAGTTCAGGTGCTCGTGGCGGACAGTGCGCAGATTCTCGACATATTGCTGAATCTGGCTGAGCTGAGCACTGAGGGTATGAATATCATCCTGACTACGAAAACTCACCACCCAGCCTTGAAACACCCCCTCTTCCGACCAGATCCCGGCCCGATTGGCAATGGTATTTAAGCCATTCAAGGTGCAAAGCTCATCCTGGCGGTTATCGCCAGTTTGATCGAGGAAGAAGTGGTCCGGCGAGACCACCTCACTGACTTTACAACCAATCAACTGCTGTGGCGTGGCGGAGATGCGCAGCATTTTACGCGCATTTTGATTGATTGCAGTGATCTTCCCCTCAGGATCAACCGCCAGTAGCCCTTCAAATACCGCCCCGAACAGCGCCTCTTGCTGGCGTAGCACCCGTGCTATCTCTTTCGGCTCCATCCCCATCATTTGGCGGCGGATATGGTGGGCAAACAGCCATGACAGCAATAGCAACAGCGCCAGCACGATAATAAATGAGTGGGTGAGGGGCAGTAGGTAGATGAGCCGCCAGTGATCGATTTTACTGATCAGGTAACCGAGGGAGACTACCCCAATGATTTTCCCCTGCTCATCGCGGATCGGGGTTTTGGCCCGCATGGCTTCGCCCATCGAACCTTTACCAAAAATAATGTAGCTCTCGCCCCTCTCCAGTGCGCCGGGTTTGGTCCACTGCATCGGGTAGCCGATCATCTGCGGATTAGGATGATAAAGACGAATGGATTGGGTATCGCCGATCACCAGATAGTCAAGGTCTGAGGTGTTGCCCAATCGGCTGACAATCTGCGCCAACTGCTCTTTATCGCGATGTTTAACCGCACTCACCACTGAATCCATCGACGCGATAATTTTGGCCTGATTCATTGCAGTTTTACTGACTTGATCCAGCAGATATTGCTCAAAGTTGTGACTGAGGAAGCGATCTAGCGCACCGACAAGCAGAATCGAGACGGTAAGTAGCAGGAGAAATATCCGCAGCGGGAAGGCCATATTCTTCAACCGGCTCCAGATGCGACCGCGCCATTTTAATTTACCTACTGGGGAATGACTCGGCACACTACTCACCTTAATTAACATATATCTTTCGTATTTGACGTTACAGGGGGGTTAGCGGCACGCATTCACCCGAATCAGTTACTTGAGTAAATGATTCGGGGTTCGTTTGCTTGCAGCCTACCTGCCACGCCAAAAACTTTGGATACTAAAAACACTGGCGCTAACATAAGTCAATTTAGGTAATAATTAAATAGCTAAGAGAAATAAAAATATATATTAATAATTAAGAAAATTAAAACCATTAAATAACTTATATTTACTATCTTATATGTGAAATAGGTCAATTAATCACGCTATTTTTATGTTTAGCATGTGCTCGTCAATTAATTCTAATTAAAAACAGACTGGAGTTATCTTATTTCACATTGTTGTTTTTATGTGAATTCTTTATTTGAAGAGTGAACATTAAGTTATTTAATCCCAAGCATTTAACTTGTCACTTATTTGTTATGTAAACGTTATAGCAGAGAGTCAATTATGGATGTGGTATTTAGCCGAATTAATCGTTCAGAGCATCAGCAGATTGCAGAAATAACCCGCTTCTTGCGTGTTAACGATCTGAATATAGATACCACTGTCGACGTATTTATTACCGTCAGTCGCAATGAAAAATTGGTGGCCTGCGGTGGCATTGCGGGCAATATTATCAAGTGTGTGGCCATCAGTGAGGAGGTTCGGGGAGAGGGCCTGGCGCTGACACTAGCAACCGAGCTGGTCAACTTAGCTTATGAACGCCACCACAGCCATCTGTTTATCTATACCAAAACGAAAAATGAGAGCCTATTTAAAGATTGTGGCTTTTATCCGATAGCGAATGTACCTGGCATTGTGGTGCTAATGGAAAATAGCGCCTGCCGTTTGCAGCGCTATGCCAGGCAATTAAGCCAATTACATCAGCCAGGGCAAAAAATTGGCAGCATCGTGATGAATGCCAACCCATTTACCCGTGGACATCAATATTTAGTGCGCCAAGCTGCGGCGCAGTGTGATTGGTTACATCTGTTTTTAGTGAAAGAAGATAATTCACGTTTTCCTTATAGCGACCGGCTGCAATTAGTGCTCGATGGCACACAAGATATTGCTAATCTCACGGTACACCCCGGTTCGGAATATATGATCTCCCGCGCCACATTCCCCTGTTATTTCATTAAAGACCAAGGTGTGGCGGATGACTGCTATACCGAAATCGATCTGAAAATATTCCGCCAATATTTAGCGCCGGCGCTGGGCGTGACTCACCGCTTTGTGGGAACAGAGCCATTTTGTACCGTGACCGCCAAATATAACCACGATATGGGTTACTGGCTGGAAACACCGGCATTGCCATTTCCCCCGATCTCACTGGTGGAGATTGAGCGCCTTAAATATCACAACACCGCCATTTCCGCCTCTTGGGTGCGCAAATTATTAGCGCAGGGAGACGCTGACACTATTCGCAAACTGGTTCCGCCTGCCACCTGCCACTACTTACAGCGACTACTAGCCCAGCGCGGGCAAAAGGCGGCCAGTAGTGAGAAAAGCGCCTTGCCCGCAAAGAATCCAGCCCTGTTTTAGTCGATTGATATGGGTCGATAAAGCAGGGCGCAAAGATAGGTACTGATACGTCAGTCAGAAGCCACTGAATTTGAAGATAAGTTAATCAGGTGAAACATGAAAATTATCAGAGAGGCCGTCGCCGGAACACTGGAGTCGAGCGACGTCATGGTGCGTATCGCGCCATTAAATCCACCGGAAATAGACCTGCAAATTCACAGCAGTGTGGATAAACAGTTTGGTGAGGCCATTCGCTACAGCGTCCTGGCGTTACTGGAGCAGCATCAGGTCACTGGGGTGCAACTGATTATTGATGATAAAGGCGCACTGGATTGCGTTTTGCAGGCACGACTTGAAACCGCGCTACTCAGGGCCTGCGATGAAAAAATTCTGCCATGGAGAGCGCAGTGATGAAAACTGAAATGAAAAATAGAATGCGCCGCAGCATGTTGTTCGTCCCCGGTGCCAATGCCGCCATGGTGAGTAATTCCTTTATTTATCAGGCAGATGCGCTGATGTTTGATCTGGAAGACTCGGTTATCCTGCGCGAAAAAGATGCCGCCCGCCGCTTGGTTTATCACGCCTTACAACACCCGCTTTATCAAGATGTGGAAACCATTGTGCGGGTCAATGCGTTGGACTCCGCTTATGGGCTGGCGGATTTGGAGGCGGTGGTGCGCGGTGGGGCCGATATCGTGCGCTTGCCGAAAACCGATAGCGCGAAAGATGTGGAGGATATGGCGCGGGAGATCAGCCGTATCGAGTTGGAGTGTGGCCGCGAAGTGGGTAGCACGGGCCTGTTGGCAGCCATTGAGTCAGCGCAGGGGATCACACAGGCGCTGGCCATTGCCCAGGCATCTGAGCGGCTGATGGGGATAGCCCTCGGGGCGGAGGATTATGTCCGCAACTTGCGCACCGAGCGCTCAGCAGAAGGCATTGAACTGCTGTTTGCGCGCTGTTCAATTTTACAGGCCGCCCGCGCGGTGGGGATTCAGGCTTTCGACACCGTCTATTCCGATGCCAATAACGAGGCCGGTTTCTTGCAGGAAGCGGCGCTGATCAAGCAGTTGGGTTTTGATGGCAAATCGCTGATTAACCCACGGCAAATCGAACTGTTACACAACCTCTATGCCCCGACCGAAAAAGAAGTTCGCCATGCGCAGGCGGTGGTCGATGCCGCCACGGCAGCGGAAGCCGAAGGGCGCGGGGTGGTCTCCCTGAACGGCAAGATGGTGGATAGCCCGGTGATTGAGCGGGCGCGGTTGGTTTTGCAACGTGCAGTCAGCGGTTTGCGTGAGGAATAGAAGATGAATAGGCAACAACGAGTAGAAAGCTTAACTCTCCGTCAGGACAATGGCCCGGCGTATCAGTTGTATCAAAACGCCTCTAAAGCCAATTTGCAGGCGCAAAAACCCCGTGACATCAAGATGTGCGATTCCGTGGAGCAGGCGATCCGCCGTTCAGGGCTGCAAGATGGCATGACTATCTCCTTCCACCATGCCTTCCGTGCCGGCGATTTAACCTTGAATCTGGTGATGGATGCCATCGCCGCCATGGGGTTCAAAAATCTGCGCCTGGCCTCCAGCTCCCTGAGCGACTGCCATTCACCGCTGGTGGATCATATCCGCAATGGCGTGGTCAGCGAGATCTACACCTCCGGAATGCGCGGGCCACTGGCAGAGGAGGTGTCGCGCGGATTATTAGGTAAACCGGTACAAGTCCACTCCCACGGTGGGCGGGTTAACCTGATTGAATCCGGCGAGCTGACCATTGATGTCGCCTTTATCGGCGTGCCCGCTTGTGACGAATTCGGCAATACCAATGGTGTTGGTCAAAGCAAGGATTTTAGCGGTAACGCCTGTTGCGGCTCTTTGGGCTACGCCAGAGTAGATGCCGAATATGCCGATTGTGTGGTGCTGCTGACCGAAGCCGTGGTGGCTTATCCCCATCACCCCGCCAGCATTACGCAGGATCAGGTTGATTTGATTGTTCAGGTTGAAAAAGTGGGTGATGCCGACAAGATCGGCGCTGATACCACCCGCATGACATCCAATCCCCGCGAATTACTCATTGCCCGGCGTGCCGCTGAGGTTATCGCCGGATCGGGCTATTTTGTTGATGGATTTTCACTGCAAACCGGCACTGGCGGGGCATCATTGGCCGTTACCCGTTTTCTTGAGGACAAAATGCTGCGGCGCAAAATTACCGCAGGTTTTGCCCTGGGCGGCATCACCTCAACCATGGTGGAACTCCATGAGAAGGGGCTGATTACCAAGTTGCTGGATGTGCAAAGTTTCGATCGCCAAGCCGCCGCCTCGCTGGCCCGCAATCCACGTCATATTGAAATCAGCGCTAATCAGTACGCCAATTTCAGCTCAAAAGGGGCGTCAGTCGATCGGCTGGATGTGGTGGTGCTCAGTGCGCTGGAAATTGACATCGGTTTTAACGTCAATGTGCTGACCGGCTCGGACGGCGTATTGCGCGGTGCTTCCGGTGGTCACTGTGATACGGCGGTCGCGGCGCGTCTTTCGATTATCGTCGCGCCACTGGTTCGTGGGCGCATCCCAACACTGGTGAATAACGTGACCACCTGTGTCACCCCTGGTTCCAGCATCGATATTTTAGTGACCGATCACGGTATTGCGGTCAATCCGGCTCGGCCTGAGCTGGCAGAGCGCTTGCAGCAAGCGGGGTTGCCGGTGGTGAGTATCGATTGGCTCTATCAGCGCGCGTTGATTCTGACCGGGGTGCCGCAGCCCATCAAGTTCACTGATCGCGTGGTGGCGGTGGTGCGTTACCGCGACGGTTCAGTGATTGATGTTGTGCATCAGATAGAGGAGTAGGCGATGAATACGCTCTCTCCCGCACTCGCTGCCAATCGGCCCATTAGTCTGCCGGAGTTGCTCACCAGTCGTGAATCCCGCCAGAACCGACAACAACTCTGGCTGGCGCGCCATCAGGTGAGCTTGATTTCACTCACCCTGGTGGCACCCGGCGCGGTGAAAGATAACCCTTTGACGCGCAAGCTGTTTGCCCTGGCATGGCAGGCGATCACCACCTTGAGTCAACAGCAGCGTTGGCCGGTGTTGCAGCAAGAGGTCTTTCCGCTACCGACCGGCTGCGAAGGTTTGATAGCCGTTGATTTGCCTGCTGAGCAGGTGAAGGATGCGGCACTGCTCCTTGAGCTTAAGCATCCGCAGGGTCGGTTATGGGATATCGATGTGCTCGATGCGACCGGCCAGATCCTGTCACGCCGTGATGTTGGCTTGCCGCCGCGCCGCTGCCTGTTGTGTCACCGCCCCGCCAATGTGTGTGGTCGGGCGCAAACACACAGCATCAACGAACTACTGGCTCAGATGGAGTTGATGCTCAATGCCACAACTGCAACGCACTGACGAGAGGGCGACATCATCCCCCTCAGTGCTGGCTGGCGGGGTTTCTGGATTCTCAACCTACTGGGGCGGGCTGGCGTATCGGGCGATGTTGACCGAGGTCAACTTGACGCCGAAGCCCGGTTTAGTCGATCGCTGCAACTGCGGCGCACATAAGGATATGGCGCTAATCGACTTTTATCACAGCGCCGATGCGATTGCGCCATGGCTACCGCGCTTTATTGAGCATGGCATCAACCATCACCATGTGCTGGGGCAGGCGGCACTGAACAGTTTGCGCCCACTGGGGCTGGCGTGTGAAAACAGCATGTTTCGCGCCACTGGCGGCGTCAATACCCATAAAGGCACGGTTTTCTCGTTGGGATTGATCTGCTGCGCACTGGGGCGGCTGCAGGCCCGCGCTGAACAGATCAATGCTGATGCGGTTTGCCACGAGGCTGCAAGCCTCTGCTGTGGGCTGACACAACGCGAGCTGTGCCAGTCAAACCCACAGCAAACTGCGGGGCAGCGACTGTTCTATCAACATGGCCTGACCGGCGCACGTGGCGAGGCTGAGTCTGGCTTCGCCACCGTATTGACCCATGCCTTACCGGCGTATCAGCGCTTATTAGCTGCCGGTACGCCACCTGACCACGCCCTATTGCACACCTTGCTGATTTTGATCTCCGTCAATCGCGATACCAATGTGGTCTCCCGCGGCGGTATGGCGGGGCTGCAGTGGCTACAACAACAGGCGACGGAAATTCTGACTTCACTCTCACCGGCAGGGATGGGTGACCCACTCAGCCAGCGGCGGGTGCAAGAGTTTGACGCCCAATGTATCGCCCGCAACCTAAGCCCCGGCGGCAGTGCTGACCTGCTGATCTTGACCTGGTTGCTGGCGCAGTTCCCTCATCATCCCTCTCACAAAAAATAATAACGGTGTTATAGGAGTCTCTTTATGTTGAAGTCGCAAGAGAAATTATGGAAAGCGCTCGCCCCCTTTGTGGTGCTGGCCATTCTGCTGCTGATCCCGACCCCGGAAGGAATGCCCCCTCAAGCCTGGCGCTATTTCGCGATTTTTGTCGCCATGATTGTGGGGATGATTTTAGAGCCGATTCCCGCCACGGCGATCAGTTTTATCGCGGTGACTATCTGTGTGCTCAGCTCTGACTGGGTGCTATTTAGCGCCGCAGAAGTGGCAGATGCTGGTTTTAATGGCGGCAAAGAGTCACTGAAATGGGGGCTGGCAGGGTTCTCCAGTACCACCGTCTGGCTGGTATTCGGCGCATTTATCTTTGCTCTCGGCTATGAAGCCACCGGACTGGGCCGCAGGATAGCCCTGTTTATGGTTAAATTTATGGGCAAGCGCACCCTGACACTGGGTTATGCCATTGTCATCATCGATATTCTGCTGGCCCCTTTCACACCATCGAATACCGCCCGTACGGGTGGCACCGTGTTCCCGGTGGTGAAAAACCTGCCGCCGCTGTTCGATTCATTCCCCAATGATCCATCATCACGGCGCATTGGTGGATATCTGATGTGGATGATGGTGATCGGCACCAGTATCAGCTCCTCGATGTTTGTGACCGGCGCGGCACCTAATGTGTTGGGTATTGAGTTTGTGAATAAGATAGCTGGCGTCCATATCGGTTGGATGCAGTGGTTCTTGGCATTCTTACCTGTTGGGTTAATTTTGCTGATCGTGGCACCCTGGCTCTCTTATGTGCTGTATAAACCCGGCGTGACAAAAAGTAATGAAGTGGCGGCCTGGGCGCAAACAGCACTGAATGAGATGGGGGCGCTGACTCGCAAAGAGATGATTCTGATAGGTTTAGTCTTGCTAAGCCTGTGTCTATGGGTATTTGGCGGCGCATTCATTGATGCGACAGCCGTCGGCTTGCTGGCCGTATCCCTCATGTTGGCGCTGCATGTGGTGTCATGGAAAGATATCACCAAATACTCCAGCGCCTGGAATACCTTGGTTAACCTGGCAACCCTGGTGGTGATGGCCAATGGCCTGACCCGTTCCGGCTTCATTGATTGGTTTGCTAACACCATGAGCACCCATCTGGATGGTTTCTCACCGACAATTACGGTGGTAGCGCTGGTATTGGTGTTCTACTTCTCTCACTATCTATTTGCCAGTTTGTCTGCTCACACCGCCACCATGCTGCCGGTTATTTTGGCGGTAGGTAAAGGTTTGAGTGGTGTACCGATGGAGCATTTATCTATGCTGCTGGTGCTCTCCATCGGGATCATGGGGGTGCTGACCCCTTACGCCACCGGCCCTGGTGTGATTATCTATGGCTGCGGTTATGTGAAATCGAAAGATTATTGGCGGTTGGGCGGGATCATGGGCGTGTTCTATATCACCATGCTGTTGTTGGTCGGCTGGCCAATCATGAGTCTGTGGTACTGATTTAAGCCTCTGTGCTGAGTTAACACCCTGTCCCAATATATGTTACCTCATTGGGCAGGGTTCTAATATTGTGATGGCGAAGGTTACCGACTACTATAAAGCCGATGAATCAATAGGATTAGGATAACCAGTGACGTCGGTCTTTATCCGTAACTTTACCTTCGCCGCACTGCCCGCCAGCGGTTTGAATGGTCAGCCACTGTTTCACGGACTGCTGGCGAAATGTGACTTTGATGTCAATGAATACCGGGATGAACTCTTTGCTGTCTATGGCATTGCGTTTCCTGGCAGCTTGCACAAGGCCGTGAGTCAACGGCGTGCTGAATATCTGGCCGGGCGCTTTGTGGCCCGCCAAGTTCTGAATATGCTAGAAATCCGAGACTACCCACTGGTCAATGGGCTGGATCGTGCACCCCAGTGGCCCCCCGGCCTGATTGGGAGCATCAGCCATAATCGCCAACGCGCTCTATGCACGGCTCAAATCATCACTCCTACAGTGGAGCCATTAACGGCAAGCCGCCATGGCATTGGGCTGGATATCGAAGGGCTGATCCCTGTTGAGCGGGCGAAAGATTTATGGCCCGGCATTCTCAGTGAGGAGGAGTACCGCAACTCTCAGGAAGGCCCGCTGCCTTTCAACCATTTGCTGACGTTAGCTTTTTCAGCCAAAGAGAGCTTATTCAAAGCAGTATATCCGCAACTGGGTCGCTATTTTGACTTTCTCGAGGCGCGGCTTATTAGCTATTCGCTACTCTCTGGGCGTTTTGAATTGCAACTATTACGGGGCTTAAGTGATGATTTCCCCGCAGGCCGCTGTTTTACCGGCTGTTTCACCGTTAGCGACAGTGATATTCAAACACTTATTGCTTATTAATATTGATGCTATCGATTTATAAAATAAGTTCTCAGAATTTAAAATTGGAAATTTTAATATAGATATACTAAATCTTTTTCTACCAGCCATATTTATCTGATAGGAAATCATGAAATATATCGTGCTAATTGTTTTTATCCTCTGTGTCGCCTATGTACATTTCCGAGGGAAGAGACGTTACAAATTCTGGCGGCAACTTTCAGACCACTCGACATTTGTCTCACCCATTAATGTGTTTATGTACTTATTTTCACGCGTTCCCACCACCCCCTATCTAAAGCAGGATCTTTTCCCCGAGCTTGCCATCCTGCGCGAAAACTGGCCTCAAATCAGGGAGGAGGGCAAAGGACTGATGGCTATCCAGCAGATAAAAGCATCGGATAAATATAATGATGCGGGTTTTAACTCTTTCTTTAAAACGGGCTGGAAACGGTTTTATCTGAAATGGTACGAAGATAGCCACCCATCGGCGATGACACTCTGCCCGCACACCACGTCATTATTACGTGAGTTGCCATCAGTGAAAGCGGCGATGTTTGCTGAATTACCGGATGGCAGCCGTTTACCCAGACATCGTGACCCTTATGCCGGCTCCCTGCGTTACCATTTGGGCTTAATGACCCCGAATGACGATCGCTGTTTTATTGATGTTGATGGAACAACTTACAGTTGGCGCGACGGCGAGGGGATCTTATTTGATGAAACCTATATTCACTATGCCGAAAATCAAAGCGGGCAGAACCGGCTTATTCTATTTTGTGATATTGAGCGCCCGATGCGCTACCGCTGGGCGCAATGGGTTAACCACTGGTTAGGGCGTCATCTGATGAGTGCTGCCACGGCACCTAATGAAGAGGGGGATCGTACCGGTGGCGTGAACCGGATGTTTAAATACATCTACGCGGTGCGCAAAGTGGGTAAGCGGCTGAAAGCCTGGAATCGCCGAATTTACTATCTGATCAAATGGCTATTATTTGGTGGTATCGCCGCACTGATTTTTTATGCGCTGTAAAACCGGGTTGGTAAAGAGGCCAGATAAGCAGCTCTTCGTTTTGATAAATAAGAGAAGTCATTTGATAAAAAAGAGAAGCAAAAAGCCCGCTTAAGTTTCCTTAAGCGGGCTTCTCTAATTTGGCTCCTCTGACTGGACTCGAACCAGTGACATACGGATTAACAGTCCGCCGTTCTACCGACTGAACTACAGAGGAATCGTGTGAACGGGGCGCATGATATCTGGCATGTCTGATGCTGTCAACGTTAAATGAGTGCATTTAGCGCGACTGCTCAGATGCTGAGCAATTGCGACAAATGGCGCTACTGCTTTTCCCAGCGTTTCAGTCTGGCCAGTGGGTCCTGACGATAGAACGCGCAAAAATGTTGATAAACAGCAGGGAAGCGGCCCTCCAGCAACTCAGGCGCACTGAAAAAATATTCAGATAACACGGCAAAACACTCCGCCGGGTCACTGGCGGCATAAGCATCCATGCTGGCGGCCTCGACACCGACCATATCTATCTCATCTTGAATATTATCCATCGCCTGATGCAGGTCATACTCCCACGAAGCGACATCCCGCATAGCAATGGGCGGCACACCGTTTGAGTTGCCACCATTACGCATATCCAACTTATGCGCGGCTTCGTGAATGACTAAATTAAAGCCTGATAAATCAAATGAGTCCTGGACATCTTGCCAGTTCAGGACAATCGGCCCCTGTTCCCAGCTCTGGCCGGATTGTACTGATTGACCCGAATGTACCAGGCCGAGGTCATCTTGCCACTCATCCTCAACCACAAAAGGCGAAGGATAAATGAGCACCTCATGAAAGCCATCTAGCCATTTAGCGCCCAGTTCCATGACGGGCAGTGCAAACAGCAGCGTAAGACGAGCTTGCATCAGAGGGGTTAATACCAACCCCTGCAACGGAACAAGCCGTTTTTGTTGTAGCAGATGACTCGCCACAGAGACCAGGCGCTCTTGCTCCTGCTCATTCAACGGCGCTAACAAGGGGATATCCAGGGCTTCGCGCCACTGTGCAAGTATCTCCGCTTGCGGTTGATTTGCTTTCCACAGCCACTTAATCATCAGGTTGCTCACAAAGTGATCATTCGAACGTCTAAAGCAGGGAGGTGTTGTTGTAAACATGCCGCAAAAGGGGCCATGTTCGCAACCCTTTCATGGAGAGAGACATGAGCGGTTGAAAAGGCCGCCTCGAAAACACCCGAGGAGATATTCTTTCAGCGGAGGGAAACCCCTCGCACTCTGCCATTATTCAAGCACTTATAGAAAAAAAATTCAGCGATCCTTATCACACTAAGTTTGCCTGGTTAGGGGATAAATCCGCGTGATCTTTTATCACCATCAGATGGGATGTCTCACCGGATGCGATAAAACATTTATTGAAATGGGCATCAATGAGCATCACTTTATTTTTGAGGTGCCTACATCGAACCTAAGATAATAATCCATTAAGAATTGCCATAATATAAAATAATAAAATGTGGAGTATAAATGGGGATTTTGTCAGCAAGGTGCTGATTCAATATGCTTATTGTGGAATTACAAATTTCAAGGTTATCTTTTAATAAAATAAATTGATCAATAAATCTACTATTTAATTGTCATGTAGTTAGTGAGGTAATTATTTTTTGGATAAATAAAACCCGCGTAGGACGGTAAATAACCGCGACGTAGGAATATTCCCACACAAGATCGACATCTTATCTTATATACAAGGAAACTCTTAAATCGTCTAATAACTTCATTGTTAATTAATTCATATATTTTCTGCATTAACAGATAATAAATGAAATTAAGCCGCAGGCGTCAGCCTATAGGTCGATTAAGTATCGAAATACGATACATTTCATATCAGGATTATTAAAATGAAAAAGCAACTGGCCCAAATTACCGTACTCTCCTCTTTAATTTTTGGTATTAATGCTGCCAATGCAGACGCACCTACTGCGGAATTAAAAGTAGTAGGTAGCTTGACAGTGCCAAGCTGCACCATCGTTGCGCCAGATGACGGCGTATATGACTTTGGTAACCTATCTTCATCTTTAGTTAAATCAGGCACCGCCACGACTGCCTTGACGCCAATAACTAAACATTGGACGGTAAACTGTGATGCAGAAACTTATCTAAACTTTACCCCCATTGATAACCGCACGGCTTCTGCAAGTGTTGCAGGTACAACTAACTTCGGATTGGGTAACGTGAATGGCACTGGTAAAATCGGTTATTACAATGCGCAGATGAAGAATGGTACTGTGGACGGTAAAGTCTCTAATGTGTTCTCCTCCGCCACCACCACCTTTGCAGCGGCCACCACCGCTAACCTGACAACAGGTTTACGCACCGGTTGGTCTTCTGCAGCCAATACCCAAAGTGTCGGCAAAGTGTTTACCGCTGACATTACAGTAAGCCCGATTCTGGCAGGAACCACCACCATGGGCGGGCCGATCACTGAAGATGCAGAGATCGACGGCTCAATGACGATGAACTTCGCCTTTGGTATCTAGTCCTTGCCTACCTAACGATAGAGATATAGGGGCAGAATTTATCCGCCCCTATATCTCAAATTGAAATTCTCTTTTGCCATTTAGCTGATGAAGTTTGCATATACACAGGGTTTTTTTGGTTAAATCGTCTTGTGTTTTTTATTCAAGAAACGAACAGAAGAGACTAAACCGAGAGTGATATTCGATATCTTGATAATGTTTGTCTGTACCATCCATTAATAAAACTTATTTCTTCATCTTATTTTCGGGGCGCTATTTTGTTTGCCTGTCGTATTTCGTTCCCGCTTATCGCGTTTATATTGTCTCTTTTTCCCGTTGCGGCTCTCTCCGCGACTAAAGAGGGGGCAGTGGCGTTTGATATAAAAACATTGGAAGGTTTGGGCTTCTCAGCGAAATTAGCTGAATTTTTCAGTACACAGGATAAATTTTTACCGGGTCAGCATGATGTCACCATTATTATCAATGCCAATAAAACCTACTCTGTCACCGCGACGTTTGATGGTGAAGGCAAATTATGTGCGGATAAACAGTTATTGATGGGACTGAAGTTACGCCATAAAAACAGTGATAATGGTTGCGAAAATATTGACACATTATGGCCTGGGGTGACTGTTAAGCTATTTCCCGGCCAATTTCGGGTGGAAATGACATTACCGCAAGAAGCTTTTGATCCTGAAATGGAAGGCAGTGATTACCAACAGGGTGGTCACGCATTATTGCTTAACTATAACTTATTTGGTCAGCGCTTCGAGAGCAACAACGATAGCCTCAATCTGTTTCAAGGACAATTTGAGCCGGGTATCAACGTTAATAACTGGGTACTGCGAAACCGTGGCGCCTACACTTATAACCAAGGAATCAACAGTTACGACAATCAGGAAACTTACGCATTGCGTGCTGTGGAGTCATTAAAATCTGTTGTGCAACTGGGTGAATTTGCTCTGGTCGGCGATACATATTCTGGTCTGCCAGTCGCGGGTGTTCAGTTATATTCCGATAATGCTCAGTTGAATAATACGCAGCTCACGGTGCCAATTGAAGGGATAGCGAATAGCAATGCCACTATTGAAATCCGTCAGCGTGGGCGAGTTATTTACCGAACTGTTGTCGCGCCAGGGCCATTTTCGCTATCTAATATCAGTAACTTTTCCAGTGGCGTCGTGACTGACGTCGATATAATTGAAGACGATGGTACACGGCAGCATTTCACCGTATCCAATGCTCTTGACCCGAATTTTGAGCAGCAGGCCGCCACACACCAATTGGCGATAGGTCGCTATCGGAATACGTTGCTTGATGATAAAGGTCAGTCGCCACTCTTGGTTTCGGGCGAAATATCGTTTAACCCGGCGAACTCTTTTCGTATGACGTCTGCCGGACTAATTTCTACTGATTATCAGAATATCAGTGTGCAAAACCTTTATAGCGATTTAGCTAATGGCTGGTTTTCAGCGGCGGCAAGTTATACCAATACCCAGGATGCGGGTCAGGGATATCAGTTTATGTTGCAGAACCAACTGGCAATGACTGGCAATTTAAGTGCTTCATTATCGACGGTATACAATTCAGCTAATTACTGGTCGCCGGATAATGCCCTGAGCAGTAACAATAATCTGCAGGACTTAATATACGGGAAATTACAAAATTCCACCTCGGCAGCCGTAACATGGGCGCATCCGCGGTGGGGCGCATTCTCCTATGTGCTGTCTAATAATAGCTATTATCAGGCGGCCGACACTGTTTCCCAAACTTTTTCTGCGAGCGAGCAATTTGGCCGGGTGACTACGACGCTGAGTTTCCAATCTACCTCGCAGGGGCAGAGTGCAATCTATGTTGGTATTAACCTACCATTAGGTCAAGGGTCACTCAGTGGGCGAATGCAGCGCGCCAATGGCAATATGACATTAGGCAGCACTTATCAGGGGCGCTGGGATGACAATAAAGGGTACTCAGTGGGGATAACTGGCAGTGATAGACAACGTCGTATTAATGGTGCGTTGAATATAAAAACGGCCTATTCACAACTGGCTAG